>NZ_CAJNBO010000017.1:0-218015 GCF_905221015.1 Paraburkholderia nemoris | reverse complement strand
AGTTTGAATTCGAGCGTGTACTGCGCCCGCTTTGCCTTGACCGTCATCGTTTCTTCTCCTTGCTTGAGTTTACACACTCAGCAAGAGATTCGTTTTTCGGGGGCAAGGTCACTCGTCTCCACGAGGGCCTTGGGAATCAGGCTGCTGGTCCGACGCCACGACGCCAATTTTCAGCAGGTTAAGCGACCGGCTTGAGACTAACCGCCCCTTTGCAAAGCCGACTTGATAGCTCGCCCGGCGGCATGCGCCGTCGAAAACGCCATGGCCTTGGCTCGATCCCGCACCGCGCTTCGTCCAGGCGGACTGGGATTGATTCCAAGCTTCCTGAGGTAATAGTTGGCGCGATAGATATCCCTTCGCACAGAGTCAATAAACTGGAAGTTTACGCTCAAAGTCACCGAGATATTGTCATCGTTCTTCAACCAGTGGGGGCAGTTGACAGGAACATGAACGCCATTTCCCGGGACCAATCTGTACAGCCGCGCTCGGTCCTGCAGTTCGGGTCTATAGTTTGCCGCGTTGTTGTCGTTCGTCCAGAACCGCTCAATTTCCACCTCTGGAAGAACCTGCCGATCTTCCCGGTCAAAGACGTACAAATCCTTTCCCCCATGGATTTGAAGAATAAAATTGCATTCGCGATCTATGTGATATGCCGTCACCCGCTTCGGTGACGTTATGAAAATGATGATCTCCTCATTTCTGATCTTGGATTCGATGCCGCCGCCAACCATATCCTTGACCTCTGCAATCGCATGTCTGTACAGCTCGGTGTAGGCAGGATCTCTTTGCGCCTCTCTGAGGATGAACCAGGCGTTTGAATCTTCCAGCTGCCTTAGTGCATTCAGCGGTGAGAACGCACGATTCGTATCTCTCCATTTTTGACCAGGTGCGACGTCACCCATGTCGTAGTAGAGATCAGATGGGCGCGTTCTCAGGGTTCGCTCCGCCAAATCTATCAATTGAGGGACTTCAAAGCATGGATGAGATGCCAGGCGGTGGGAGACCTCGAAGCTCTTCCGGTCGAAACGCTCTCGAAACACTGAAGAATCTGCGTCGATCCACTTGTCTGGCAATGTCACTTCGGGGACCGCGGAATCCGTGGAGATGTCCATGCGATCGCTCCTTATAGTCCGATAACCGTGGGGAAAACGAGATCCGTTAGTGCCAAATCCGAACGCCGCCCAATTGCGTGGAATCTGTAGAAATCGTACACCGGAGGCCAAGCCTATCAAACCCAGCTTTCAGGGGTTCGGTGCGCTAGCGCACCTTCTGGTTGGTTCAGTCCATCGAGTCAGACGAGAAAATGACGACTGCAATGCCAGATCAACGGCCCCGATTCAGATTGCGAACGATACGCCTGCGGACGGGAACAACAACCCTCATTACCGATGATTTCGCATTGTCGGTACCGGCGTTCGCACCGGGCGGCTGAGGATTTACTCCGAGTTTGCGCAGGACGTGATTGGCGGCCAGGATGCGGCCACGGGCCCGGCTCGCGTCGGTCTCATAGACGAACGCATAGGAAACGCTGCGTTCCGCGCCGGTTTGAACCCAATGGGGCGCGTCCTGCGGCTGGTGAAAACCACTACCGGGCACAAGGTCGAAGACATGTTCGAGGCTCTTGTCTCGCGTGGCCAGATCCACCTGGCCGATCTCGACTATGCCCTGCACGTAGAAATCCTCGAGTTCATCTTCCCGAACGGCACTGGGACGATAGACATGGTAGTGCTTGTCGCCCTCGATCTGGAAGAAGTGATTGATTTCCGGATCGAAATGGAACGGCGTGGTCGAGGAGGCGGAGCTGACGAAGATGGCCGATTCGAGCCGCACGACCTTTTCACCGTTGAGACCGCCGCGTAGTTCGATCACTTTTTCGAACAGCTTGTCCAACAGTTCCCGAAAGCCGGCGTCATAATTCTCGGGCCGCTTCAAAAGCACGCGCGTCGGCCCCGTGGCAAGCTGAGCAAGCGCCTCATCCGGCTTCGACGTTTTTGATTTGACATCGAAGAATCGGGTCCCCGGCGTGGGAGCCGAATTGGAAACGTAATAATCCGCAGGTTTCCCACCATACTTCTTCGCCAACTCCGCTAGTGCCGCCGGCTGGAACATCGACAGCTGATGCAGACAGTGCTTGAAACTGAACGGTGTATTGTTGAAGGCGGTCTTGTAGACGGCTTGATCAACGGTCAGCAGAGCGTCGGCAGAAGGGATCATTGTTGTAAATCCAAAGGGTTAGACAACGTCGCAAGCGCGGCAGAACCCGAAGTCCAAGGCCTCTCTCGTCAGCGCTTGACTAGCCGCAAGCCATTCCAGCCAGCATATGAGAGGGCATGCTATTGGTGTAGCAGACGCAGCACTGCTGGCTACCGCACGCAAAACATGCCTCGATAGATTTAACCTTTAAACCCCGTCTCTCCGTACGCGGACACACAAACGCTCTCACCTGCCTCGGTCAGAATGTGCAAGTCGCGCACTGGAGTACCCCATGACCGCAAAACCCAGTCTTAAACGCAGCGCCACGCTCAACTTCATGGGCGGGATCCTGCCTATGTTCGTTGCGCTCGTGACGACGCCGATTTATCTCCACCACATCGGTGCGGCGCGCTACGGTGTACTCGCCATCGTCTGGATGGTGCAGGGTTATTTCGGCTTTCTCGATCTGGGGCTGTCTTCGGCGACGTCCAACCGCATCGCGCAACTCGGCGATGCGCCACACCGCGAGCGCGAAGCAGTCCTGTGGACAGCGATGATCCTCAACGCAGCACTGGGTCTCGTGGGCGGCGTAGCACTGTATGCGCTCATGCACGTGCTGCTCGCGTACTTCGACATGGGTGAGGCCCTGCGCGTCGAGTTGTTGCCCGCATTGCCCTACGTAGCCTGTCTCGTGCCGCTCTCGAATCTCATTTTCGTGTTCAACGGCGCACTCGTGGGGCGCGAGCGCTTTGGCACGCTCAACGCGGTAACACTCCCGGTCACGCTGATGTATCAGCTTGTGCCGCTCGGGGCGGCGCTCGTCTTCGGGCCGAATCTGCGCTATCTGGTGTTCGGCACGCTAGCGGCCGGGGTAGCGGCGCTGACGGTGACGGCATTCGCGGTCTGGCGCGTCTTTCCGTTGCGCCTCGCCAGCGGCCCACGCCGCGACCTGGTCGGCCAACTGTTTTCCTACGGCGCGTGGATCAGCGTGACGAGCCTGGCGCAGCCGCTGCTGGAGACCGCCGACCGCCTCATGATCGGCCACGCGCTCGGGCCGCAGGCAGTCACCTACTATCAGGTGCCCTTCAATCTCGCCGCGCGCGCGCGACTTTTTCCATCCGTCATCTCCCGGACGCTATTTCCGCGCCTCTCGGCACTCGACGCCGCGAGCGGCGTGGCGCTCTCCTCCAGCGCGATACGCGGCCTCGCCGCCGCACTCACGCCGATGATGGTGTTCGGCATATTCCTCATGCATCCCTTTCTCTCACTGTGGGTGGGCCAGGAATTCGCCTCACGTGCCGCGTCGGTTGGTGAGACGATTCTCGTTGGCATCTGGATCAACTCCCTCGCATGGATCGCTGCCTGCCACCTGCAGGCAACGGGCAGGCCAGGCATCGTCGCGCGTTTGCAGGCTTATGAAATGTTGCCGTTCCTGGCCTTGCTGTGGTGGATGCTGCAACACTTTGGCGTGCTGGGCGCAGCGCTCGCGTGGAGCGCGCGCAACCTGGTCGACGGCGTGCTGGTGCTCCATGCCGCGCGTCTGGATGCGCGGCCAACACGCATGCTGGCCCTGCCGGCGCTGATCGTCACAGCAGCGTATGTCGGCACACTCGTCTTCGCTCCACTCACATGGCCAAGCATCGTGGTGTGGCTCGGTATGACAGCCGTCTCGCTCGCGTGGAGCGCACGCACCGAACCTCGGTTCTACGCACGTGTGCTCGAGCTGGTCGCGTCGATACGCAACTACACGCGACGGTGGGCGCAAAGCCAATGATCACGCGGCATGGCAACGGGCACTCCCTCCCCGTGCGATGTCTGAATGACCGCGCCGACACAGAGCGTCCGCTCCGGTCGGGATTGTCGAACACGCAGACTGCGAGCCAGACATGAGCAAGCTCCACTCCCTTACCGTGCTGCGCGCAATTGCGGCCACGACGGTCATCTTTTTTCACATCCTTGCGCCGACCGGACACACGTTCGGCGAATTCGGCGTGGACATTTTCTTCGTGCTCAGCGGGTTTGTGATCGCACTCGTGCTGGATAGCCCCGGTATGACCGTAGGGCGCTTTCTCGCAGACCGCATTGCCCGAATCGTGCCGCTCTACTGGCTGCTGACATTCAGCGTATTAGCCGGCACCCTCATCGCCCCGTCTTTGTTCAATTCAACGAGGGCCAACTTCGGAAACCTGCTCAAGTCGCTGCTTTTCATTCCCTACCGCAAGGAAAGCGGCGAAATTTTCCCGATGCTGTTCGTCGGCTGGACGCTGAACTACGAAATGATGTTTTACGTGGTTGCGGCAGTGTCGCTGATACTGATGCGCCGCCATCGACTGCTGTTCGCGTCGGCATTGATCTTCGCAATCTTTTGCGCATTAAAGGCCTCAGGCTCGCACGGCGCGATTGCCACGTTCTACTCCTATCAGCGCGTATTTGAGTTCCCGCTCGGCTTCGCGAGTTATTGGCTCTGGAGGCTCGGGGTCCGGATCATACCGGTCCTTGCGGGCTGTATCGTGGCAGGAGCCTACGCATGGATGGCATTCGTGGACTGGCACGCGATGGCGAATATCCCGTTGCTGTATTACGGTATTCCGGCGTTCCTGATGGTCATTGGCAGTCTGAGTCTCGAATCGAAGATGGGGTCTGGCCTGTTGACCCGTGGCGCGATATTCGTCGGCAATGCCAGTTATGCCGTCTACCTGAGCCATCCATACTGTGTCGAAGCAGCGCGCAAACTGCTGCCGAGGGCTATCAATGATTTTGACGCCACTGCGCCCATCGGCGTGGCGGCCATCATTGTCCTGGCGACAGCGGTGGGTGGCATACTCTACTGGTTCGTCGACCGACCGCTGCACAAGAACGCGCGCCGGCTATTGCAGCGGCTAGCGAAGATACCGTTGCGTGGAACAGGCCACGCAGGACTGAACCAGCCGGTCATGGCCACTCATGAAGCCCGGGCCCGCAACGTGCCCGTCAAACAGGACGCGAGCTGACTGGCGAACCTTGGCGAGAGGTTGGCACTGGCGGCAATCAAAAGTGATCGGAGCCGGCGCGAACCGGCCTCACCTCAGTTGGCGACTCCAGCTATGCCGCCCTGTTCGAGATCGAAGCTGCTCATGCGTGGCAGGAGCACTCAGATTTGCCCCCCGCCCTCGATGTCTCGCACGAGCCACCTAACGACGTAGCGCGAACCATCGAACGTCAAGTGATCCCGGTCCGCGTACATAAACTCCCCGCCCTGCCGCGCGTAGCAATTCTGCGAGTCGCACAGAAGCGGAACCGGATTGAACACCTTTACGTCGGGAAACCTGGCCAGCACCGCTCGGATGCGCGTTTGCACGGCCCTCAGCCGCTTCTCCACTTTTGCGCGTGGGACCGCGCAGGGCGAGCGCACGGAAAATTGCACGGGGCGGCGTACGCAGGCATTGGGATCGAAATCCAGCTCCGGCGTGTCGAGCACGAACACCACGTGCTTACCCGCAGCGGTAAGCCGGCCCAAGGTGCGTTCAAGACCGGCGAGATAGACGTCCAGGTTGCTCTCTTCGTCACGCTGGCCCAGCGTCGGATTCGCCCGACCGCCGCCCGCAGCCACGAGACGGATATAGCCACCCTGACCGTAGTCGAAGCCGCCCGTGATCGACGAAATGGCGTAGCTCGACAGCACCACCGAACGGATGTCGGACGATTTCACGACGTAATCGAGCACGCCGCCGAACAGCGCCGCGCAATGCTTGACGTGCTCGCCAAGGTAAATGTCAACGCCGGAGAACGGCGGACAGTTGCCGCTACCGACCGCAAACAGCCCAATCCCGTTGGATGCCAATGCCGGCTGCAGCCCTTCGTACAAGTGATTGGCATGACTGTCGCCGAGCAGCGCCACCTCGGGACGTCCGTTGGGCGCGGGAATGACGCAGAATTCCGAACCCGGGAAGGTCTTCTTGCATGTGTCAGTGAGTACCCAGTGTTGCTGATGCGCGCCGAAGCTCGCGTCTGGAAAACGGTCCGGCAAGCCGTTATCGCTCGAAATCGCGTAGCTGGACAGGCCAACGCCCGTCATCATCGCGACTAGCACGCTCGCAGCACGCACCGGGTGGTACCGCGCCGTGCGGCTGAAGCGCGCGGGCGTCTCGATAAAGCTGAGTGTGATGGAAGACAACGCAAAAGCGACGACGATGGCGGCGACCAACATCGTCGCCGTCGGCGTGCCGCCACTCAAAAGATGCAGAAAGACCAGTATCGGCCAATGCCAGAGATAAAGCGGGTAGCTGATGAGTCCGATGTAGACCAACGGCTTAAGGGCAAGCACCCGGCGGTTGAACCAGGCCGCCGGGCCTGCGGCAATGATGAGCGTGGCGCCGCCGGCGGGTAGTGCCGCCCGCCAGCCCGGAAACACAATCTTCGGATCGAACAACGCAAGGCTGACGGCAATGAGGGCGACGCCTGCAAGCGAGGCGAAATCGCGCAGCGTCAAGCGCCATGCCAACGCCGTATCCCTTGCAAGCGCGGTGCGGTGTTCGCCGGAATGAAACTCCACCCATGCAAGCGCGGAGCCAAACAGCAATTCCCAGAAACGCGTGACCGGCAGATAAAATGCCGCGATGGCGTGCGTACCGCTCAGGAAGATGCTGCTGGCAAGTGACAGAACGATGCCCGCGGCGATCGCAATTGTCGCCACGCGCCGACTCACGAATCGCCAGAGCAGAAAGAGCGCGATCGGCCAGATGATGTAGTACTGCTCCTCCACGCCGAGCGACCACAGATGCAGGAGCGCGCTTGTCGATGCCCCCTGCGAAAAGTAGTCTCGCGTCATATAAAAGTAGATGTTCGCGACGAACGCGACGCTCGCGAGTGCATCCGATGCGAGCTGCTTGAGTTCACCCGACGCCATCAGCACGATGCCAGCCGCGAGACTGGTGACCATCACGGTGATGAGAGCCGGGTAGATGCGCTTGATACGCCGCGCGTAGAAGTCAATGAGGCTGAAGCGTCCCTGATCGAGCGTCTCGATGATGTGCTGCGAAATCAGGTAGCCGGAGATCGCGAAGAAGATATCCACGCCGGCGAAGCCACCCGCCAGTGCCCCAGGAAACGCATGGAAAATGACCACTGAAATAACTGCGGCCGCGCGCAATCCATCAATGTCCGGCCGATAAGCCTGTACAGGCTTGCGCGATGTGACGCTCATCGATGTCTCCCCTCGAATGTCCGTGTGGCTGCGAGCCTGGCCAACGGCAAATCCGCTCGATGACGACGCGCGACGCAGCGCGCCGTTCAGGCTGCTGGTACATGGTATCGGCTCGCCATACGCGCACTGCTACCTACACCACGCAAGCACATACATCCCAAACGCTCTCGCACCCTGTGTAGCGCACCGCACATACGGGAGACGATTCGCGAGCGCCCGAGATGCGTGTATTTGCGTGTGCGGTAGGTAGCAGTGCTGCGTCTGCGAGACCAATACCATGCCTTCTACATGGTGGCTGGAATTGCTTGCGGCATCCGCAACTTTCAGCCCGAGGCCAGACAACGGCAGTTGGCCCCAGCATAGACACTGAGGACGGAAACACTGAGGATGGAAACCGTGAAAATAAGCCACGACAGAGGCCCCTCTGCCGGCAAGCAATCAAAAGTTTGCCTGATCTTCGCCACGCGGGGCCGTGCCGAGCTCCTTAAGCATGTCGTCGCCTTCGTCGATCTGCAGACTGTCAAGCCGGATCTGATCATTGTCTCTTGCGTATCGGATGAGGATATTGGCGACCTTGCAAGCCAACCCGGAATGCTCGTGATCAAGGGGAAGCCTGGCAGTTCCGCGCAACGCAATACCGCATTGAATCATGTGCCGGACGACTTCGACGTCGTGATCTTCCTGGACGATGATTTCCTGATGCATAGCACATGGATTGCGGAAATCCTCAAAGTCCTGGATAGCGATCCCTCTATCGCCTGCATTACCGGAACGGTACTCGCAGATGGCATCCATGGGCCGGGTTATTCGTTCGAAGAAGGACGGGCTATCCTGGCCGGGACGAGTGAAACCCCGGAAAGATTGATTGCAACTCCGGCGGGTGCTCCCTACGGGTGCAATATGGCGTTTCGAGCCCGCAGCATTGCAGGCCTCCGCTTTGATGAGCGCCTTGTTCTCTATGGCTGGCAGGAGGATCGTGATTTCGGAGGCCAGATATGGAATCTCGGCGGTCGTGTCGTTCGCGTTAATACCGCACTCGGAGTGCACCTGGGAGCCAAGCGTGGGAGGGTGTCTGGGCGCAAGCTCGGTTATTCGCAGGTCATCAATCCACTCTATCTGGTGAGAAAGAAAACGATGCCTTTGCGCGTTGCGCTCGACCACGTTCTGCGAAATGTTGCCAGCAATATTGTACGAAGTTTTGCACCGGAGCCTTGGGTCGATCGCCGGGGTCGTCTGAGCGGCAATCTGATCGGCCTGTGGGACTTCGTACGAGGAAGGCTGACACCTGAACGAGCGGCAAAGTTATGAAAACTATCGAACATAAGACGATAGCGTTAGATTGCAAGCCGGCATTCTTCCTGTACCGGCCGCGGCTTGTCGAGTAACCCTCGCCAAGCCGTCGCGCCGGGTCAAAAGATCTGGCGCACTCCACTCTCTCCCACACTTCTCTTCGCCAGAACGCTAGCGACTGCGCTTCGGCTGCGTCAGAGCTTCGACAGCCTCTACGTTGCGACTGGACCAAACATTATCAGAAGAGGCAACCCGTCCCTGACGCCTGAATACGCGTCTTGACGCAAGCGGCGAGAGTGCCCCCGCTGCGGCCGCAAACAGGTAGAAACACGAACCCAGCTCGAACACCCCAGCCGAAGTCGAAGCGACGATCAATGCCGAGATCATGCTATGCCGAGCCGCGTAGCAGACGGCGCGTTCCGTGATTGGGTAATGGGCTGGCATCGGCGAGAGCAGAGACTTGCCAACGAACATCCCATAGCAGACCGCACCCACGATACCCAGACTCCCCAGCAGTACCACCAGGAAGCTCGATGCGCGAATGCTGCCCAATCCGACGCCTATCCCATAGGTATCGAAGAAATTGGTCATGCCCTGAGTGTTCCAACTCATTCGTTCAACGCCGGATGAGCTACCAGCTTTGCTCAATATCGCCGCGTCGACGAATTGCCCGAGCGTATCCACCACCGCCGGCAGGAAGAGTATGACGTAGATCGCACCCAGCACGGCCATGCAAGCAGAGATGATCCACATGCGATGCTTGCGCACAGCAGCGTCACGCGTGACAAGATGAGGCCTGCTGAACACCAATACGACCAGATACCCAGCCATCCCGACATAAGCGCTTCCCGAAGTGGACAGCAGCATCAGTGCACCCGTTGCGATAGCAAGTGCGCCGGCCAGTTTCGGACGCCACCCGACCAGCCATAGATTGAGGCAAAAGACAAAGAGCGGCAGCGTGAAGGTTGAAAACGCGGAAGTCTCACTGAACGTGCCGCTGATACGCACCAGTCCGCCCAATTCTTCACCGCTCAGATCGGCGAACTGTGCTGTCTTGACGAGCGAAAGAACATCAATGCCGACAATGTGCGAAACGGCATCGATGACGCCTGCGAGCACGTCGAGCAGGGTGAGCAGGAAGATCGCGTTCGCGAAGGTCCTGTACGCGCCACGACATTTCAGAAATGCATACATGCAGCAATACACCACGACATCGCCAATGCAATACACCACCTGCGACAGATTGCCCGAGACGGGGCGGAGCGGCTGTAGCAGTATCAAGTCGGTACTGCGATCGACGGGAAACACGAACGTCGTACCGAGTAACAGGCGCGGCAGCAGGATGGCGCCCACACTTGCCCACAGGCAGTTGCAGAGCAGCCAGAAACCCGGCTTGTCCATCGAGAACGCATCGCCAAGCTTCTTCCCGCCGACAAGATTGAAAGCCCTCAAGGCGAAGAATGCGAGAAAGAGTTGCGGCGGCAAGATGCCGACACCGCCCAATCCCAACGCGAGCGCACAACCGAACAGCGAGTAGACAGCCATTCCGTAAATCACTGCGCGATGCGATGTGTAGAGCGCCACCATTCCAGTGACGAACACAATGATCCCGAATATTGTCAGTTCCACTTGCTTGAACCCCTATCCGTTCACCGCACGCTCATGCGCGAACGATCTTGTTGCTGCGCCGTCTCATGCGGAGCGTCGGTACTGGAGCGCCGGCGCTGTATCGGCAAACCCTTTGTTGTCATGCATCGCGCGTTCCACGACATCCATGAATTCGTGTTTGAAACGTTCCGCCGTAAAGCGCAAGGCATTGCGGCGGCAGACTTCCCCGCGAAACAGCGGGCGCGCTTCGAAACGCTCCACCGCATCGACGATGGACGCCACATTCTGCTCATCGAAGAAAAGCCCCGTGCCGCGCTCCGGATCCGCAGAATCGACGACGATCTCCCGCACACCTCCACGGCCCAACGCGATGACCGGGGTGCCGCAGGCCTGTGCTTCGACTACCGAAATGCCGAAGTCCTCTTCCGCGGCGAAGACGAACGCGCGCGCGCGTTGCATGTAGTCCACCAGCACTGCATCGGGCTGATAACCGAGCAGCGTTACGTTGGGCGTCGCGCATGCTTTGGCGCGCGCGAAATCGGGGCCGTCGCCGATCACCACGAGACGCCGCGAGGGCATCGCCGCAAAAGCTTCGACGATGAGCGGAATCCGCTTGTAAGGCACCATGCGCGAGGCAATCAGATAGAAGTCCTCATGCTGCGTGCCAAGCTCGAACCGCTCGACATCGACAGGTGGATAGACAACGGTGGCGTCACTACCATAGGCCTTCCGGATGCGTCTTCCGACGAAGGCCGAATTAGCGACGAATGCGTCCACACCGTGTGCGGTGCGATGGTCCCAGATACGCATGTAATGAAGCAGCAGACGCACGATCCAGCTCTTCATGCCGTGCTGCATGCCGGCTTCGGCCAGATATTGATGCTGGAGATCCCACGCATAGCGAATCGGCGAATGCACATAGCTCACGTGCACCTGATGCGGCCCGGTCAGCACGCCTTTGGCCACAGCATGGCTCGACGAAATCACGAGATCATAGGCCGATAGATCGAACTGCTCGATCGCCAGCGGCATAAGCGGGAGGTAGCTGCGGAACGATTTGCGCGCCCGCGGCAAATGTTGAATGAACGAAGTATGGGCGCGTTTTCCGCCCAGCACGCCCCGCTGCGACTCCGGGAAGAAATCGACGATACTGTAGAGATCGGCATGGGGAAACAATTGAAGAATCTGTTCCACCACCTTTTCCGAACCCGCATACGCAGCGAGCCAGTCATGCACGAGGGCTACCCGGCCGAAGCGACGTGTGTCGTTTGCAAGGGTTGCGGCAAGCGTTACATTAGCCACGGCGATATCTCCTCGATCAGCTTGACGGCGGTGGCACGCCAGGTCAGTTCCGCAGTACGCGCACGGCCCCGCTCGCGCAGACTCGCACGCAGCGCGGCGTCGCTGGTGATCTGTTCAAGCAGGTGCGCCAGTTCCGCGGGATCATCCGGCGAGGTGTAGAGCACGGCATCGCCACACGCTTCCAGCACGGCCGGCAACCTCGAAGCAATGACAGGACAGCCGAGAGCCAGCGCCTCGACCGGCGGCAGCCCGAAGCCCTCATAACGTGACGGATACACGAAACACGCCGCGCGCCGGTACAGCGCCGCCAACTCGCCGTCACTCACGTAACCGAGGTGTTTCACGAACGCGGGCAACGCATCCCGGCCCGCTCCGTACACCCGCGAATCCCCGCCGCCCACCACCACGATGTCGAACTGCGCATCGTTGATGAGGTGTGCGGCCTCGGCCACGAGACGGAAATTTTTGTGCCGGTTGAGGCTTCCCACCGCCAGCACGAATGGACGTCCGTTCAGCGTGGACTCCACTGCGCCTTGATCCTGTTGCACACGCAACATGTGCTCTCCGCTCTCCGGCACGACACCAATCTTGCCGGCGGGAATCCGGTAAGCGTCGCACAACTCGCGCCGCGAGAATTCCGACACGGTGAGCACGCGCTGCGATACCCGGCCGATGCGTGGTGCCATCAGGCGGTACCAGGCGACAAAGGAACGGCTGTAACTGTCGGGCACGCGTGCGGGCGCCGCGTCGTGCAGCACCGTCACCTGACGGCCGTACATCAGCGGCCCGGAGTTGCAGAGATTGAGCAACAGGCGGCCCGATGCCGCCTGTGGCAACGCGAGTTGTTCCCAGCGCAGGCCGCCGCCTTTTCCGCTCCCCCGCAGCCCGACGTGCCGAAACGGATTGACCATGCCGGCCAGTGCTTCGGGTACGACGATTTCGGTCCTCAGTCCGGCGACGAGCGGATCGTCAAGTTCGATCAACTGATCAAGCGCACGAATGGTCTCGAATGCGAAGCGATCGACGCCCGTCGCGCGGCGCCCCAGAAAACGGCCATTGATTACCAGATTCGGAGTATGCAGGGGTTTCATCGGCGGGTTCCGGGGCATCGCTCAAGGTACGTCGTTACGCGTGCGCAAAGTCACCGCGGCACACAACCAGATTCGACAGACCGCGTCATACAGGTCATATGGCCCAGAGTGTGACCGACCCGCAGCCAGAAAAATGTTCGCCGTCGCTCATGCAACGCCAGTTTTCACACCGGGCTCCGTTCGTCGGCAATGCAATAGGTCAACCGGAACCGCAGCCCACCGCAGTGGACCGGGCGGGCCAGGACATCCCTTTGCCTCAGAGACCCACGCCTTCGCGCAGCATGTCACGTCCTATCCGTTCGCCGTCGCACACACGAAGGACGCAACAACGTATCAAGATGATCTCTGAATGCCTCTCCAGCAGAGGCCAAACCATCGAGATGCCGGCATGGCGCAACGCGCACGGAGCCGGCAGCCCTCTCACGCAAGGAATCCGCCGTGAAGCATCCCGTAGCACCCCCCCGTATCCTGCCCGCCAACACAGCCGTCTCGTCCGGTTCGCGATCCGCGAACCGGACGAAAACATACAGGTGGTTCGGCACACGCGCCGCCGAAAGCGTCGCAGCAGGCATCTGCGTGCTCGCGTGCGTATCGACGGTGCAAGCCAGCGATGCTGCGCGAGCCATGCCTGCCGACACCTTCATCGAGACACTTGCTGTCATTACCCACGTCAACTATACCGATGGCGCCTATGTCAATGTGCGTAACGTCGCCGACGATCTGGCATGGCTCGGCATCCACCACGTGCGCGACTATGCGCCCGGCGGCAGTCCGCCGTTTTCAAGCTATGTCTATCTCGCGCAACACGGCGTCAAATTCAACTTCCTGACGGGCTCGAACTTTGCGGAGTCAATCGGACAGGCTGCGAAATTGAATGTCGTAGTGCCTGGCAGTGTCACAGCCATCGAAGGCTTCAACGAGATCAACAACTGGCCGATCCCCTACCACGGCCTCACGGGCACCGCTGCCGGGCTCGCCGTGCAGCGCGAGATCTACGCACGTGTACACGCCACGCCGGAACTCAAGGGCGTGCATGTCTACGATCTCACCGGCTACGACGAGAAGTCAGTCGAGACGCGCGCAGATTCCGCCGATTACGCGAATCAGCATGTCTACCCACAAAACGGCGAACAACCGACCTATAACGCGAACGGCGACAGGTGGATGGGCTCGGCCATTGATGCCGTCAAGAAGTTTCAGCTGCCGCTCGTCATCACCGAATTCGGCTACTTCTCGATGCCTCAGGCAGGCTGGTACATGCTCGGCGTCGACGAGCCGACCCAGGCCAAGGGTGTTCTCAACGGCTACATGGACGCGGCTGCGGCGGGCGTAAAACGGACCTTTGTCTACGAACTGCTCGACCAGAAACCCGATCCGCAGAACAAGAGCGGCGAAATGCACTACGGACTCTTTCGCAACGACAATAGTCCCAAACAGGTGGCCCATGCGATTCGCAATCTCACGTCGATCCTGAACGCTGGCACGACGCTGCGCGCGAACGACACAACCGGCGCGGCGCGTGGCACGCTCGCTTATACACTCTCCGAAATGCCGGTATCGGCGAACAGTTTTCTGTTGCAGAAAAAGGATGGTCGCTTCGTGATAGCGCTATGGAACGAAACGCCGATCTGGGACCGGGCGGCGGGGACACCGCTCACCAGCCCGCCTGCCCCTGTCGAACTTGACTTCGGCGTGAAAGCAAGCCGTGTCGACCTGTACGATCCGCTCGTTTCGGCGGCGCCGCTCGCCAGCCATCGCAATTTGCGCCAACTCACCGTGAACGTACCCGACCACGTCATTCTGCTTGAAGTCACACTCGCGGACACACCGGGAACCTGAACGCGTTGGCCAGCGCCTGACCGTTATCCCCAAGGCGGCCGATTCAAGCGACGAGCCACAGGCGTACGGGCCTATCGCCCCGTACGGCGTCCGTCCGCGAATCAGCTCCGCTAATTGCTGAATCGCGTACCGACA
Organism: Paraburkholderia nemoris; assembly: GCF_905221015.1. Taxonomy (NCBI): domain Bacteria; kingdom Pseudomonadati; phylum Pseudomonadota; class Betaproteobacteria; order Burkholderiales; family Burkholderiaceae; genus Paraburkholderia; species Paraburkholderia nemoris. The sequence continues at coordinate 203,375 of NZ_CAJNBO010000017.1, read as the reverse complement.
CTCAAACTGCGCGCTCACGCCCCCTTGCAATGTCAGGCCTCAGTCCCCTTGCCGGGTACTCCGGAGGCGTAGCTGGAATATCCGTAGGCGGCGTACGCTTTCCCGTAGCGACCTGGTCTCGACATCGCGTCGTTGAAAATGACACCGCGAATCGGCACACCGATCTGCTCGAACCTGCGCGTCGACTCGCGCAGTTCCTCCACCGTTGTCACGCCGTGTCGTGCAATCACGAACACCATTCCCGCGATCGAAGCCACAATACCTGAGTCGGCAACTGGAAGAATCGGCGGCGCGTCGATCAGCACTACGTCGTATTCGCTGTCTACCTGCTGGGCAAACGCGAGGAAGTTCCGATGCTTGAGAATTTCGCTCGCGTTTTGTATGTATCCTCCGTTCGCAACGAAGTCGACGCCTGGCAGAATATCGCGATGTACCGCCTCTTCGAACGTCCGCCCACGCGTCACGATATTGGTAATGCCTGGGCTGCACGGAACCCCAAGATATTGGTGCAACGTACCCCTTCTCAGATCAGCATCGACCAGCAGCACGCGCTGTCCCGACGCCCCGATCAACGCCGCGAGATTGACCGAGACGAATGACTTGCCCACGATGGGCGTCGGCCCGGCAAGCAGGACAATCCGGTTCGGTGCGTCGACGAGAGCAAACTCAAGCGCGCTTCTAAAGCTTCGCAGACTTTCGATCGCTGCATCGCCCGCCGCTGCATGCGCCAGCACAAGATTTGTATCGGTGTTGCGTGGAAGACTACGGGTCAGCGTTTCCTGTACTCTGCTGCGAGGAATCGTCGCGTACACGGACAGCCCCGTGCCGGCTTCAATTTCGTTCTGAATGGTGACGCCGTCAAAGAGCCTTCGCTTGAGCAATACCAACACGACGCTCGCGAACAGGCCCGCCATCAGGGCTCCGATAATCGCAAGCACGCGTTTCGGCCGAATCGGACTATCCGGCACGATAGCGGTATCCACCAATCGCACATTCGACACCTTCCCCGCTTTGAGAAGACGCAGTTGCTCACGGGTGTTCAAGAGGTTCGTGTAGATGGAGGTATCCACCTGAACCTCTCTCTGCAGCCGCAGCAGGCTCTGCTCCATCGGCGGCAGTTGCTTGGTCACGGAAGCAATGCTTCCAACCTCCCTCTGAGCTTCGCTTAATTGGTCGTTGACGGCGATCACTGCCGGGTTTTCCGATGTGTACCGCGCGAGAAGCAATGCTCGCTGCTGCTCAAGGTCGGCGACCTTGCTTTTCGCCTGGGTCGACCGTTGCAGAAGCGCGGCTGCTTCCGCGCTAAGGTCCACTGTCCCGTTCTTCGCCCGAAATGCGTTGAACTCGCTTTCCGCGACCTCCAGTTTGGACTTCAGTTCAGGCAATTGAGCATCGAGAAATGTGATCGACTTCTGTGCCTCTTCCTGAGTACGCAAGACATTTTGCCGAACATACGCCGTACCGATCGCATCGAGAATAGCGCTGATCTTTTTCGGGTCGGTGCCCTCCAGAGCTACGCCGATCACATCAGATTCCTTACCCTTCTCCGAAATCAACAGGCCCGATTGCACAGTCTGAATCGCGGAAAGCTCCGAAGTCCGAACAAGTTCAAAGCCGACGCCCGGCTTTCCGACAATCTGGTCCACGATGAGATCCACGGGCCCTTCGGCCGTTTCAGCGTGTAACAGTTCACCGACGCGCCCGCGCAACTCGATGTCTTTGTACTTCAGCAAATAGTTGCCGTTCTTGTGCAACGTCAGGATAAATTTCACACCTTGCAGCGCGTCGGGCACATCGAATTTCGAAACGTTGATCCGCTCATTACCCCATGCATAGCCGCCCATGCCGGAGTGGGCCAGATCACTCAGGTGGCCAGCAATCCACCGGCCGACTACCGGAAAATACCGCGGCGTTGCGCTGAGGCTGAGTTGCGCACTGGTCACGGCTCCCGCGATCACCAGTCTGGAGCGCAACACCTCGATCTCGGCCGAAGCGGCCGTCTTGACGGCGAACATCGACTTCACGTCACCCAAGGCGTCCTTGGCGGCATTCGGATTCTCCTGGACCTGGATCAGAATATCGGCCTGATACACCGGCGCCGCGAGCAGTGCATAAGCCGCACCCATAAAAAGAAAGCACGCGGTGATCAGCGCGATCATGCGGCGGTTCTGATACAGGACGTCCAGAAAGACGCCAAGATGGTCACCCTGTTCGGGGACTACATCTATGGTATTAATTGACGGGTCATGGTAATTCATGTGCCTTCTCCCCTATTCCCCAACGTTCCGGCAACGCCTGCTTTCGCAATCGCTCTGCCGGATGCACTGCCGCCAGGCCAAACAGATTTTTGGTTCATTAGTAACCGATGGCCCGGCCAGCAGCTGCCGCCTGTGTACTTGGCACAATCAAACCGATCACGCGGCTCCATCTGACAAGTGCGGATGCATCGACAAACACCACGTCATTTGGCTTTAGCTCAAAGCCATCCGCAGTTGCCATCGCAGCCGGAGACCCGGCATTCAGGTGAAAGACCACCGGCTTACCCACGTCGCGCCCGCGCACGACAAAGACCTGCGACGCATCTCCCGAGGTTTGACTGATGCCGCCGGCGTCACCTAGCGCTTCGTTCAAACTCATTCGACCGTTGTTGAACGTCAAACTCCCCGGACGTTGGACTTCGCCAAAAACGTACACTTTCGTGTCGGTCTGCGCGAAGACGCGCACCATATCGCCTCTGCGCAGTTCGATGTTGTCGGGGTTCACGCCCTTTGCAATCATGCCGGGAATATCAACATTCACGGTCTTGTCGCCACGCGTAATTGCGACCATCGACCTGTCCGCGGTAGGCGTAAATCCTCCGGCACGATTGATGGCTTCGGGCAAGGTCATCGGCATGTCGTTGAGAACCTGCACGCCGGGATTCCTGATTGCGCCGTCCAGATAGATCCGCTTGCTTCGATAAGTCTCAATCCGCAACGTCACCTGAGGTTGGCGCACGTAACGGCTGAGTTTTTGGGTCAGCAGATCACGCGCCTCCATTTCGGTGAGCCCTGCCACCTTGAGTGGACCGATATAGGCATACTGGATCATGCCGCCCGAGTCGACTGTATAGCCCGAGGTCATCGAACCTGCGCTGTTCGCTTCAGGTCCGGCGGACGGCGAGGAGCCCGGCATATTCAGCTCAGGGTGATCCCATACGACAATGCTCAATATGTCGCCGGCCCCTAACGTGTATGGCGCTGGCTTCGCGAACAATTGCGTGACTTCGTCAGGCACCGCCTTCGAGCGTTCGGCGCGTTCCTTTTCGACCAGATCGTCGGTGATTTCGATCAGGCTGCCCGTGGGGACCGCATCCACACCCTTACCCGAGTGAGCGTCTGCCGTCGCGCGCACGCTGCTGCTGGCGAGACCGCTGCCCCCCTCCGCTTGTCCCGGACCAGACGTTCCGGATGGGGGACTGAATGACATCCCCGGTGACCATGCACACCCTGCCAGGCATACCGCCAGCACAGCGCCGGTGACTGCGGCCCTGACCTGTTGTCGGCAGCTTGCAGCACGAGTTCGCCTGAATGAATCGCGCACCGGGTCTGCTCGCTCTTCAACCAACACGTTTGACTCTTGCGCGTTCGTGGTCCTTTCCGAACCCAACTTGTTGCGTAACATCATCGCTACTCCCTCTGTCGCGCGTCCAACCTGATGCCCCCGTTGCAACGCGCACACCACTATGTAGAATTTTTTCTTACTTTTTGCTGGCGATACCCAGCCGCCCCACTTCGATCAACCCGTCACCTCCGATTCAGTACGCGCCACTCCCCTTGAAGACCACCTTGAAAGTCCTAAAGAGAATGGCGACGTCCCGGAGCAACGACCAGTTCTTCACATAGGCGACATCCAGGGACACCCGCGTCGCGTAGTCCGTCGTACTGCGGCCGCTGACCTGCCACAGGCCTGTCATGCCGGGTTTGGCCATCAGGTAGTACATGACGTTTGTTCCATAGCGCTCCAGTTCCTGGTCGATGATAGGGCGCGGTCCGACCAGGCTCATATCGCCGCGCATCACGTTCCATAACTGCGGCAACTCATCCAGACTGGTACGGCGTAGAAACCGGCCGATACGGGTGACCCGCACGTCGTTCTTGAGCTTGAAATCACGTTCCCACTCGGCACGCGCCTGCGGATCGTTTTCAATCAAGGTCTTGAGCACCTGGTCTGCGTTCACAACCATCGAACGGAACTTAAGGCAACGAAATTTTTTCCCTTTATGCCCCACACGAACGTGTCCGAACACGGCCGGACCTCCGTCGCTCAACACGACCGCCGCGAGCAAAACAAGGACCGGCAGCAGCGCGACTATCAACAACGCACTGACCACGACGTCAAAGCTGCGCTTGACGATCTTTCGTACAGCTCCAGCGCTGTCCAGGCCATATTCGCGGGGCGTCGTATCGATTTCGGCATCGAAGCTCGAAGTGCCGGCGAGCCGAAGTCCCGCGAAACGGGCAAGTTTGAATTCGCCGAAGATGAGCGTATGCGAGCCGAGCAGGGATATGCCGGTCGTGAGCGTCCAATAGAGGAACCACTGCAACGGCAACTGATTCTCACGATGAATTGCATAGAGCAACCCAAGGCCGCAGAGCTGGACAGCGAGCCACGCGAATGCAGTGCGGCTCGCAAGGCCGAACACCGCCCGCGTACGCCGCGCAGGGTAGGTTCCGCAAGCCGGAAACACGGACAGGGCAAGGGCAGCAACGAACGCGACGAGCGACGGATCAAGCTCGTGTGGATGACCCACTTGCGGCAAGTTCAAGTGCAACGCGCCAAACGCACCCAGTACGATCAGTGCGATGTCGGTCAATCGATGGACTAGTACTGACATTTCTGTTACCCCAGACCTTAACGTTCCCCGCGACGATCACTCCCGACTCATCGCCGCCCACGGCTGCCTGATTTCCGTCGAACCGGCCGTAGGACCAGCAACGGAAATCTCGCCTCCCGCATCGCTAGCGGCGGGACGCACTCTGTCGTCCGCGCCGATATATCTCCTCGACCGCCACCGTGTCGATCGCGAACGGCAGCCTGCCCAGGGCTTCGACTCGTCTACGCGCGCCCAGCGCGGAGGGAGTCTGCACCTTGGTTCGATGTGCATTTCGTGTCGCTTCACGTCACGGTCTTATCCACTTTGTAAGCAGTACTTCAGTCCACAGCAATACGCTACGCCCTCGACCGGATACATTCCGTGCGGCATCACACCAACCAGGTTGTTTAGACGAAGTTCGCAATCTGGATGAGTAACATCATGAAAGCCGGCGGGCGACTTAATCCAAAGCGCCGTGGCAGAAGCCTGGCGCTCGCCGAAAAACAGGGGATGCGAGTAAACTATCCTTTGATATTATTTTTATTAGTCATGCGAATTAATATTGTTTATATATAGCAAAAGCACATTTCCCACTTCGCACCGGCGATTCTCTATATTTAGCGAGATCTCATAAAAATGCGCCGACGTCCGTTCGAAAGCGCACAGCTAGCGCCTTTGCCACTTTCTTGCTAATCGCACGGCGCCCCGCGAGAATATCGCTGACCACCGTTGGGGAGGCGATATCCGCCAGGTCCTTTTGCTTGAGACCATGCGTTTCCAGCAGGTGGCGTAGCACTTCGCGTGGTTCTGCACCGGGGAGAACCACATGACGAGTTTCCCAGCAGTCGATCAGAGCGGACAGAACGCCGAGCAGATCCACCAGCGGATTGCCCGTGTCACCCTGGGGATATTTCGCCAGGGCATTCGCGAGTTGCGTCATCTCCTCGTATTCCTGCTCGGTGCGAATGGGTTTGATAGACACCGTGCTCTGCAACGCAGCCCAAGCTTCAGCGATGTCAGGGACCTGGCCCAAAAGGCGATCGGCATTCATATTCTTTGAATTCTCCTTTTGAGAAGATCGTATTCTTTCGGTGTTGGGTAATCCAGCCATGCCGTAACGCGACTCCCCCGCAGTGATGCCGTGCCGCTCTCTCATAACTCCATCTCCGCAAGTAACGGCAATTGCTATTGCTCATCTCTCAATTTATTTAGTAAGACGAATTTTTAACAATTCGAAATCACTTTTATCAATCCAACCCGTTTGGCGTGATCGGCGCACAGTGCTCGAAGATGTCGAACCGATCGGATGGATCGGCATTTCGATATCTCTCGACTATCTGTTTGCGCACGCCTTCTGCTTCTGCTGACGCCATGAGCCAGTCGGCGGCAATCGTCACTTTCACGATGTCGCCCTACGCGCAGCAGTCCAACGCCACGAAACCGAGTTTAAAAGGAGTGTCGTCAGCAGTGCGTGCGCGCGGCCACACTCCGCAATCGAGAAACGGCAAAAAGTGCGTGCTTGTCGATCAGCCGCCAAGGCCTGACACTGTTCGCCGCCGCGGATAGCACGCCATGGTCGCGAGTCGAGCGGAACCAGCGCAGCATGTGGGCCGCAACCAGAACGTCAAATAGCGAGGGCAACAAACGGATTGGGGGTCTGCGCGCACAAGAGAGCACGGGCAGACGACCGGGAAGGTTGGCAGCGCCAGGCGGCGGAAGCATTGGGGTTGCGCGCTCGCGCCACCAGGCGAATATGTAGTGAGCCCGAACGCTCGGAGGGGGGAGCCGGATCGCGGCACCGAGGCAGCAACAGCCGCCGGAAACATAAGACAAGGCAAGGCATCGCGCTCGACGCCGTGCGATGCCTTGAATACGCAGCCTTAACGACGGGCGTAGCGAATCGCCTCTACGCCTGTATCAGTACCGAGCAGACACAGATTCGCTCCGCGTTCTGCGAACAGGCCAACAGTCACGACGCCCGGCCATGCATTGATCTGTGCTTCGAGTGCACGCGGGTCGGCGATCTTCAGACCTTTGATGTCGAGGATCTCGTTGCCGTTGTCCGTAATGAACGGTGCACCGTCCTTCGTCACGCGCAGGACCGGCACGCCGCCCAACGCGGTGACGCGGCGGCCGATTGCAGTGCGCGCCATCGGCACGACTTCGATCGGCAGCGGGAAGTTGCCGAGCGTGTCGACCACCTTGCTCGCATCGGCGATGCAGACGAATACGTCCGACACCGACGCGACGATCTTTTCGCGCGTCAACGCGCCGCCGCCGCCCTTGATCATCGCGCCGCTGTGGTCGATTTCGTCGGCGCCGTCGACATACACCGGCAACGTTTCGATCTCGTTCAGATCGAGCACCTTGAAGCCGTGCGATTGCAAACGTGCGGTAGTGGCGAGCGAGCTCGACACCGCGCCGCGATAGCGGGTCTTGCTGGCGGCCAGCGCGTCGATGAAACAGTTCGCGGTGGAGCCGGTGCCGACGCCGATCACGGAGCCTTCCGGCACGTTGGCGTTCACATAGTCGGCGGCGGCCTGGCCGACCAGTTGCTTGAGTTCGTCTTGGGTCATGGGGAATGCAGGCGAGCAGTAAAAACGACAAGTTTACCGGAGTTTACTTCTTCACCGAGCGCTGACGCACGGCTTCGAACAGACACACGCCGCTCGCCACGGACACGTTAAGGCTTTCGACCGTACCCGCCATCGGAATCTGCATGACCACGTCGCAGGTATCGCGCGTGAGGCGGCGCATGCCCTCGCCTTCGGCGCCCATCACCAGCGCGACCGGACCGTCGAGTTCGGTCTCGTAGAGGCTCTTGGTGGCCTCGCCGGCGGTACCGACCACCCACACGCCCGCGTCCTTCAACTCACGCAGCGCACGCGCCAGATTCGTGACGGTGATGTACGGCACGGTGTCGGCCGCGCCGCTCGCCACCTTCGCAGCGGTCGCGTTCAAGCCCACCGCGCGGTCACGCGGCGCGATCACCGCGTGCGCGCCGGCCGCATCGGCCACCCGCAGGCAGGCGCCGAGGTTGTGCGGATCGGTCACGCCGTCCAGCACGAGAATCAGCGGCGAACCGTTGATGCCGTCGAGCAGTTCGGCCAGATTCTGCGCGAGCGGCATATCGCCCGCACGCGCCACCACGCCCTGGTGCCGCTCGGTATGCGAGAGGCCCCACAGACGCGTTTCGTCGGCGGCGATCAGACGCACGCCGGCATCTTTCGCCGCGTGCAGGAACTCGGTCATGCGACGGTCTTTGCGCGTGGCGTCGTAGTAAACCTCTTCGACCGTCGACGCATCGTGCCGCATACGTGCGGTCACTGCGTGGAAACCGTATAGAACCTTGAGACGTGACATGACTGACAAACCTTTGATTGAGCGCGCCCTGAAAGCGCGCTGCTGTGATGAATGCGAACCTGCTTACTGTGTTGCCTGAATAGCGTGTTTCGCTACCTGACTTGATTGCGACGAAACGAAGACCGCGCGCAACCGGTACGTTTTAACGTACCCGATGCGCGCGGTTCAAGCCGTCAAACGACTTCAGCGCTTCTTGCGGGCCTGCGGTTTCGAGGCCGACTTGGCCGGCGCGCCACCGTGTTTCTTCGCCGCGCCGCGTGCCGCACGCGCTTCCTTGACGGCCGCGGTTTGCGCCGGCGCGGCCTTCTTGCGCCGGCCGCCCGGCGCTGTTGCGCCGCCTGCACCGCCATCCACCGGCGGCAACGAGCGTACACGTGCGCCGCCGCTTTCACCGGACGCCTTGTCGGCAAGAGCCGGACGGCTAGCCGGCGGCTTGATCGGCGTATCGCGCACGAGGCGGAAGTCGATCTTGCGCGCATCGAGATCGACGCGGCTCACCTGCACCCGCACCCGATCCGACAGGCGATAACGAATCCCGGTACGCTCGCCGCGCAACTCGTTCTTGATCTCGTCGTACTGGAAGTAATCCGAGCCCAGTTCGGTGACGTGCACGAGACCTTCGATAAAGAGCGAGTCGAGTTGCACGAAAATGCCGAACGACGTCACACCGTTCACCATGCCGCCGTACTCTTCACCCAGCTTGTCGCGCATGAAGTAGCACTTGAGCCAGGCTTCCACGTCGCGCGATGCTTCATCCGCGCGGCGCTCGTTCGCCGAGCAATGCAGACCGAGTTCTTCCCAGATCGCCACGTCTTTCGACTTGTTGCGAACGCCGTGTTTTTCCTCGTCGGCCTGCTGCATCGCGCGGGCGCGCGGCGACAGCGCCGTGTTCAACTCGACGCCTTGCGGCGGCTCCGGCTGATACTTGCGGCCTTGCAGAATCGCGTAGATCGCGCGGTGCGTGAGCAGGTCGGGATAGCGGCGAATCGGGCTCGTGAAGTGCGCATACGCCTCGTACGCGAGACCGAAGTGGCCGATGTTGTCCGGACTGTACACAGCCTGTTGCATCGAGCGCAGCAGCATGGTTTGCAACATCTGCGCGTCAGGCCGCTCGCGGATCTGCGCCATCAACGCGGCGTAGTCACTGGCGTGCGGCTTGTCGCCACCGGCGAGCGAAAGGCCCATGCCGCGCAGGAAGGTGCGCAGATTCTCGAGCTTTTCGGCGGTCGGCCCGGCGTGCACGCGGAACAGACCCGGGTGCTTGTTGCGCTTGAGGAAGTCGGCCGCGCAGACGTTCGCGGCCAGCATGCATTCCTCGATCAGCTTGTGTGCGTCGTTGCGGGTGCGCGGAATGATCTGTTCGATCTTGCCCTGCGCATTGCAGACGATGTAGGTCTCGGTCGTATCGAAGTCGATCGCACCGCGCTTCTGGCGCGCGGCGAACAGCGACTTGTAGACGCCATACAGATTCTGCAGCTGCGGCAGCAAGGCGGCGCGACGCGCGGCCTCCGGACCCTTGGTGTTTTTCAGCACCGCGGCCACTTCCGTATAGGTCAGCCGCGCCGCCGAGTGCATCACGCCCGGATAGAACTGATACGCCTTCACTTCGCCGCGCGCGGTGACGATCATGTCGCACACCAGCACGCAACGGTCGACGTTCGGGTTCAGCGAGCACAAACCGTTCGACAACTTTTCCGGCAGCATCGGAATCACACGGCGCGGGAAGTACACCGAGGTGCTGCGCTCCAGCGCATCCGCGTCGAGACCGCTCTTCGGATGCACATAGTGCGAGACGTCCGCGATCGCGACGATCAGGCGGAAGCCTTCGCCACGCCCGACCTGAACCGGCTCGCAATAGACTGCGTCGTCGAAGTCGCGGGCATCTTCACCGTCGATCGTGACGAGCGGCACGTCGCGCAGATCGATGCGATGACGCGCGTCGACCGGACGGACTTCGTCGGGCAGCCTTGCGGCTTCGTCGAGCGCGGACTGGCTGAATTCGTGCGGCACGCCGTACTTGCGCACCGCGATTTCGATTTCCATGCCGGGGTCGTCGATATCGCCCAGCACTTCCACCACGCGGCCGAGCGGCTGCGAATGACGGCTCGGGAAATCGGTGAGCTCGACCACCACCACCTGGCCGACCTTGGCCTTCTTGGTGTTCTGCGCGATCAGGATGTCATGGCCGATGCGCTTGTCTTCAGGCGCGACGATCAGCGCGCCGTTCTCGTTGAGCAGACGGCCGATCACGCGCTTGTTGGCGCGGTCCGTGACTTCGACGATATGCCCTTCCGGCCTGCCACGACGGTCATAGCCGACAATGCGCGCGAGCACACGATCGTTGTGCATGACCTTCTGCATTTCGCCGGTGGGCAGGAACAGATCGTCCTGACCGTCGTCGCGAATGAGAAAACCGTAGCCGTCGCGATGGCCCTGCACGCGGCCCGCGACGAAATTCGACGGATGGGTCAGCTGATAGAGATTGCGCTGATCGAGCCGGATCTGGCCGTCGCGCTCCATGGCGCCTAAGCGCTTGAAAAATCCTTCGCGCTCCTGGCGCTTGATCGACAGGGCTTCGGCGATGTCGTTCGCGGCAAGCGGCGCTTCACTCGTGCGCAGGACGCCCAGGATTTCTTCGCGGCTCGGGATCGGATACGGGAATTTGCTCAAGGGCTTGTCGATGATTTTTTCTCGTTGCATGGACGTCGGTCGGCGATGTGGCTGGGCTTAAGAGGCGCTTGGGTTTGCGCTTAAGTTGCACTTGCGATTGCACTGGAATGACTGCTCGGGTCCGGCTCGTTCAAGTCTGAGTCCGACGGGCGTGTGCACCGTGCCAACGAACTACTGCGAGGCATTCTAACACCCGTCTTGTGCGCCAAGCGGCCCGTCAATAGTCGCTGTGAGGCGTATGCAGGCTCGCTGCGGCGATGTTTAAGCGAGTTTTGAGAAACGCTTGACAGCCCTGAATCTGTCGCTATAATGGCGTTCTTTGCTGTTCATCACCTGCCCAGGTGGCGAAATTGGTAGACGCACTAGGTTCAGGTCCTAGCGGTGGCAACACTGTGGAGGTTCGAGTCCTCTCTTGGGCACCAGATTCAAAAGTAAAGCCGCCTGATGTTTCGCATCGGCGGCTTTACTTTTTGTGTGAGGCTATGTGGTCCGATTCTGGTTTTTCGATCGGATCAGGTGGTTAGCAGGACGGTTGCGTCAACGCGAGTTGGCAGTGATTGAGCAGTGAAGTTTTACTTCGCTGCGCGACACAACCGGGCGGTTGATGAAGCGATAGTCAGTTTGTATGTAGGGATTGACACGCTGCATCATCGCGCTAAAATAGCGGTCTAGCTTGAAGACGTGCCCAGGTGGCGGAATTGGTAGACGCACTAGGTTCAGGTCCTAGCGGTGGCAACACCGTGGAGGTTCGAGTCCTCTCCTGGGCACCACCCCTCTTCAAGTGAAACAAAGCACCCCGTCAAGCCTTAGCGCTTCACGGGGTTTTTTGTTTTTGGGCTGTCCAGCAAAGGCAAAAACTCCTATCGCGCTTTGCCCGCACCACCCCAATTAAAACCAGAACTGAACTGCAGCGCCGGCACCCACTTCGCGCATGCCTGAAAACTCAACGCAGCGCCGCCGACGGCAAACAGAACCGGAATCAGAAAGTCGTGGCTCACGCGAGTAAATTCGAAAACGAGCACCACCGCCGTAATCGGCATCTGCATCGAAGCAGCCAGAAACGCCGTCGCGCCGACCACGGCAAACGCGCCTGAAGAGGCGCCCGGCCAGAACAGACTCCAGCTACCACCGAGCACGATCGCCAGCAACGCGCCATTCGCAAGCCCAGGCGTCAACAAGCCTCCTTCAGCACCCGCACGCAAACTACTCGCGGTGATCACCACCTTCAGCACCAGCAGCATCGCCGCGAGCGCCATCGTCAGGTTGCCGTCGAACGCCAGTCCCGCAGGCCCTTTGCCATTGCCGAGCAACTGCGGAAAGTGCATCGCCAGCACGCCGATGATCGCGAAGTTCAACATCGACAACACAGGCAAACGCCAATCCTTCGGCGCCTCAGCACGCGCGCGTTTCGTGAGCTCCGTAAAGCCCCACGCCGCAGCACCGAAAATCGGACCGCACACCACAGACCAGACGATCAGCGAGGTACTCACCGTCAACGACGGCACCAGGTACTGATGCTCGTTGCCCAGACCGAATTGCGCGACCAGCGCCGCGACGGCCGATGTCACGGCAGCAGGCACCAAGGCCTTCCAGCCAAACGTGCCCAACAGAACCTCGAGCACGAACACCGCGCCACCGAGCGGCACGTTGTAGACGGCAGCCAGACCGGCGCCGGCACCACACGCGACCATGATCCGGCTCTGCTCGACCGATAAGCCCGCGCGGTGCGAGAGCCAGCCGGCCAGCGCCGAACCGATCTCGCGCGGCGCGACTTCGCGTCCGAGCGGCGAGCCGAGCGCCACCGTCACGATCTGCAGCAACGCATGCACGGTAGTGCTCGCCACAGGCATACGCGGATCGTCGGATTTGACGGCTTGACGAATGCTGACGAGCGGCCGCCCGAAGCGATACAGCAACCACCAGCCGAGCCCGGCCACGAGTCCGCACATCGTCAGGACGAGTACACGCCGCTCAGGCGCGGCATCGGTGACACCTTCCAGGAAACTCTCGCTGCTGATTACGTGCGTCACGCTGTAGCCGTACGCGAAGTGCTGAATACCGTGCAGCAGCAAGGCGAGCAACATACCGCCGAGACCGGCGCCAATCCCTGTCAGCAACGTAACGACGGTCAGTGCAGCAAGTGGATTGCGCGCGCGGCGCCGTGGCTCCGAAGTGATTGATTTGACTGACATGGTGCGTCGGCAGAGGCGGAATTAATGGGATAGCGATTATCTTATTCCGCGACGCAACATGAATCAAATTGCTTTTTCTACTCGACTGATGCGTCATGCGCATAGGTTGCACGCACCCACGTCCGCGTGCGACCTCAGTTCACCGACACGAAAAACATCGACACCACGCAAGCGACGCCGACAAACCACACCAGCGAGCGCAACGACGCCAGATTCGCGACATACAAAACGCCGTGCAGCACGCGCGCGACGACAAAGGTAATCGCCAGCCAGTTGACCCACGGGTTCGAACCCGAACCGCCTGCCTGCCCCGCGACGACGATCGCGGCAGTGAACATCGCCAATGCTTCCCACGCGTTCTGATGCGCAGCGTGAGCACGCGCGCGCCAGCCTTCGAGGCCCGCGAGATAAGCGCGCGGCACGGCATTGTCGTAGCGCTTGCTGACCTTCGCCAGCATGATCCACGGGAACGGCAGCACCACTACGATGAGCAGGCATAAATGCGGAATCGTCATTCGTCAGTCTCCTTGTATGCACGGCGCGAATGCCGCGAGCCGCTTTTATACCCGCCTGCATCCGCTGTCGCCAACCTGAATCCCGCGAGCGCCGCCTCTACAAAAACTCGCAACGACGCAGTCAGATTGACCGGATTACCCGCTTCGTCAACGCTAAAAAAGCGCGAAAAATACATTACAAATAACAAACAGTTTATCAAACGCGATTAATACAATAATTACATTAAGCCGACATCCGCCATGCATTGAGATTCGCGCCGGAATTCGCTCCAGGGATTAATACGGATAAACGCGGCATCTACCATGCAAGCGTTTAACGCTCGGCGTACACTCGCTCGAAGCCCGCACTACGGGTCGCACGGGGCTGCAGAGCCGCCCGTCGTCAAACACGGGTTATTGGAGACTCAGGAGAACAATCAATGAGCTGGACACGGGAACAGAGAAACGTCACGATCGCCGCCTATCTGGGCTGGACTCTCGACGCATTCGATTTCTTTCTAATGGTGTTCGTATTGAAAGATATCGCGGCGGAATTCAATACAAAAATCCCGACGGTTGCGTTCGGCATTATGCTGACCCTGATAATGCGTCCACTCGGCGCATTGATTTTCGGCTGGCTCGCCGACAAGTACGGTCGCCGCCCGACGCTGATGGTCAACATCGCTTGCTTCTCCCTGCTGGAATTGCTGTCCGGCTTTTCGCCTAACCTGACCACCCTGCTCGTGCTACGCGCCCTGTTCGGTATCGCAATGGGCGGCGAATGGGGCGTGGGCGGCGCACTGACGATGGAAACCGTGCCGCCCAAGTCGCGCGGCATCGTCTCGGGTCTGCTGCAGGCCGGCTATCCGAGCGGCTACCTGCTCGCATCGGTCGTGTTCGGCGTCTTCTATCAATACATCGGCTGGCGTGGCATGTTCTTCGTCGGCGTGCTGCCGGCGTTGCTCGTGCTGTACGTGCGAGCACACGTGCCGGAGTCGCCGGCCTTCAAGACGCTCGAGAAGAAAGTGCGCCCGGGTCTCGTCGCCACGTTGAAGCAGAACATCGGCCTGTCGCTCTACTCTATCGTGCTGATGACCGCGTTCAACTTCTTCTCGCACGGTTCGCAGGATCTGTATCCGACCTTCCTGCGCGTGCAGCATGGGTTCGATGCGCATACGGTGTCATGGATCACGATCACGCTGAACATCGGCGCGATTTGCGGCGGCCTGTTCTTCGGCTGGTTCTCGGAGAAGATCGGCCGCAAGCGCGCAATCTTCATCGCCGCCCTGATCGCGTTGCCGGTGTTGCCGCTGTGGGCCTTCTCCACCACGCCTGTGCTGCTCGCGGCCGGTGCCTTCCTGATGCAGATCTCAGTTCAAGGCGCATGGGGGGTGATTCCGGTACACCTGAACGAAATCTCGCCCGATGAAATTCGCGCGACGTTCCCGGGCCTCGTGTACCAACTCGGCAATCTGATCGCGTCGGTGAATGGCCCGCTGCAGGCGAGCGCCGCCGAAGCGCACGGCAATAACTACGCACTGGTCATGGCAGTCGTGATCGGTATCGTGGTGGTGGTGATCGCCGCGCTGATTCCGTTCAGCCGCGAACGTCGCGGCATCGACATGACGCAGTCGGCGAAAGAGGTCGCGGCAAGCACCTGAAGAAGTCGCCTCGCGGCACAGCTTTAAGCGTTCGAACTAAACAGCTATTTCGCCGGCGCGTTATCGGGCACAATAGCTACAAAGGCGGCACGAACCGCCACGAAGCGACACAAGCAGCACGACAGGCGCCGGGCAAACGCAAAGCAGGAACGCACGAACCCGGCACCAGAAAACAAACGCAAGGCCAAACACAGGTAGCAAGCAATACGAGGCCGTTCCGATTTCGATCGGAACGGCCTTTTTTATTTCCGCGCGGTTTGACGCGCCCGCGCGCATTGGAAAAACGGACCTTCGTCAGGTCTTCTAGAGGAGTTAGTCCACACCGAGCCCTTGATCGCAGTCCCGATTCTTCTTTATCCTGAAAAAAACGGCTGTTTCAAATAGTCATTTGAATCGCTTGTTTGCGGGCCGGATGCCCGGCAACTGGGAGACGCAAAATGGCAGTTCGCACAACAGGCCGGCATGCCGGCGACACGAAGTCCCGCATCCTCGACGCCGCCGAAACACTGTTCATCGAATGCGGCTATGAGGCCATGTCCCTGCGCCAGATTACTTCGCGGGCCGAAGTGAATCTCGCGGCAGTCAACTACCACTTCGGCAGCAAGGAATCGCTGATTCACTCGATGCTGTCGCGCCGGCTCGACCGGCTCAACCAGGAGCGGCTCAAGCTGCTCGACCGCTTCGACCAGATGCTCGGCGCGCGTCTGACCTGCGAGCACGTGCTCGGCGCCATGTTCATTCCGGCGCTGCGGCTCTCGCGCGATCCGCGTGTGGGCGGCAAGGCGTTTTTGCGTTTGCTGGGGCGCGCCTACACCGATCCGTCGTCGTTCATTCGCGACTTTCTGAATGCGCATTACGAATCCGTAGCGATACGCTTTTTCGAAGCGTTCCAGCGTGCGCTGCCGCATCTGCCGCGTGAAGAGCTCGGCTGGCGTCTGCACTTCGCGATCGGCGCGCTGTCCGGCGTGCTGGCCGGCACTGATACCGACAGCCTGATTTCTGAGTTCTCGCAGGGCAAGTCGATGAACGACCTGCAACTGATCGCACGTCTTGCTTCGCTGATGGTCGCCGCGCTGAAAGCGCCCTTGCCCGACGGCTCGCAACTGGCCACATTCGCCGCCGTGCTGGGCGACGCCACCGAAGGCGGCGTGGAAGGCCAGGCGGAAGGCGCGAATCCTGCTGCAGGTATTGCGGGTACGCAGCCGGCGGCGGGCGGATCGACTGAATCTGGCGGATTCGAATCGTCGGCGTCGGCGGTCTCGGACGGTGAACGCCGTGGTGGCGACGTTGAGGCGAGTTCATTTCAGCCCGCGTTGCACGGCACGGCCTGACTGGAACTGAAGCTGATGCGGGCGGCGCCGCGCTGGGCCGTCCGCGTGCAAAAACATGAATGAATACCGCATATCCGAGCAGCACGTCTAAGTCCCGCACCTAAACAACGTCACGCTGTCGAATTGAAAAAACGACACGAAAAACGCAGCAGGGGCGCAACGCAAAAGCGTCCTGAGCACGCGACGTAGCAGCAACACCGCCAGTTAGAAGATCAATAGAACGCGAGCCGTCCGCGACCCGTGGATGCGTTCGCACGCACCATCGAAACAGGAGGAAACGTCATGCCGTGGTTCATCCTAGTGTTAGTCATTGCCGCTCTCGCGCTCGTCTACGTTCAGGCGCGCGCCTCATGGTGGCTTGCCTTCATGATCGTCTGGGTGGCGGCCGCGCATGTCAGCGGAGCAGCGGGACCGGTGGCGACAACCCTGCTCGCGATCGTCTTCGTCCTTCCCGCCCTCGTCCTCACGATCAAACCGCTGCGCCGCACGTGGCTCACGAAACCGGTGCTCGACATTTTCCGCAAGGTCCTGCCGGAGATGTCGCCGACCGAGCGTGACGCCATCGAAGCCGGCACCGTCTGGTGGGACGCCCAACTGTTCTCCGGACGCCCGCATTGGGACACGCTGCTCGGCTATGGTCCAGCCACGCTCTCCGCCGAAGAACAAGCGTTTCTCGATGTCGAATGCGAGCAACTCTGCGATCTCGCGAACGACTGGGAAACCAGCATGGTGTGGCAGGACCTGTCGCCGGAAACCTGGCAGTACATCAAGGAGCGCGGCTTTCTCGGCATGATCATTCCGAAGCAGTACGGCGGCAAGCAGTTCTCCGCTTACGCGCATTCACAGGTCATCATGAAGCTCTCCACGCGTTGTTCGGCCGCCGCCGTTTCGGTGATGGTGCCGAACTCGCTCGGCCCGGCCGAGTTGCTGATGCACTACGGCACCGAAGAGCAGAAGAACCATTATCTGCCGCGCCTCGCTCGCGGCGACGATATCCCCTGCTTCGCGTTGACGAGCCCATATGCCGGCTCCGATGCGGCGGCGATTCCCGATGTCGGCATCGTCTGCAAGGGTACGTTTGAAGGCCGCGAAACGCTGGGTTTTCGCGTCACGTGGGACAAGCGCTACATCACGCTCGGACCGATCGCGACCGTACTCGGCCTCGCGTTCCGCGCACTCGATCCGGACCATCTGCTCGGCTCGGAAGAAGAGCCCGGCATCACCTGCGCGCTGATTCCGACCGACCATCCGGGCGTCAACATCGGCCGCCGTCACTGGCCGCTAAATGCCGTGTTCCAGAACGGTCCGAACTCGGGCAAAGACGTCTTCATTCCACTCGACTGGGTGATCGGCGGCCGCGCGCAAGTCGGCAACGGCTGGCGCATGCTGATGGAGTGTCTCGCAGCAGGCCGTGCGATTTCGCTGCCGTCGTCGAATGTGGGGATGGCGAAGATCGCCGTGCGCGGCACCGGCGCCTATGCCGCGATTCGCCGCCAGTTCCGCACACCCGTCGGCAAGTTCGAGGGCGTGCAGGAAGCGCTCGGCCGCATGGGCGGCAATCTCTACGTGATGGACGCCGCGCGCCGGCTGTCCGCGCATGCTGTGGACCTCGGCGAAAAGCCCTCGGTGATTTCGGCGATCGCGAAGTATCACATCACCGAACGCGCCCGCATGGTCATCAACGACGGCATGGACGTCGCCGCCGGCAAGGGCATCTGCATGGGGCCGTCGAACTTCCTCGCGCGCGCCTATCAGCAGGTGCCGATTGCGATCACCGTGGAAGGCGCGAACATCCTCACGCGTTGCCTGATCATCTTCGGCCAGGGGGCGATTCGCTGTCATCCGTATGTGCTGAAGGAAATGGAGGCCACGCGTGAAACCGATCGCAGCAAGGCGCTGCGCGATTTCGATGCAGCCTTCTTCGGTCACGTCAGCTTCACACTCTCTAACGTGGTCCGCAGTTTCGTTTATGGCGTCACCGGCGGCGCGTTCATCACCAAACCGCGCATGGCGTACGCCCCGCTGCTGTCGTACTACCGAGCGGCCACTCGCATCTCCACCGCGTTCGCGTTGCTCGCCGATGTCTCCATGTTCGTGCTCGGCGGCGATCTGAAGCGGCGTGAGCGCATCTCCGGGCGACTCGGCGACGTGCTCTCACAGCTCTACCTGATCTCCGCGACA
Source organism: Paraburkholderia nemoris (assembly GCF_905221015.1). Taxonomy (NCBI): domain Bacteria; kingdom Pseudomonadati; phylum Pseudomonadota; class Betaproteobacteria; order Burkholderiales; family Burkholderiaceae; genus Paraburkholderia; species Paraburkholderia nemoris. Next base: position 184,628 of record NZ_CAJNBO010000017.1, on the reverse strand, counting down.
CTCAAGCGTTTCGAAGACGAAGGCCGTCAGGAAGAAGACCTGCCGCTCGTGCGCTGGGGTGTCGAAGATTCGCTGTATAAGGCACAGCATGCGCTCGACGGCGTACTCGCGAACTACCCGAACCGCCTCGCCGCGGGTCTCGTGCGCGTGCTGGCATTTCCGTTCGGCCTGCCGCATCGCGAGCCGTCCGATCGCCTCGGCACTGAGATCGCGGAACTGATGCAAACGCCGGGCGCGGCACGCAACCGCCTCGTGTCCGACTCGTACGTACCGCATCCGGATGTCGACGCGCTCGGCTACGGCGAGCTCGTATTCGAGCTGAACCCGCGCTTCACGGAGATCGACCAGAAACTTCGCGACGCGGTCAAACAAGGCCTGCTCGAACCGATGCCGCAGAGCCTGCCGCAACTGGCCGCGTGGACCGAGACGGCGCAACAGAAAGGTCTGATCGACGCCGACGATCGCCGTGTGCTCGAGGACTATGCGCGGTATGGCGCGCAAGTCGTGAAGGTCGACGACTTCCCGGCCGACTTCGACATGCTCGCCAATTTGCAAAAGCGCAAGGACGCGCTCGAAAAAGCGCTGGAGCTCGCAGCCTGAGCGCCTTGAAAAAACATCCAGCCGGGGCTCACCCAGATGCCTCAAACTGGGTGCACACTGACACACGTTTGAAGTCCCCGATCGGACTTCCTTCGGAGCGTGGCCAGCGGAGCAAGCAATAATATGAACGACTCTTACCTGAACTTCGTCAATTCGCCGTTCGGCGCGCGCCTCGCGCGCTCCTTAGGCTTACCGAAGCCCGAGGTGTTGCACCGCTATCGCGCCGACCGGCCCGAGTTCGACGGACTGATCGCGATCGGCGCGGGCCGCGAACCGCATCTGCTCGACGCGCTCGCGAATCTCGTGGCGAGCGTCGGCATGACCAGCGTGGCCCATGAAAGCGCGGGGCTGTGGGTACCGCTCGCGAATCGCCATGGTCTGATGACCGGCCGTTTCGAACCGGCGGAGTCCGGTTCGCACGGCAAGCTCACCGCCCTGCTGTTTGATGCGAGCGGTATCGAAGACAGCAGCCAGCTCGAACCGCTGCACGGGTTCTTCCACGACACGTTGCGCTCGCTCGGCAAGTGCGGCCGCATCATTGTGCTGGGGCGGCCGCCGGAAGCTTGCGCAACGCCGCGCCAATGGACCGCGCAGCGCGCGCTCGAAGGCCTCACGCGTTCGCTCGGCAAGGAAGCACGGCGCGGCATTACCGCGAATCTCGTCTACGTGGAGCAAGGCGCCGAGAACGGTATCGAAGCAACGTTGCGCTTCTTTCTATCGCCGCGTTCCGCGTATGTGTCGGGCCAGGTGGTGCGCGTCGGTGTGCGCGCCGGCGCCGATGCCTTGCCGGCGTTCGATTGGAATCAGCCGCTCGCGGGCCGGCGTGCCGTGGTCACCGGCGCGGCGCGCGGCATCGGCGCATCGATCGCGAGCGTGCTCGCCGCGGAAGGCGCGCACGTGATCGGCATCGACATTCCGTCAGCGCGCGACGCGCTCGATTCGACCATGCGCCAGTTGAACGGCACCGCCCTCGCGTTCGACATCGCCGCGCCCGAAGCGCCCGCGCAGATCGCCGCGGCGCTCGACGAACAAGGCGTGGACATCGTCGTGCACAACGCGGGCATCACAAAAGACAAAACCATCGCGAAGATGACCGACGCCGCGTGGCAAAGCGTAATCGACATCAACCTGTCCGCGCAGGAGCGGATCGACGACGCTCTGCTCGCGGCAGGCATTCTGCGCGACGGTGGCCGCATCATCGGCGTGTCGTCGATCAGCGGCATTGCGGGCAATCTCGGTCAGACCAATTACGCCGCATCAAAAGCCGGCGTGATCGGCCGGGTGCAAAGCATGGCGCCGCATCTGCGCGCGCGCGGCATCACGATCAACGCGGTTGCGCCCGGCTTTATCGAAACGCAGATGACCGCGAAGATTCCGTTGACCATCCGCGAAGCCGGCCGACGGATGAACTCGATGAGCCAGGGCGGTCAGCCGGTGGATGTCGCGCAGACCATCGCGTGGCTCGCGCATCCGGGATCGGCGGGCGTGAGTGGGCAGATCGTGCGCGTGTGCGGACAAAGCCTGATTGGAGCGTGAGCATGGGTGAACCGGGTGATCCGTTCCGGGGTGGTCACGCAGCGGGCGCGGCCCGTCCGAAGACCGTCATCATCGAGCAATTGCCCGCGCCGGCGAAACTGTATGGGCGCGCGTTGTCCGGCATCGTCAAACGCGGGCGCGACACGCAGCTGCCGGCATTGCGCCTCGTGCGTCCCGCGGTGGTCCTCGACCCCGGGCCGATCTGGCGTTATTCGCGGGTCTGCGGCTTCATCCCCGAGCACGGCGTACCGCTCACATATCCGCATCTGCTAGCCTTCCCGCTGCATCTGCTGATGCTCACCGATCCGGCGTTTCCCTGGCCGGCGCTCGGCCTCGTGCATCTGGCGAACCACGTGCGGCTGCGCCGGCCGCTCGCCTATAAGGACATGTTGCGCGTCGAGGTGGAATTCGGCGCGCTGCTGCGTCACGACAAGGGCCAGGCGTTCGTGCTGCATACCCGCATGTACCGCCGCGGCGAAGCGGTTTGGGATGGCGACAGCGTCTATCTGAAACGCGGTGTGCCGGCGAGCGGCAGTCCGCTCGATCCGCTGGAACTCGGACCCGATGCGCTGGAGCGCATCTCGCGCTGGCAACTGCCACCGCAACTGGGCCGCGACTATGCGCGTGTGTCCGGCGATTACAACCCAATTCACCTCACCGCACTATCCGCGAAGGCATTCGGTTTTCCGCGTGCGATTGCACATGGCATGTGGACGCTCGCGCGCGCCGCCGCCGCGCTGCAACCGCCGAAACCGCTCGCCGAGGCTACGTTGAGTGCCGAATTCAAATTGCCGATGCTGCTGCCGGGCGAGGCATCGCTATGGAGCGCATCGCCCTCGCTGATCGAGCGCGACATCGAGGTACGCGACATTGCCGGAGAAAAACCGCATTTGCGCGGACGCATGCAGTGGAAGTTGCTATGAAGCACGCACAGATACACGCATGTTTTCGTCACAGTACGGGACTCACCATTCGTCTCATTCGCACCGTTCAATAACCAGGGAACGACCCAAAGGAGCCAAGCATGTCCAACCCGCTGCCCGCCGTGCGCCGCGTCGCCATTATCGGCGGCAACCGGATTCCGTTTGCCCGCTCGAACACCGCTTACGCGACCGCATCGAACCAGGACATGCTGACCTTCACGCTGCAAGGCCTGATCGACCGCTACAACCTGCACGGCGAACGTCTTGGCGAAGTGGCGGCCGGCGCAGTCATCAAGCATTCGCGCGACTTCAACCTGACGCGTGAATCCGTGCTGTCCACCACGCTTGCCAAAGAAACGCCCGCCTACGACGTGCAGCAGGCCTGCGGCACCGGGCTGGAAGCGGCAATTCTCGTTGCCAACAAGATCGCGCTCGGGCAGATCGAAGTGGGAATCGCGGGCGGCGTCGATACGACCTCCGATGCACCGATCGGCGTCAACGAGCGCATGCGCAAGATCCTGCTCGAAGCGAATCGCGGCAAGAGCACCGGCCAACGTGTCGGTGCGCTCGCCAAACTGCGGCCGGGCATGTTCTTCAAACCGCTGTTGCCGCGCAACGGCGAGCCGCGCACAGGGCTTTCGATGGGCGAGCACTGCGAGCTGATGGCCAAGCGCTGGAACATCTCGCGCGAAGCGCAGGACGTGCTCGCTTACGAGAGTCACCGCAAGCTCACCGAGGCGTATGCGCGCGGCTTCGTCAACGATCTGATGACGCCGTATCGTGGCCTTGCGCGCGACAACAATCTGCGTTCCGACCTGACGCTCGAAAAACTCTCCGGTCTGAAGCCGGTATTCGATCGCGACGCGGGCACGCTGACCGCCGGCAATTCGACACCGCTGACGGACGGCGCCTCCGCCGTGCTGCTCGCAAGCGAAGAATGGGCAGCCAAACATGGCCTGCCGGTGCTGGCGTATCTGAGCTGGTCCGAAACCGCCGCCGTCGACTTTTTCGACAAGAAGGAAGGCCTGCTGATGGCGCCCGCCTACGCCGTGCCGCGCATGCTGGCGCGCGCCGGACTCACCTTGCAGGACTTCGATCTATACGAAATTCACGAAGCCTTCGCGGCGCAAGTGTTGTGCACGCTCGCGGCGTGGCAGGATGACGAGTATTGCCGCACGCAGCTCGGCTTGCCCGGGCCGCTCGGCGCGATCGATCGGGCAAAATTGAATGTGAATGGCAGCTCGCTCGCCACCGGCCATCCGTTTGCCGCCACGGGCGGCCGGATCGTCGCCGGACTCGCAAAGATGCTCGCGCAACTCGACAAGCCGGCCGGCACCGCGCGCGGACTGATCTCGATCTGCGCGGCGGGTGGGCAGGGTGTGGTGGCAATTCTGGAGCGCTGAGCGTCGCGCCTGCCGCAGCGTATGTTTCAATGCATGACCTGTTTCGAAGGCTGCAGCAATGACCGCTTTGATTGCCGCCTTGATGACTTCAATGACTGGCTGCAAGACCAGCATACAAACCGATGAAGCGACTGCTTCAGGAGACGACCGATGACCCAGCCCACGCAAGCCCCGCTCTCGCCCGCCGCCGGATCCACACCGCTCGCGAATGCAGCGGACCCGGCGCCCAGTCAGGCGGCGAATCGCGCGCCCAACACCGACGGCATCTGGTACGCGTCCTATCCCGCAGACGTCCCGCATGAGATCGACGTCAACCAGTACGAGTCGATCGTGCAGTTCTTCGACGAATGCATCGCGAAGTTTCGCGAGCGCGTTGCGTATGTGAGCGTCGGCGCGAACATGACGTACGGCGAGCTCGGCCGTAAGGCGGCCGCGTTTGCCGCGTATCTGCAAAGCATCGGCGTGAAGCCCGGCGAGCGTGTCGCGATCATGCTGCCGAATACGTTCCAGTATCCGGTGTCGTTGTTCGGCGTACTCAAGGCGGGCGGCGTGGTGGTCAACGTGAATCCGCTCTACACGGTGCGTGAACTCGCGCATCAGTTGAAGGACAGCGGCGCGCAAACCATCATCGTGTTCGAGAACTTCGCGAAGACCGTCGAAGACGCGCTGCCCGGCACCAAAATACAGAACGTTATCGTGACGGGTCTCGGCGATCTGCTCGCCGACGGCCTGAATCTGAAGGGACGTCTGCTCAATTTCATGCTGCGCCATGTGAAGAAGATGGTGCCGGAATACAAGCTGCCGAAAGCGGTGCCGCTGCTCGACGCGCTATCGATCGGTTACACGCGGCCGCTGACGCCCGTGCGTCCCACGCACAACGACATCGCCTTCCTGCAATACACCGGCGGCACCACGGGCGTGGCCAAAGGCGCCATGCTTACGCACAGGAACATCATCGCCAACCTGCTGCAGGCGAAGGTCTGGTCCGAGGGTCAGTTGAGCGGCGACATCGAAACAGTGCTCACGCCGCTGCCGCTCTATCACATCTATTCGCTGACGGTGAACGCGCTGATCTTCATGGGCCTTGGCGGGCGCAACATCCTGATCGCCAATCCGCGCGACATGAAGCGCGTGATGATGATCATCCGTCACGAGAAATTTACCGGCATCACCGCGGTGAACACGCTCTACAACGCGTTCCTCGACAACGAAGAATTCTGCAAGCGCGACTTCTCGAACCTGAAACTCGCGATGGCCGGCGGCATGGCCACGCAGAAGTCGGTTGCCGATCGCTTCAAGGCGGTCACCGGCAAGCCGATCATCGAAGGCTATGGGCTGACCGAGTGCTCGCCGATCGTGTCGATGAATCCGGTCGACCTGACCAATCTGCGCGACTTCGAAGGCTCGATCGGTTTGCCCGCGCCGTCCACGCAAGTACGTTTCAGGAAAGACGACGGGTCGTGGGCAAACATCGGTGAAGCCGGCGAACTTTGCGTGAAGGGCCCGCAGGTGATGAAAGGCTACTGGAACCGTCCGGAAGAAACCGCCAAGGCGATCGACGAAGATGGCTGGCTCGCCACCGGCGACATCGGCGTGATGGATTCGCGCGGCTTCATCCGCCTGATCGACCGGAAGAAAGACATGATCCTGGTGTCAGGCTTCAACGTCTATCCGAACGAAATCGAAGACGTGATCGCGATGCTTCCGGATGTGCGCGAAGTCGCCGCAATCGGCGTGCCCGACGAGGCGCAAGGCGAGCGCGTGAAGGTGTTCATCGTCAAGCGCAACCCGTCGCTGACAGCGGAACAGGTGATCGCCCACTGCCGCAAGAACCTCACGGGGTACAAGGTGCCGAAACTCGTCGAGTTCCGCGACGAGCTGCCGCAAACCAACGTCGGTAAGATTCTGCGCCGTGCGCTGCGCGACGAGGAACTCGCGAAGCAAAAACCTGCCTGACAGGCAACGCGCCTGGCACCATGCCTTGCGCCATCCTTTCGGAGAGATTCATGAAGCACAGCATGTCCGCACGCTCACGCCGCTCGAGTCGCTTGAGCCGCTCGCCGGCCTTCATGCGCCTCGCCCGTTTTTCGTCGGAGACCGCCATGTTGGGCGCGTCTCTCGCCGCTCCATGGCGTGCGGTTTCGTTACGAAGACTTCTGATCGGTGCGCTGGTGGCCAGCGTCGCCGCTCTGGCAACGCCAGCGGCGTTCGCGCAGAACGACGACACGCCGCCCGCGCTCGACACCGCCAACGCTGTCAAGGCGCCCTCCACGCCCTCCTCGCAGGTCGGCAAGCTCACGCTCGATCAGCAGGTCAAGTGGCTGCGCGCCGCGCAACAGAGCGGCGCCATGGAGAAGCTCGATGACGCACAACTGGTCGCCCTGTTCCAGTCGCTCGATCCGCTTGCGTTACCGCGCTACGTCAAGGAAGGGCCGAACGGTTTTCCGTCATACGAGTTCACCATGTCGCGCTCGGAACGCATTCACGGCCAGTGGCCCGACAAGCCCGATCACATGCTGGTGCGCATCGCTCACGATCCGTTGCGAATCTACGCAAAATGGCTGCCCGACGGCGCGCACGCCGGCCAGGAAATCATCTACGACGAGTCCAAACGCACCGACGAAATGTATGGCCACCTCGGCGGCATCATGAACGTGATGCCACTGTGGACTTCGCTGAACGGCGCCCTCGCCCGTGCGCAATCGAACCACCAGGTGCGCGATCTCGGCACCGAGTACATTGCCGGCCAGTACCTCTCCGAAGGCAAGAAATACGTCGAGGCCGGCTTGCCGCGCTCGACTCAGGTGGAAGTGAAAACGATCGACGGCGTGCGCGTGGTTGCCTTCACCTTCGAAACGCCGAACGGCCAGCCGCAGTTCTATGCGAAGAAAGAAACGCTCGGGCTGGATCTGCGGCATCCATATTTCCGCACCGTCGAGTCTTATGACAACGACGGCAAGATCTTCGAGAAGATCGTCTTCGAAAGCATCACGCCGAAAACGTTCGACGACTCCACCTTCGATCCGAAGAACAAGGCTTATAAGTTCTAGGGTGCTAGCGGATAAGGCGTGGTGTCAGCGCGAAAGCGACATGTGCGACGGGCCCCGCGCCCAGCTCGTGGCTGTGCTCGACCAGTTGGCCTACGCGGGTGGCAAGCTCCCTGAGCACGAAGTAATCGGACGCGCGTGTGAGGCCGATCAGCGACGCCGGCGATTGCGCAGACGTCTGCCCGAAACGCAGTGCAAGTGTCGTGTACCAGAGCGCGCTGATGTCGTCACCGGCTTCGAAGACGGGCAGTTTCATGTGTGCCACGTAGGCGGCGAATGCAGGGCCGCCGGCGAGCGTGGAATCGATCACGGCAAACGTATCGTGGCGAGCGGCTGCGTCAGCGAGCCACGGCCACACGCCCCCTGCCGCGGTCGAGAGCCATGCGCCGGTCATCATGAAAGCACGTCGGTCCATTTCCTGTTCACCTCGCTCACTGACTCATTCGCCTCACGCGTCTCACGTATAACCTCGCCGGTCGCGCCACGCCGCCGGCCAGATCCCCTGCTTGCCCGGCGCGAGAATGCCGTTCGGGTCGAGTGCGTCCTTGATGGTTTCCGAGAGTCGCAGCAACGCCCCGTCGTTGAAACTGTACTGCGCCGCCGCGAAATCCATATACGCGAGATGCGCGCGATATTCGCCGTAACCCGCCGCGCGCGCATCGCTCATCAGCGACCGCAATAGAGCACCGGCCTGCTCGACCTGATTCGCGTCGTCGCGGTCGAAGATCGCCGCGAAGATGTGATGCAGATGGCGCACGCCCGCCGTAAAACCGCCGTAGTAATCGAAGCCGTATTCCGCCGCGCGCGTCTTGACCATCGTATATTGACGCAGCGCGTCGCGCCCGGTCGCCGGGCACACCGGCGCGAAGTCCACATGCGCGCCCGCGCCGCCGCGCCAGTCGAGCATGCGAAACGCGCTCATCGCCGGGATGCCGGCCAGGTTGCGGTCGCCGCCCGCGGTGGGTTGTGCATCGCCCTTATAACGGACCGCCGACAGTTTCGCCTGCGGCACGCGAGCAAACGCGCGCTGTACGATCGCATAACGTGCGTTGATCACTTCAGGCGTGCCGTATAGCGCGAAATGAAGATTCCAGCGGCCTACGTTCAGCTTGTCGAGCATGGCCACCACCGCGTTTTCAGGCATTGCGCCTTTGCCTTCATACCACTGCTGACGGGGCGACAGTCCCGCCGCCCTGCGCAAACCGCCTTCGATCACCGCGTTGTTGCGGATCGTTTCATCGAGCCGCAATGGCCGCAAAATATCGACGATCGTTTCGAGATCCTCTTCGTGCCGGAACTGGATTTCGCCGAGCAGATACGCGGGCGGCGCGGGCATCAGCCAGACACCGAGCTTGGTCACGATGCCATAGTTCGACTGCATGAACATCGCATCGAAGGAAGGCCCAAAGCCCGGTTGATACAGTTGCCACGCGGTACCGATTTCGATTCCGCCCATCCCGGTTCGCAACACGTCGCCGTTGGCGAGCACCACTTCCATACCGCACTGCGTCGCCGCGTGATCGCCGTACGCGGTATATCCGAAACCGCGCTCGAGCGTATTGCCGACCACGCTGCCCCAACCCGCCGCGGGCGGATCGACCCAGAGCTTGTAGCCTTTTTCGCGCAAATGCGCGTAGAGATCGAAGTAGCTGACGCCCGGTTCGACCAATGCGTAGGCGAGCGTCTCGTTCACTTCGATGATGCGATTCATTCGCTGCAGATCGAGCACGACTGAACCTGCGAGCCGCGGCGCGGCGCCACCGTACGCGAAGTTGCGTCCGGTCGAAACCGTCCACAACGGAATGCGAAATTGATTGGCAATCCGCAACACCGCGCGTATCTCGTCCACCGACGCCGGCAGCAACGCGGCCGACGCGGAGAACGCTTCGCGCTCGCCGGGCGCGAACGGATCGAGGTAGGAGGCGAGCCCGGCGGCCGAGGTCACCACCTGCGACTCGCCGACGATCGCGCGCCAGCCTGCGAGCGCGCGATCGAACCCGGCGGCGGAAACTTTCGGCGGTAAGCTGCGCGTCAAGGCATCTCCTTTGCGGCGATACGTGTGTGCAGGTGCGGCGGCAAGCTAGCGGTGCATCCCGCCACCGCCGTGCGACATGCCGCCCCACATGTGCGCCGACCCGCCGCCATGCCAGCCGCCGTGTCCACCCATTCCAAATGATCCACGCACATAATGCACATGATCCATGTGATGAAAATGATGAAAGCGGTCGACGAAAATGACCGACACGCCGCCGAATAACACCGGCGGTCCCCAGTACCACGGATCGTAGTAATACACCGGCGCCGGCGCTAAGGCCAGCGCTGCGGCGTCGTCTTCGACGATCTGCCAGCTGCCGTCGGGCTGCAGGCACGCGCGGCCGCTGACCTGCTGCATGACGCCGTCGATTTCCGCCTGACCCACCACAAAACGGCAGGTCGACGTGTCGGTCGACGGCGCATTCGCATTCGCATTCGCATTCGCATCCGCTTGCGCTTGCGCTTCGACCGGCGTCGCGTAAACGGCGCACAGGCACAGACACGCTACGCCGAAACGCAGCCCCGTGCCGAACTGATGAGAAGTAAGCATGATTTCGCTGCCTCGACGCGCCGGCGTTGCGACTCGCAAAAAGCGTATCGACACCGTAAAGACCCCGTCGGTTTGCCTCGCACGAGACCGTGCCGTACCAGCGCGCTTGCAAGGCGGGACAGCATGATCCTGCATCGAGTAAACGTAGCGCCGCGCGACGCTATTCCGACGGCGCGCGCGAACGCGCAGCGTTTCCGTTACCACGTATTGCAGCGGAATCCGATGGGGTGCTTGCCGTGCGTTTAGCGCTACTGCCAGGCCTCCGGCTTGCCGCCTAGCGCACTGCACACTTCGATAGCAATCGAGCGCAGCTTGTCTTCGGAAATCGGCCCTGATAACGCGTAACCCATGCGGTCGCTGACCCAGTAGAAAGTCCGGCGGTTACCGTCGCGGAACAGGCGGAATGCGGTTTCGTCGCGAGCAATTCCGGTGATGTACAGCGTGAGGCGCGCGCCGCTGGTATTTTCGTACATGAACTGCGCGGCCGGTCCTGCTTCGCCGGGCAACAGACGCCCGCCCACCAGCGAATAACCGTACTCCTGCAATGACGGCACCGACAACGGCCGGTTCAGGCGTTTGGACAGCCAGTTGATCAGATGCTCTTCCTCGTTCGCGGCAACTTCGACGGGATGACGCCGCTCCGGCGTGTAGACCGCGTAGGCGATATCGGCGCGCTCGGCAAAGCTCGGCGGCTGGCCGCCCAGACCATTCCACGCGCCGCCCGTCAGACGCGGGGCGAGCGGCCCCAAGGCGAGCGCGAGGCCCGCGCCGGCCGCAAGCCAGCACGCCGCGAGGCCGACGCGTTGCCACCATGGCGTCGGCCGCCGCACCACGATGAAGGCCGGCTCGTCGTCCGCGTCGCTCTGTCCGACGCTCTCGCTGTGCTCGCTGCGCTGCGGCGCACCACACAGCGCCTGCAACGCTGCTTTCTGCGCGCGCCACGCCGCCACTCTCGCGGCAGCCTGCGGTTGCTGCGCCAGTTGCGCCTCGATCGCGGCGCGCTCCTCAGGCGGCAATTCGCCGTCGACAAACGCCGACAGCGCTCGCAGATCGGGCCCCTCAGGCAAGCTGGAATCGTGGTCGTTATTCATCACGGATTTCTCACTACTTTCAGCGGCGGGACTTTTCGCGCCAACCCCACAGCGCCCCCTTCAAGCGGCCCCTCCGTCATCAGCACGCGCATGTGTTCCCGCGCGCGCGACAGCCGCGACATCACCGTGCCGATCGGCACGCCGAGCGCTTTCGACGTTTCCTGATAAGACAGTTCCTCCACGCAAACGAGCAGCAGCACTTCCCGCTGCTCGACCGGCAGGCAATAAAGCGCCCGCTGCAAATCGCGCAACACCAGACCGTCGACCTCGCCATGCGGTGCTTCGAGATTGCGCCACGGCGCGCTTTCGTCGTCGACGGCAATCTCGCGGCGGCCGCGCAACTGATCGATGTAAAGATGCCGCAGGATCGTCAGAAGCCACGCACGCAGGTTGCTGTTCGGACGGAACGCCGACCAGCGCGCGAGCGCGCGCTCCGCCGTATCCTGCACGAGGTCGTCGGCCCAGGCGCGGTCTCCCGTCAGTGCGCGCGCGTAGCGGCGCAACTGCGGGAGCCACGAAATCACTTCCGCTTCGAAACTCACCCGGCGTGGCAACGTTCAGTAGCCGCCGCCACTGCTACTGTTACCGCTGGTGCCCGAAGCGCCGCTGTCGGTGGTGCAGCCGCTCGTTGCGAGCGAGCCGAGCGCGAGCGCCAGCAGCACGAAGGTGGCGGAAAGAATGCGGGATACTTTCATGGTCAGTCTCCTGATGAGCGCCCGGCCGGCGCCTGCGAACCGGGGATCCGATCGGCCACGTGCGAAATGCAACGCTGCCATGCCTGACTTAACGTGAGCGGACGGTGATTTATTCCACATCCGGCACGGCACGCACCATCTTTTTCCGCCACCCCGACCGGACGTGCTCGAACGCGGCCGGTGAAGGCGCTATTCGTCGGCAGATTCGTAACTCAACGTTACAGCTAATAGTTATCAGATGCTTATGTCCGCGCAAGCCGTTATAGTGGACGCAGTTCGCCCGTCGACGCGTTCTGCCCCCACACAGGGTAGAATCGCGGCGAACAACCGTCTTCCTAACCTGAATTGTCCATGGCTTCCGCAGAATCGCATCCGCAAAACGACTTCATGAACGCTGCGCGCAAAGAACGAAAGCGCGTCGAGATCTATCTTGTCAACGGCATTCGCCTGACAGGGTGCATCGAGTCGTTCGATCAGTATCTGGTGATGCTGCGCACGCCTGTCGGCCTGCAAGGCATCTACAAGCGCGCGATCTCGACGATCCAGCTCGACACCGGCACGCGTCCGGCGCCGCGCGCCGGGGGGCGGCCTTCGCACGGCGAGCACACCACGCGTGGCCCGCACGGCTCGCGTGAACCGCGCGATCACCGTGAGCCGCGGGAACCGCGTGAATCATATGGCGCGCCGTCTTCGGATCGTCCGGCACCCGATCGCAGCAGCAGCACGTCCGACGGTCCGGTGGTCGTGACACGCCGCCGGCGTCTGTTCGGCACGGGCGGCGGCGACGGTGGCAATCATGGCGGCGGCAATCATGGTGGCAATGGTGGCGCCGGCGGCGGCACCAGCGGCGGCAACGAATAAAGGGCCGTTTTAGCGGCCGGCTACTCCGACGGAAAGCCGAGCCGCTGCAAAATCTTCTCCAGCCGCATCACCTGCAATTCCGTCAGCTCGAATCCGCATTTGACCGCCAGCACGCGGCGCCGCCAGTACACGGCGTCCAGCATGCGCAGCGCCGGTTGCCGTGTCGCCCAATCCAGATGTTCCAGTTCGGCTTCCACTACGTGTGATGCGTTGAAGCGCTGCGCGCGCGCCGGTTTTTTTCGGTCCATGTCGTTCGCTGCCTTGTTGTTCGCTGCTTCTGGTTGCTCCCCTCCCGAGCGTGGACGTTGCCCGTTCACGGTATGCCGTGGTTTTTTTGCCGGGCTGTTTGGCCGGCGGATGCTATTTGTTGTCAGGCGACACTCGGAGAACGACTTGATGCGGGTTGGTTTTAAGTTTTGTTTTTTTGCCTGGTGGTTTCTGGTTTCTGTTTTTTTTGGGGTTTGAAGGAAATGCTTACGGTGGGGATTGGGTTGTTCGGCTGATGCTCGCCAGGGGTTGCTTTGCGCTATGCTGGGTTGTTGAGTCTCTTCTCGTGGAGCACGTCATGACCAAGTCGAAGCAGCATGCAACTCATCCGAAGGAAGCGGTGCAGCCGCCCGCTGAGTCCGCCGATAGTCGGCTCGATGAGGCTCTCGAAGAAAGTTTTCCTGCTAGTGATCCGGTTGCAGTTGATATGAGTGAGCCACGGCACTCGGCTGTGGATGAGGTGCCTTCGGCGGGGAAGAAACGGCATTGAGTGCGGAGGTTTTTGGCTTGCGGGGCGCGCGGTTTGGTGGGGCGCCTGGGGCTTTGGCCGTTCCTTGAATTGCTAGTGGTCTATTAGCGTTGCCCCTGTGCGGGGCGGCACTTACTTTCTTTGCCGCCGCAAAGAAAGATAAGCAAAGAAAGCGGCTAAAACCGCTCATGCTAAGTGGGCGCCGTGGACTGCAAGCGGTAGTGGCTCCGTGGAATCCGTGCTCGTGCACGTTCCAGCGCTTGTGACAAAGGTGTCATTAGCTCCCACTCCGCACTGTGTGCGTCGCGGACGGGTTTGCCAGGGAAACCAGGGGCGTGGGAATGTCTGTTCGTGCGGTAGGGGTGTTTCGGGAACGAGGCTTTTTGCTGCGGGGATGGGCGACTTGCGTGACTAGATGACTAGTACGCCTGGTTTCTACATTCGGCTTGTGCGCCGTTTGTTCTCTCGATGGGTGGGCGGCGCTTTCAAAGCCGCCTCGCCCACGCATCTTCCGGTATTCCGGGCATCGAGTTCAATGCGACGGCAGGCCACTTTCCAATTGACGCTGCAGTTCGCGGACCTGGCGTTGAGCGGCGCGCAGCTGGTCTTGTGCGCTAGCCTTCTGCTGCGCCAGCGCCGTTGCTTCGGCGCGGGTTTGCTGCTGCTGGTTCGCGACAATCGTCTGCTGCTGATGCGCAACGTCGAGGTCGGCCTGCAAGCGGTTGGCTCGGTCCTGCGACAACGCGATCATCCGCTCGGTGAAAGCCTTCTGCGCTTCCAGCTGCGTGCGGCGAATCTCGACATCCGACAGTTGCAGCGTCTGACGCACAAAATCCTTGTAGATCATGTCCGCACGCGTGGCGTCCTGCGTCTTGATGACGCGCCAGAAGTTCTTCTGCTGGAACAACGCCACGTAGTACGTCATCTCTTTGCCATAAAACAGCAAGCTCGCTCCATAGCTGCCGTTGTATGTCGTCCGCAATTCGCTCAGATCCGAGCCGCGGATCATCTGCTGCAATTCCGCCACATTGCCCGCTGCAGACTGCTTGGCTTCGTCCGGCGTCAAGGCGCTCGTCTGCGCCTGCGTGGACGGCAACGCCGTTGTCGTGCCCGGCTGGGAAACGACGCCAGCGCTCGATCCGCTATCCGGCAGAGCCTGCGCATTCACGCCCTGCACGGCCCCCATCGCGATGATTGCAGCCAGGGCAATCTGCCGTAGTTTCGACTTTCGGTCCATGTAAATCCTGCTTGAACAGTTTTTGTTTTAGTACAACCGTCTCATTATTACTCACTTTCGCGTGTTTCGGGCTCTTCATCAAAAATTTGGTACTTGCGCATCTTCTCCCACAAAACCTTGCGGCTGATCCCCAGATATAGGGCCGTGTCCTGCCGGCGCCAACCGTTTGCGTCGAGCGCAGCCAGCACGCGGTTGCGCTCGGCCATGTCCCATTTGCTGCGATCCACCAGCACCTCGGCGGCGCTCTCGGCCGGCACCGGCTGGCTGGTGCGCGCCAGCGCGAGCAGCCGCTGCAGGCGCGCCGCGTCCCACGCGCCGATCTGACGCACCGTCACGCCGATCCGCTCGGCCAGGTTGCGCAGTTCGCGCACATTGCCGGGGAAGTAGGTGTCGGCCACCGCGTCGGCGAGCCAGTACGGCAGGTCCGGCAACGCGGCAAGACGCTCGCTGCCGACGATCTGTGCAATGAACGCCTTGAAGATCGCAATCTTGTCGACCGCGCCCCGCTCTTCGAGGGACGGAATCTTCAACTCGATCACTGCAAGCCGATAGTAAAGATCGGCGCGGAAGGTGCCGTCCTTGACCAGTTGCGGCAGATGCTTGTTGGTCGCCGCCACCAGCCGGAAGTCGAGTTTCACAGGCGTGGCCGAACCGATTCGCGTGACCGCGCTGTCTTCGAGCACACGCAGTAGTTTGACCTGCTGGTAGAGCGGCAAATCGCCAATTTCGTCGAGGAACAGCGTGCCGCCGTCGGACTGCTCGAAGTAGCCCTTGTGCGCGACCACCGCGCCCGTGAACGAGCCTTTCGAGTGGCCGAAGAACAGCGATTCGAACAGACCATCCGGAATCGCGCCGCAGTTCACCGCGACGAACGGCCCCTGGCCGTAGCGGGTATGTTTTTCGTGCAGCAGTTGCGCGATGCGCTCCTTGCCGACGCCGGTTTCGCCGTGCACCAGCACGCTCGTGTCGCAGTCTGCAAACGTGTCGACTTCGTGCAGCAGCGCCTGCATGCACTCCGAGTTGGCGATCATCGCATCCGACTCGTGCGTCTTGGCGCTGTGCGCGCGCAATTGCAGCACCAGCTTCATGACCATGCCGCGCAATTCGGCGCAGGTGAAGTCGAGCGGCAGGATGTGCGAATAGTCGGACGGGTAAGTCGCCGGATCATGGTCGCGCGGCGCGGCGCCGACCCACACGACGGGAATGCCGTGCGCGGCCTGCCAGTCGCGCATGAGCAGCGCGCCGCTGTCGATCACCGACACGCTGATGATCGCGAGCGACGGCCGCAGCGCCGTCCGCTCAGGCGAGATCGCGATATCGTCCGCGCGGATCACTTCGACGTCGAAGCTCGCCATGCAGCGCGCGACCCGGTCGACGATGTCGGCCTTGCCTTCCCAGACGTAGATATCGAGTTCCTCGATTTTGGGGTTGGTTCTCATAAGCGCGAAATCAATTGACCAGTTGTGCCTGACCGCAGGCAAGCCCGAGATCGTGGACCGTAGCTACGCCGATCTGGACACCGAGGAGTTGTAAAAGAGGAACAAGCAGCGCGTCCAGCGACTGCAGGACGGGCGTCAGCAATGTCACGAGGCCACTGACCAGGGGGCCGGCTAAACCGGTGACGTCTCCGCCCAACAGCCATACATGGATTGTTCCTGACAGCCCGCTAGCGAGTTGCGTGAGCAGACCGCCGACCGCTGAGCCCACGCCGTTGGTGTTGGTGCTCTGGTAATCATCGCTATCCCCTTGCACGCCGTTAAATTTGAGAACCGTAGCGGGGGCCTGAACGGGGAGATTAACGCCGCCTCCCGATGGGCTTTGAACCGAAACATTCACCAGCCCAAGCCCGAGCACCGACACCGAGGTGATCTGGGCCGGCTGATTGCAGCTGGTCGGAACAGTCGTGTTGGTCATATTGGTGGCCGCATCGCCCCCGATGCATATGTCCGCGATTCCCGGCGTCGCGGAAATCCAGCTGTAGCTAGTCGCACGCTGGGTCGAACACTGCGTCGTCTGCAAATAGGCGTTCCCCTGCCCCACTTCGATATAGACCGGCAAATTCAACGCGTTGATGGTTGCGACTAACGGAATGGTCAAACTGACGAGATTCACGTTCAGGTACAAGCGCACCACGGCGGAATGCGCGCTAGTCCGGTAACTGCCGTCCGGATAGGTACCAGCCTCGCCAACTGCGATAACGGGCGGCTGGATGACCTGGGCCTGTGCGGTGACGCTCGCAATCGGACTGAGATTGAGCGCCGCACCAAGATTGATGGCTGACGACCCGTTTGCTATCTCGGCAGCCGCCATCAGCACATCGAGTGCGTTAACCGTGGCTGTGGCTGCCGCCTGTGGGTCACCGAGACCAACGGCCAGCAGCCCGTTCCGCGAAGAAGTATTGCCTATGTTGATAGCTGTCGTGCCCGTCGACGCGCTCGCAATAGTGTTCAACGCGGTCGTGACGCTGGCGCTGACGATATTGCCCTGACCCAGCACGGTTGCCATTGCCCTCGCAAGTTGCGCAACGGTGACTTGTGCATTGAGCAGGTCATTCATTGAACTCACGCCAAGCGCAGTCGCCAGATCGAGCAGCTTGATCTGGGCTGTCGCCAAGCCTTGGTACGACCCGACATCCAGATTGAGGTTGGTGTTGAGCAACGCATTTAGCAGACCGTTTATCATGCCGCCCGACAGGCTGGCCACCGAGGTGCTAAGCGAAAAGGACCGGATATTTGTAGCCTGCGCTGTCGCTGTTGCCGTCAGCGTGCGGGTCTGCCCTACGAGAAACAAAAACGACACAGGCTGGCTGACTACCACCTGCAAAGCATTTAGCTGCGCATTGGTTGCGACAAAATACGATGGCGCTGCGTTCACCGACGGATCCCATCGGCCGCAGGTTGATTGAATAGCGCCGGTGCTCGACAACCCATTCGCCGTTGCGTTCAATTGAGCTGAGTTGATCGCCGCTGCACAGCCGCCCGAGCTACCGATCAACTGCACGCCTGCCGCGGCAGCCAGATCTGCGGTGCGCTGCAAGTCGCGACGCACATAGTAGAAATGGCCGATATCGATTGCAGCCATCGTTATAACCGCGACGCTCACCCATACCGCTGCCAGAATTGAAACCGCACCGCGCTGCGCGCGTGACGACATAGCGGCCCTGCGACGCACGCGCAATATGCGCAAGCGCCGGACGTAGGGGGGAGATGCGATCCGTGACAACATATCAATTCTGCGGCAGTTGCCCGCTCATGCCACCGCCCTGCCCGCCTCCGCTGCCTTGATTGATCGCCGAGCCGTACAGGTCGGGGATTTTCGATTTGAACGACTCCATGTAGCGCCGATAGGCCAGACCGGCCTCTTCGCCAAGCATTGGTTGCTCCGGAGCGGCCTGACTATTACCGCGTTGCAGATCGAGCCATGCCGTCGTCGCATGACCGACTTCACTGCGCGCGACCGGCGGCGCGGATACCGTCTGAGCATGCGCAATCTCCTGCATGCCGACTGCCAGCACCGCGATCAACGCGCCGCAAGCGAGCCTCAGCACGCCCTTGAGTTTTCCGTGGTATTTCATATGGTCTCTCCTGCCCGTCGGCCTGTTATTGTGCGAACCGCTGCAGCAAACGCGGCGCGGGTTCCATTGTTCCCTGCGTACTGGCGACAGTCCCTGGCTGGGCTCCTTGCGACCGCCCCGCTCCCTGTGCCTGTGTGCGCGCGGCGGCGACGACTTTCGCCGCTTCATTCCGGATTGCCGCACGCACGTCAAGCGAAAACTTCTGCTGATTCATCAATGCTTGCGAGCGCTCCGTCTCCCCGTCGACGAGCAGATACAGCGCAATATTGCTGGCGATCTTCGGATTGTTCTGGTCAAGCTCCGCGGCTTTCATCAGCGGCACCCGGGCACCACTGATGTCACCGGCACGCATGCGCGCGTAGCCGAGATCCGATAGCACTGAGGCGTCTGTCGGCGCCAGTTGTGCCGCCTGCTGCAACTCGTCTGCAGCACGATTGAAATCACCTGATGCGCCTGCAATCAACCCCAGGCCACGATGTCCACGCGACGCAAGCGGAGTTTGCAGCAATCGTCCGTACGCGACCGCACTCGCCGCGGGTTGATCAGTCATACGTAGGGCGTCAGCGCGCAACAGAATCGTGTCTGGCGTCACCCCATACTGCTTTTCATAGGCATCGATATGCGCGAGCGAGGCGAAATACAGCCCTTGCGACTGCATGCGGTCGATCAGCCCGAGATACATACCCGGCGTGTCCGGCGCGGGATCACGGTTGGCCTGCTGGATCAAAGCCTGGCGCTCCGCCTGCGGGCCGACGCCATAGCCGAGATCTTTCGCGCAGGCGCCAAGCAACACGAGCGCAATGCCCGAAGCGACGCACTGCGCCGCCCGTATAAAGCCATTCGACCTAACATTTAACGTCATTGCCATGTTCCTACCGATTCATCGCTTTCAGCGAATGTGACACTGACAGTACGCCGGGACCCGCTGTGACGATCATCAACGCCGGAAGCAAGGTCAAGATCATCACGCCGGTCATCTTCACCGTCATTCGTCCAATACGTTCGCGTAACATCGCGCGGCGGGTTTCGCGTAGGCGGTCGCCAAACTGCTTGAGCGGTTCTTGCACCGCCCCACCGTGCCGATCGACCTGAATCAACAAACGCACTACAGCTTGCATATCCTCATTTTCGTAACTTGAAGCAAGCCGGTGCAACGACTGCTCCCGGGTTCGACCCGCAGCAAATTGCCGCTGTGCAATCTCCAACTCGCTGGAAAGTACAGGCAATATGCTGCGAAAATCGTTGACCATCACCTGGAGACTCTGATCCAGCGACAAGCCGACCCCTTGGAGTAAACGCAAGAGATCGACCAACATAGGCAGTTCATCAACGACGCCGCGGCGCCGTGCCGCAGCGCGTCGGCTCAGCACGATCTTTGGAATCATGACACCGCACGCCATCGCGACAACCACCAGCATCACGTAGCGCGGCCCGTCGATACGACCGCTAGCAATCGTACCGACGAGCAGCGGCAGCAAGATTGCGCCCGCGATCCGGGAAATCAGGAAAAGCCCGCGAGTACGCGCATCGACAAAGCCGCATTGCTCCAGCAGGCGGCGGTCCTCCTCCGCTACGATATGTCGGCCAATTGGCGTATCGAGCCAGCGGACACCGGTATGCACAAAGCGCTCAAACACTCCCCCCATACCACTCGCAGGCGCGCTCGCACCCTGCTTGCCCTGAGCACTGTCGGTGCCGCGCGCCGCCGCTGTGACAGCGTTTTGCAGCGCGCGCTCGTCGAGTGCTTGCATGAGCACGCGATCGCTCCGTCGCGCGGCCGCGATCCGCACGATCAGAAGTCCCGCGATCAGCAGCGAAGCCAGCGCCACGAGACCGAGTGCAAGCGCGATAAGGTAGTTCGGTTGCATTGTCATGATTTCAGCCGAGCCAACCGGTACAACAAATATGCGCCAAGCAGTTGCAGACCGAACGCGAGATACAGTATTTGCCGCCCGCTCGGATCGAACCACATCGATCCGAAATAGTTTGGGTTCGTCAGGATCAGAAACCCACCAATCCCGACCGGCAACATACCGAGTACCCAGGACGACAAGCGCGTTTCCGATGACATCGCCACGAGCTCACGTTCGGCCTGTTCCAGATCACGCATGAACGACGACATCCTATCGAGCATCACGTCAGCCCGGCCGCCGTACTTGACAGACAGGCGTAACACAGCCCCCACCAGTTCCAGCTCGCGAGCACCATACAACACCGCAACGTGAGAGAGCGCACGATCGATCTCCACACCGGAGCGCAGCATCCGGGAGACATGATCCAGGCATTCGCGCAGCGGGGCATCCGTGGTCTGCAATGCCGCCTGGAAAGCCGCCGGCACGCTGTTACCAAGCGTAATCAGACGAACAATGCCATCAAGAAAGGACGGTAATTGCCGAACGATTGCCTGACGGCGCTTGTTTGCGCGCATCGACAGCACGAAGTAGAGAAACACAAGGCATGCAAGCAGCGTCACACCGGCTGCCAGCGCGCCCCCCTCATTTGCCGCCACGAGGCACAACGCCAGCCCGGCGCCTGCAATCATCAGTGCCAGCATGCGGGATTTTCTCAAGCCCGCGCGATTCATCAGGGTTGCGAACGAATAGCCGATTCGCGCGGCGATGTACCGCGAATATTCACTCCAGTCCGCTCCGGGCGCCGGGGCCTGTGGTGAGAACGAAAGCGCAGGCGCCATCCGGCGCGCGGTCGCGGTACGGGATGCCGGCACGGACACGGCCGGCTGGGCAGCAACCATCCGACTGTCGATGAAACGCTCAGTACTTGCCTGGTCTTTGCGTTGTGCGCCGCGCTGCAATATCAGCAGCGCACCTGCAGCGCACAGTAGCGCGAGCGCAGCAAAGACCATGACTGCGCTAGACATTGAAGCCCCCGCCGAAACCACCGCCACCGGTGTCGAAGCCCCCTCCACCGAAACCGCCAGCGTTCGTCGAACCGCCGAGCGCTTGCCGGAAACGTGCCAGCTTGGGCGAATGCGGATGGATGCCGAGCGACACCCACTGGTCCAGCTCTTCTCCATCCTGCGCCATCACAGGCTCATAGCGATAGAGTTCCTGAGTCGCGATGATGTTGTCGGAAAGCCCTGTTACCTCGGTGATGGACAAAATCCGCCGGCGCCCATTTGACAAGCGGCCGATCTGCACAATGAAATCGATAGCATTGGCAATCTGGCGACGTAAGCTGGACTCGGTGCCCTGAAAGCCCGCGAACCCCGCCAGCATTTCAAGCCGGTAGAGACATTCACGCGGCGAACTGGCGTGCACCGTGCCCATCGAACCGTCATGACCGGTGTTCATCGCCTGCAGCATTTCCAGCACTTCCCCGCCTCGCACTTCGCCGACGATGATCCGGTCTGGACGCATCCGCAAGGTATTGCGCAGGAGGTCGCGAATGGTCACGACACCCGCGCCGTCGAATCCGCCCGGACGACTTTCGAGTCGCACCACATGCGGATGGTTGAGCGAAAGTTCGGCCGTGTCCTCGATCGTCACTACGCGTTCCGCTTCAGGGATGTGAAACGCCAGGGCGTTGAGCAACGACGTTTTTCCCGAACTCGTCCCACCGGACACCAGCACGTTGCAGCGCGCGGCGACCGCCGCTTCGAGCAGCGCGCCAATTTCCGGGCTGTAAGTGCCGTTGCCGAGCAGATCGTCGGGGCGCAGCGGATCTTTACGGAACTTGCGGATCGATACGATCGGCCCGTCGATCGACAGCGGTTCGATTACCACGTTGACACGGCCGCCATTCGGCAAGCGCGCATCAACCATAGGATTCGATTCGTCAAGACGACGGCCGATCGGTGCGAGAATGCGCCGCACGATGCGCAACAAATGCGCGTTGTCGGCAAAGCGCACCTGAATTCTGGTCAGAATGCCGTGGCGCGACACGTACACGTCGTTGTAGCCATTAATCAGAATGTCTTCAACGGCTGCGTCGTTCAGCAGATCCTCAATGGGACCAAAGCCTGCCAGTTCCTTGGTAAGCGCCTCCGCGATCGCGCGGACCTCGGCTTCGTTGATCGGGATTCGGCGCAGCCGCACGAAGCTGTCCATTTCCAGATCGACGAACTGGTTGATCGCATTACGCGACCACCGGCCGAACTCGGAACCCAGTTCCTCGATGCGAGTGAGCAGATGTTCATGCGCCGCATTCTTGATGTCCTGGAACTGCTGGCTTTGCGCGAACGATGGCACGTCGTCGGCGAATTCGATCTCTTTTACCATCGTCTATGACCGCTTGGTGGAGGTTGGAATAAGGCGCTTGAGGGCGCCAAGCGCGGACTTGCCGGATACATGCGCAGGCGCACGAGCCGCGCCGCCGAGGCGTTCGATGAGCGGCTCAAGCGCGCGAACGTAAGGGTCGCGCGCGGCCGTATCGACCAACAGGTGCCCTTGGTTAGCGACTTGACCGAGTGCCACACGCCGTTCAGGCAAAGTGGCAAGTAGCGGAATTTCCAGGCGCTGGCCAATCTGAACGGCGCTCAGGCCAAGGTCCGGATCGAACTTGTTGACGATCAATCGCACATTTCCCAAGTCGATGCCTTCTTCGCGCAATGAGTCGAGGACGCCGACCGCGGAGACAATCGACGCCACGCCCTGGTCGCATACCAACCAGGTCTCGTCTGCGGACTGCACTACGTGCGCGATGAACTCGCTGCTGGAGAAGCCTCCGAGATCGACGATCTGCTGGTCGAAGAAAGCACGCAAACGATTCAGCAAACTGATTGACGATGAATACGACACTTCGCGCATCTCAGCGAGGTTCGGCGGCAGTGAGGTAAACGCGAGACCACTTGCGTGATGTGAAAGTGCTGTGTGTACGAAGGTCTGATCGAAGCGGCGTAAGTTGCGCACTGCTTCGACAAAATGAAACTCGCTGCGCGTGTTGAGCAACAATGAACCATCGCCGGCCGGCAAGCCAAGATCGAGCAACGCCGCCTGCCGGCCTTGCTCGACGTCGCGACGCTGCAACATGACTGCCAGATTCGTGGCGAGCGTGCTGACGCCCATACCGATGCGTGCGCCCACCAGCGCCGTCACATGGCCGTGCCGGCTGACAGGCTCGACGAGATTGTCGATGACCTGATGCGTGATGCGTAGCGCATCGGCGGCGGGCGCAGACAGATCAATAAAGTCTCGCACTCCGGCACGCAGCGCGGCGATCGCGCTCTCCGGCTCGGCGAGCGAACCTATCGCGACGATTTGCAGTCCCGGATAAGCTGCGCGCACCGTGCTTGCCGCAGCACTCGCAGCTGCCGCTCGACCACCCGAAAAGTCGACGAATACCAGCGATGGATTGAGCACCGCAATGCGTTGCGTGAGCGTTGCCGGATCAAGGGTCACGGCCTCGACCCGCCCCGCTGCGATCAACGTTTCGGCAAGCCAACGCACGTGCTCGTCTGCCAGTGACGCGAACACAAAGGAATCGGTGACAGCCCTTTCAGTCAATGAATGCGTTCTCGCGTTCATGTTGGACATCCTATTGCGGCATCGGCTGAAGCGCCGCCGCCTTGTACTGCTCGCTGCAGCGCGCAACCCGCACCGAAGCACAGAACGCCTCGCCGCAGTGCCGCTGCGCGCCGCTTGCCAAATGCCTGCACCTGGTCACTTCGAGAACCCCGGCACAGCATCCGGAGACGCGAATCCACCCACCAACGCGCGCCATACCGGGCCGTTGCGCTGCTCAGCCTGCTCGCCCGGAGTGGACGGCAGCATTGCACCCTTCGCAAGCGGCGACACCAGATGAGGCGTCACGATAATCACCAGTTCCTTGTCGTTCTGCTGGTAGTTCAATTGCTTGAAGAACGCGCCGATGATCGGCAGGTCCCCTAGCAACGGCACCTTTGAAACGTTCGAGATCGTTTCGCGATCGATCAGGCCACCAATCACGAAGCTCTCGCCGTCACCTAGTTCGACTGTCGTGTCGGCGCGCCGCGTGGTAATCGCGGGAACCGACACACCGCTAATCGTCACGGCATTGGAGAAATCCAGCTGACTCGCTTCCGGCGCCACTTTCAGCGCAATTCGCTGTGGGCTGAGCACAGTCGGCGTAAGCGTCAGGCCTACCCCATAGGGTTTGTATTCGATCGACGTAGTACCCAGCCCTTGGGGAATCGGCACCGGGATCTCTCCACCGGCGAGAAAACTTGCGCTTTGCCCGGACAACGCAACGAGCGTCGGTTCCGCGAGGACCCGTGCGAGATTGTTGTTCTCCAGCAGACTCAGGTTCGCGAACAGCCCGTGTGTGGCGGAGTTGAAAATCAGGTTGAACGCCGACGATATCGGCGTCGTGGCCGTCGTTTGCGGCTGCTGCCCCGCGGTCGCGGAGACAGAGGTCAACGCCGATGGCGCAAACGAGCCAAACGAAAATCCGTTGTTCTGCTTGAAGAAGTTAAAGCCCACCTCCTTAAGCACCGAGCGGCTGAACTCGACCACCCGCACGTCGACCTGCACCACCGAGCGCGTAGCGACCGTCGACGTGTCGTACGTCGCGACACTTGCGCCAGCGTCGCCACCAATCCCGCCCGCACCGCCACCCTTACCACTCGCACCGAAACCGGCAGCACCTCCGGTGCCACTGCTACTGTCCCCGCGAGCCGCGCGCTGACGCGCTTCGATTTCCGCGGCCACGACGGCTCGCTGGTGCTTTTCCATGCTCGGCGTCGCGCCGGAAATCAGCGCGGTGTCGCCAAGCACTTTCACGGCAGGCGTGTCAGGACCAAGCAGCGTTCGCGAGGCTGCGGTAGTCACGTTGACCGTATATGAAACCGGCACATCTTTACCCCGCTCCCACAGCATGATGCTGGTGGTGCCTGGTGATTTTCCGATCAACAGCACACCGCCCGTTTTGTCGCCTTTTATGATCAGCACATCAGCCACGGTCGGGTCGCCAATCGCGACACGTCGTAAGGTGTGGCCGCTCACGAGCGTTTGCTGTGAGCCGACAATGATGTCCAGATTCTGTGCGTCGACGGCAGCATCGCTCGCCGACGACACGGCGAGGGATGCTGCGCACAACATCGCCATAGTCCCGTATGCAAAAAAGCGTTCTTTCATTTTCTTTTGGGCGCGTTGGCCGCCTGCTCCCTGAAACTGCTATCGAGCGACCATTTCGGCTCGCCCACCCCGTATAACTTCAATCGCACCGCTCGTATTCCCTGCAACCCTCGTCACGGGGGCGGCAATCCGCGGCACTGCTAGTGTTCGGCCGGTCGTGTTTCCTGCTGTACCCGATAACGCATCAAGCGAAACGCCGGCCGCAGCACGAGTCGAATCTTTGAGAGGCTCCACGCCAGCTTGCGTCGACGTCTTCAGCACCGCCGGTAGCGCCGCGAACGCGCTTGCATCGACCACTTCGGTGTCGTTCGGATTGCGCAACGCGAATACAAGACGACCGGAGGTCTCAGCGAGAGTCAGCCGGTCGACATCGGCGACGGGAACTGCAAGCACGGCAGTGCGCACCATTCCGTTCGGATCACCCGAATTGTCGTTGCCAGCCGAGGCATTACCGAAAGCCAACACCCGCAACTTCGAGATCAGGAGGCGCGCCTGCGACCGATCGATCTCGACGTTACCGCCCATGTTTCCATCACGCTTGAGCGTGAAGAAAACATCGACGAAATTGCCAGGCCGCAGCCTGTTGCCGACCGCATTGGATTCGTCGACGCGCACAGCAATCGCACGCTCCCCCGGTGCGATGCGCTCGGCAATCCCGGACGATAGTTGAGCTTCCAGTACCGGCGTCTGCGCACCGACATCTGCGTTCGGAATACGGCCTACGAGTTGCGCAGGATCGGCAAAGGCACCGTTCGGATTGATCGGCAACGACTGAACGCGCAATCCATCGGTCGTGATCGGCTGGCCGGCTGGCAGAAGGCGTGTTGCGACAACCACAGGAAAACTGGCTTGTACGACCGACGCTGCCGGCATAGTGGCCGGCCTGCGCGAAAGCGTTACCGCGAAAATGCCAAGCAACAGTGCCAATGCAATCAGCGCACCCGCAGCGATTTTGGTTAGCTTAGGCATGCTGCACCGCTGAATGAGTCGATTGCGCCCAGTGGCTCATACACTCGGAAGAGCGAAGCCACACAGTGCGACGAGGAGCGGGCGCGTAAGTCAAAGTATGTTCACCGGATTGAGTTGCACCGTTGCAGTACTGCTCAGGTTCTGTGGGAGCAAAAGACCGAGACCCGGCAGGGTCGGTATGAGCGGACTCGCCGCGTAGTTGTAGGTCAACGTTACGGCGATACAGGTCATGGTGGAATCGTAGTTACACGTCGCTTGAGCGGTTTGGCAGGCGGCGCGCTGAATCATCGGTGCGACCATGTTTGTCGCAGTATTGCAAGCGGCGGTGGCACGTAAGCTAACCGCACCAGACACACTGCTCGCCGACTGATAGTTCAACGCTGCGCGCGCGCCCTCCGCGCTCGCGAGCGTCAGGCTCTGTTGCGCAACGAAGATCATGCTGAACGTCACGATCACGTAAAAAATCGAAAAAAAGATCGGGAATACCAGCGCGAATTCGATAGCGGTCGCGCCGCGTTGCGCATCTCTTCGGCAACTGAGAGATCGCGCCCACTTGCAAGGGTCGCGTCGCGCCGGATACGTGGTCATCGCGCGCCCCCGGCAACAACTTGGGTCGCCAACAATACGATCGTCGGCACGGTCAGGCATGCAACAAATGGCGTGGCGCGCCTGCCCGCCAACTCGAATGTCGGCGCTCGACGCTGCAGCAACGATGCGAAACGCGTACGAGTCGCAATCAGCAACCAGACTGCGTGAGCACCGGCCGCGAGACTCGCGACCGCCCACAAACCGAACAGCGCGTGCACACCGCACCATGCACCGAGTACCGCGAACACTTTGACGTCGGCAGCACCCATCACACCGATAGCAAAGAACGGCAGCAACGCGACCAGCCCCACCACGGCGCCAAGTGCAGCCTGCGTGACGGAAATGCCAAATGGATTCTGGCGCAGTAATGCGCAAGCCAATGCCGTCACCAAACCGGTAACGATTATTGAATTCGAAATGCGCCGACTACGGCAATCGCATACAGCGACCCACGCTGCCCACGCCACGAACAAAGAAAGAGTGACGGACGAGTTCATGTCAGCCTCGACAGGCGAAACAAAACACATACGGACCACGACGACAGTCCGTATGCCTCCTATCGGGAAGGCCCCTGAATGATTACCAAGTCAGCCGACGCGCACGCCGGCGTTCTTCGACAAGCGATGACAGAGGCCGTAGCAGTCTATTAGGCCGCTGCTGGCAGCAACGCGGCGATGGCGACGAATGCCGCCTTCAATTGCGTACCCAGACCCTGTACCGTCCCCCCAATTACGACGACGATAAGGCCTGCGATCAGCCCGTATTCCAGTGCGGTGACCGCACGGTTATCTCTCAGGAAGCGTTGTGTGAACTTTTTCATTTTTACCCTCGGACTTTCATTTATTTCGTTTCTTTACGTGCTGCTTCGGATGACGGAGTCTTCAGCGCGGCGGACCATTGGTCTCTCATTCCTGGTCCTGCGTGTTGCGCTGCAGAAGCACCGCCTTGCAGCCGGCTTCAATAAAACAGATGTCTATGAGCTGTCTGTTCGATTACGCACCTCCCTCGTCAATCCGTGATGCTTTCGGGTTTTATAGCCGAACAATCATATTTAAGCAATTGTCCGCTGCCCTTAGCGCGACACCGTATGCGTTTTGGCGTCGTACTCAGGTTAACGGCTGTTCGTGCGTTGCAGCACATAGGAATAACCATGAGTTAGATTCGCTGCACTAATTATTTGTTTGAACAGAACGTTTCAAGCGTCCGGGACCCTCCCGCTGCGCTTGCGTTACGCCGTGTTTCGTAACGGCGCGCGCGCCTCGTTACGTTACGCAGCCCTCGCAAACGTTTAGCGAATTCATTTTCTCGCGCTATATCTGAGTTAGCAGACACTTCATCAATTCATCGCAAAGCCATATCACATAAGGCTTTAAGCCCCATTGCAAAAAAATCTTCTGCATTATTCAGTCGAAATGGCACGGCTCATGCAGAGGAAGGCCCGCAGCAACACCCAATAACACATGCGATGCGAGGGCGACATGAACATTCAAACGGCCAACACCACACTTCGAACAACCCTGATTGCGGCCAGCGTGACAGCAATGCTTTCTCTTGGCGCTTGCGGAGGCTCCGGAACCCTGAGTGCCGGCACCGGCGGCAGCGGTAGCGGCTCCTCCGGCGGCGCACTTTCCACCACCACCGGCAGTGGCAGCGGCTCGATGGGCTCGGGCGGTTCCGGCACGAACACCA
Organism: Paraburkholderia nemoris; assembly: GCF_905221015.1. NCBI lineage: Bacteria > Pseudomonadati > Pseudomonadota > Betaproteobacteria > Burkholderiales > Burkholderiaceae > Paraburkholderia > Paraburkholderia nemoris. Next base: position 156,025 of record NZ_CAJNBO010000017.1, on the reverse strand, counting down.
GCAGCAACGGCTCGGGAAGCGGTTCCGGCACGGGCACCGGAACAGGAACGGGAACCGGCACAACGCCGGTCGCGAATGCGCTCGGCACGGTCGTCGGCAACGGCGGCGGCGTGGTCAACGATCTCGGCCAGACGGTCTCGAGCATCGGTAGCGTGATCGGTTCGCAAAGCTTGCCCGGCGTCAGCGCGCAAACCACCCAGGCCGCCGGCGGCATCGTGCAACAAGTCGGCTCGGCGGTCTCCACGCTCGGCACCGGCGTATCGCAAGGGCTCGGCCAGCTCGGCACCGGCGGTGACGCGGTCGGCACTACGGTCTCGAGCCTCGGTGGCGTGGTCGGTCATGTCGGCGGCGCAGTAACGGATGCTGGCAGCCTCGTGACGAGCCTCGGCAGTGGCCCGCTCGCGCCGCTCGCAGCCATCACCACGCCGCTCGGCGGCGTCGTCAATACGCTTGGCAATGCGGTCACCAACGGCGGTAGCACGCTCACCACCGCGCTCTCGACGGGCCCGGTCCAGCAAATCACGCAAACACTCAGCACCGCGATCACGCCGATTACATCGATGGTCGCGGCGACCACTCAGACGGTCGGCAACACGACCGGCCTCGGCGCACCGCTGAACGGCCTGCTCGCCACGCTCGGCGGCGGCCTCGGCAAGGCCGGCACGCTGATCAGCGCAACGGGCGGCAATCCGATCACGGCTGCTCTCGGTCATACGGTGACGGACACGGGCACCACGGTCGCCTCAGTAGGCGGCCTGCTCACCGGCAGCACGGGTGGCAATCCGCTCGCTCCGCTCACCAGCGCGCTCGGCGGCTTGACCGGCGGCACCAGCAGCGGCCCGCTCGCTCCGCTCACCAGCGCGCTCGGCGGCCTGACCGGCGGCACCAGCAGCGGCCCGCTCGCTCCGCTCACCAGCGCGCTCGGCGGCTTGACCGGCGGCGCCAGCAGCGGCCCGCTCGCTCCGCTCACCAGCGCGCTCAGCGGCCTGACCGGCGGCACCAGCAGCGGCCCGCTCGCTCCGCTCACCAGCGCGCTCAGCAGCGTGACCGGGGGTCTGGGCGGTGCATCGAGTGGCAGCAGCCCGTTGGCGCCTGTCACGGGTCTGCTCTCGAGCGTGACGAACGGTCTGAGCAGCGCGACCGGCGGCACCAGCAGCCCGCTCTCCCCGGTTACCGGCTTGCTGGCGAGCGTCACCGGCGCGCTCGGCGGTGTCACGACAACGGCGGCTGCCACGCCGGCCGCGACGACCACCACCACATCGAGCCCCGGCCTCTCGCTGTCGAGCACCAGCGGCAAAGGATCGGGCAGCAACCCGCTCGCTCCGGTGACTTCGCTCGTCGGCGGCCTGCTTGGTGGTCTGACGAAGAAGTAAGTAATGCTATTGAAATAAGCGCAGTAACCGGCACCCGGAGTGCGGCCCGCCAGCCGTGCCCCGGCTCTGCCGGAACCTGAATGAATTGAGCCGCGCCGCTCAGACACCCGTTGCACAGGCGCACGCAAACCACGCACACGACACCTAGAAGACACTGAGGAGCACATATGTCCAGCCAACGTTTTTTTACTCTCCATGCGGCGTGCGCGACAGTGTCGTCGTTACGCGCACCGTTGATCGCCGTTGCGGTCGCAGGCTTGCTCGCCGCGTGTGGCGGCAATGGCGTCACTGCGCCACCGAGCGCAGCCGCCGGCGGTAGCTCTAACGGCGGGGGTTCGACCAGCGGTGGCCCGACCACCAGCACGTCGTCGGGCACCACCGGCCTCGCCACTGCCGCCGCGCAGACTACCAAAGACCTCGGTGACACGATCGCCTCGCAGACCATCCCAGGCCTCAGCCCGCAGGTCACGCAAGGTCTCGGCAACGCGGTGTCGAGCACGAGCAGCACGCTGAATTCACTCGCTAACGCAGTGAGCGGCGGCGTCGGGCAAATCGGCACGACCTCCAATCCGGTCGGCACCACGGTAGCCGGACTCGGCTCGGTGGTCAGTTCGACAAGCGGCGTCGTGCAAGGTCTGAGCACCGCGGTCGGCGGCCTTGGCACCGGCAATCTCGCGCCGCTGTCGCCGCTCACCACGCCGCTGGCAACGGTTCTCTCCACCACCGCCGGCGCTCTGAACGCCGGTGGCGTGACGCTCGGCAATTCGCTGGCCTCCGTGCCGGTGCAGCAGGTCACCCAGCCGATCAGCACCGCCATCACGCCAATCGTGCAGACCGTCGGACTCGTGACGCAGACAGTCGGCACGCAGACCGGCCTCGGCGCGCCGGTAGGCGGCCTGCTCGCGCAAATCGGCGGCACGTTGAGCTCGACCAGCTCGCAAGTCGGCGCGGCAACCAAGAACCCGCTCGGCGCCGATCTCGGCAACCTGGTCGGCTCGCTCGGCAACACGGTGACGAACGCCGGCGGCCTCGTCAATCCGAATGGCCCGAATGGCGCGAATCCGATTCCCGGCTTGCTTACGAGCCTCGTCGGCAGCACGAACGTGGCCGTCGTCAATGGGCCGCCTGCCAACGGCAGCCCGTTCGGTCCCCTGCAAAACTCGCTCGCGAGTCTCGGGCTCGGCAACAACCCGCTCGGCTCGGTGTCGACGCTGCTCGGCGGCACGCCGCTGGCCGGCCTGACCTCGGCGTTGAACGGCACGCCCCTGAGCTCGCTGACTTCGGGCGGCTCGCCGCTGAGTTCGCTGACTTCGGTGCTGGGCGGCACACCTTTGGGTTCGCTCACCTCGGCGCTGGGCGGCTCGGGTAGCGCATCGAATCCGCTGTCGACGCTGACCGGCGCGCTCTCCGGCGTCACCAGCAGCGCCTCGGGTAGCAGCGGCAGCAACCCGCTCGCTCCGGTGACCGCCCTCGTCGGCCAGTTGACCGGCACGCTCAGCTCCGCGGCAGGTTCGACGAGCGGCTCGGGCAGCGCCACGGGCGGCTTGACGACATTGCTCGGCGGCCTCGTGCCGGTGAGCCATAAGTAGTCCGCATAAGTTGCTCGTTGATGCCGCGCATATCAGACGTCCCGCTGGACGTTCCGTTATGCCGCGTGCATAAGCAGTCCGCGTCATCACGTGCTCCGCGCTTTGTGCAGCCGATGCTCAAGCCCGACGGAGCACGTGACGTAATACATGCAAGCATGGCAGTATGCGTCGAGCCACACATAAGCGATCGCGACCAGCCCGGCCAGGCGGCGCGTCCGCAAGACAAAAACGGCATACGAGGAAAATCCGATGAAACTCGGGTACGGTAGTGGTAGTAAATGGACCCTCCTGCTCGCGGCAATCGCGGCAAGCGGGATGCAAGTAGCAGCACATGCGCAGTCACGCCCAGCCGGCCCGACCGTCGGCGGCAATCCTCTCGATTCGCTGCCGCAGATCAAGGCGCCCGACAAAGGCCCGAACGTAACCATGCAGGTCACGCCGCAAGCTCCCCAGCTTCAGGAACTGCTCGCCCGCCATCTGACGCCTTCAAAGATTCAGGTCGAGGGCGTAAAGTCCATTCCGTTCGACGAAGTCGCGCAGCGCTTCACGCCGCTCGTCGGCAAAGACACCACCATCGGCGATCTGATTCAGGTCGCCAACGGCGTGACGAAGCTGTATCAGGACCGCGGCTACGCGCTCTCGTTCGCGTTCATTCCCGCGCAGACGTTCGACGACGGCGTGGTGCGCGTGACGGTGGTCGAAGGCTACGTGTCAGCGGTCAAGGTGACGGGCAAGCCAGGCGCAGTCGAAGACAAGATTCGCGCGATCGCCGATCACATTGTTGCCGACCGGCCGTTGCGGCGCGCTACCTTTGAGCGCTACATCAACGTGCTGGGTCTGTTGCCCGGGGTAAAAGTCGCGGCCAACGTGGCGCCACCGCAAAACACCGATGGCGCCACCACGCTCGAGTTGAACGTGGACCGCAAACCGTTCGACCTCAGCACGGGTATCGACTTCAACCACCCCGGCGTGCAAGGTCTGCTGACGGCCACCGAGAACGGCCTGACCGCGCTCGGCGAACAGTTGAGCGTGTCTGCGCTGCTGCCGAAGGGCCGCGACAATGTCACCTATCTCGCCGCGCACGCCACGGTGCCGATCGGCAGCAATGGACTGACTGGGAAGATCGACGCGTCGCACTATCGCGGCAATCCCACCGACAATCCCGGCCTGCCCTCTTATATCGAGCGCACGGTCATCAACGATAAGGTCGGCGGCTCACTGGCCTATCCGATCCTGTTGAACAACAAGCAGAGCGTGATCGGCACCGCCTCGGTCTATGCGTCGCACGATGAAGATCGCTACAACAACCATGACACCGGCGCGCAGATCGGCTTTCGCTCGCAGGTGCGGGTGCTGCAACTGCAGGCCGACTACACCAGCGTGGAAACCGGCCAGGTGCGCCGCGCGAGTATCAATGTGGCGAAGGCTTTCGATATTCTGGGTGCGTCGAAATCCGGCGACTCGAACGTTCCCGGCACGACGGTCACGAATCCGGCGTCGATCAACTTCGTGCGGACCGGTGCAAGCTTTTCGCAAACCAACGAGTGGCCACTGAAGATCGGCACCTCGGTTTCGTTGACCGGTCAGTACAGCGGCGTCTCGCTGCCCACGTCGGAACAGATCTCGTTCGGCGCGCAACGTTTTGCGCAGGGCTATGAACCGGGTGAAGCATCGGGCGATTCGGGCTGGGGCGCGATGTTCGAAGTCAACCGGCCGTTCACGCCGGGTTTCACCTATCTGCGCACCTTCACACCATATGTCTCGTTCGACATGGCGCGCGTGTATCTGCATGCGGGCACGCCCTCGCCGTCGAAGCTTTCGTCGATTGCATTCGGCTTCCGGATCTCGGACGCGAAGTATTACAGCCTGGATTTGTCGGTGGCCAAACCGATCGGCGATGCGCCAGTGGAAAGCTCGTCGCGCAGCCCGCGCATCAACGCGACGTTCTCGTATCAGCTGAACTGAAGTTCGAAAGTGCCGAGTCCTGATTAGAGGTTCCACTATCAAACGACACGCGCACTTTCACGTATTCTGCGCTGACGGTATGCGACCCTCGGGTCGCATACCGTGCACACCGATGTGGCCGAAGTTGAATCTGAGAGGTAATACCAGGCATCACGACAGCCGGCAACTGAAGACCGGCCGAGATGCCAATAACGCCGCGCGACCATGATCGCGCCGTCTTTAATCAAGGAGGAAGACAATGATGCAATTCACTCAACGCGCGCGCGCGATCGCGCTTCGCACAGCCAAACATGCCGCCCTCGCCGGCGTGCTGCTCGTTAGCGCCGTCACGGCGATGGCGCAGGCCGATTCCCCGGTCGGCATGTGGCAAACCATCGACGATCACACCGGCCAACCCAAGGCACTCGTGCAAATTGCGCAGGACAGCAGCGGCTCGCTGAGCGGCAAGGTGGTCAAGGGACTCAGCGCGAACGATCAACCGGATCGCCGCTGCACCGAATGCACGGATGCGCGCAAGGACCAGTTGATCCTCGGCATGACGATCATCAACGATATGAAAAAGGACGGCGACGGCTGGGATCACGGGCAGATTCTCGACCCGGAAAACGGCAAGGTCTACAAGTGCAAGATGCACCTGGAAGACGGTGGCAACAAGTTGGTAGTGCGTGGCTACATCGGCGTTTCGCTGCTGGGCCGCTCGCAGACCTGGGTTCGCCAGCAATAAGGATAAGGAGCGCGTCGTTCAGGCGCCAATGCCTGACGCGCGAAGATAGTGTTCCATCAGGGCCGCATCAGCTGCCAGGATGGAACCAGAAAAAACGGCCGACGATCGCAATCGTCCAGCCGTTTTTTTTTTGTTTGAGTCTGGCTGGTTGAAGTTGTCATGCAGCGTGCTTGAAGGGCGACGTATACGCGAACGGCGAAGACGGTAACGGCTTGACCGCTGCCGGGCTGTACGCCGGGGGCACTGCTGCGGGCACCTTTTCTGCGTCAACGCTCTTCTGTTCCGCGCTCACATGCGTGCGCATGCGCGCTTCCATCAGTTTGCAGAGTTCTTCACTCGCCGCGCCAAACAGCTGATCCATGACGCGCTTGAGCACGCCGGATTCATACCACGCCTTGAAGCGGCGATGGCAGGTTTGATACGACGGATATTTGCGCGGCATGGCGGACCAGGTCGCGCCGCTGTACATCACCCACAGCACGCCGTTGAGCACGGAGCGTGTGTTGGCGAGCGGCCGGCCACGCAGTTCGGAGCGCGGACGCAGCTCAGGGAGCAACGGTGCAACACGTTGCCATTCTTCATCATTGATATCACGGTACGGATTCATGGTTTCTCCTTTGTTAGAACCATGACAAAGAAGATATCCAGTCGCCCGCGGACGGAATATAAGACCAATCCGAATCTTGAAAATACGACTTCGGACTCTGCCTCTTGGACAAGCGAACCGTGATCTATCGCAAAAGCATCCGCGCCCGCGTCACGCGGCGGCTTAAGTCAGCGACGTATCGACGATCCGGCGCGGTGCGTCGAGATATTCTTTCGATTGCATTTCGACGATGCGCGAGACCGTGCGCGTGAATTCGTTGGCCATCGGACCGTCGAGATACAGCTGATCGGGCGGCACCGCAGCCGACATCAGCAGCTTGACCTTGTGGTCGTAAAACACGTCGATCAGCCAGGTGAAGCGGCGTGCCTCCGAAGCCATGCGCACCGACATCTGCGGCACGCCGGACAGGATCACAGCGTGAAAGCGGCTCGCCAGCTCCAGGTAATCGTTCTGCGAACGCGGGCCGCCGCAGAGCGTAGCAAAATCGAACCACACGACGCCGTCAGCGCGCCGCAGCGCCTTCAACTCGCGCTTTTCGATGCGCAGGATAGGGCTCTCATCAGGAACCGCTGCAAGGCGCGAAAACGCGTCGCGCAACGCTTTGTCCGAAGCCGCGCCGAGCGGCGTGTGATACACCTCGACCTGAGCCAGCGTGCGCTTGCGGTAGTCGACGCCCGCGTCGACATTGATCACGTCGAGCTTCGACTTGATGAGTTCGATTGCCGGCAGCATGCGGTCGCGATGCAGTCCGTCCGGATACAGCGTGTCCGGATCGTAGTTGGAGGTCATCACGAATTGCACGCCGTTCTCGAACAGCTTGTCGAGTAGACGGTAGAGGATCATTGCGTCGGCGATATCCGAGACGTGGAACTCGTCAAAACAGATCAGCCGGTAGCGCTTGGCGATACGGCGCGCGAGTTCGTCGAGCGGATCGGCCGTGCCTTTCAGTTCTTCCAGTTCGCGATGCACCTCGCGCATGAACTCGTGGAAATGCAGCCGCGTTTTGCGCTGCACCGGCACGATCATGTAGAAGCTGTCCATCAGGAAGCTCTTGCCCCGCCCTACGCCGCCCCACATGTACACGCCGCGAGGCAAATCCGGGTGGATGATCAGTTTTTTGAACGCGTTCGAGCGGCGCGATTTGTACTCGACCCACTCGTCATAACACCGCTGCAGACGGTCGACCGCCGCGCGTTGCGCCGGGTCCGATTGATAACCCCGCGTCTGCAGTTCTTTTTCGTAGTATTCGGTGACGTTCATTGTGTTGCTGCAAAAAGAAAGGCGGGAGGGAGTGAACCCGCCCGCCTTCGTGGTGATGCCAGAGTTGCGTTCAGTCAGGCGTGCGCGTGATTACATGTTCAGCGCGCGCTTGTCCACGGCCAGAGCCGCTTCACGCATGACTTCCGACAGCGACGGGTGCGGATGGCAAATGCGGCCGATGTCTTCCGACGCCGCCTTGAATTCCATCGCCACCACGGCTTCCGCGATCAGGTCCGATGCGTTTGCCGAGATGATATGCACGCCCAGCAGCTCGTCGGTCTTCGCGTCGGCGATCATCTTGACGAAACCATCCGCCTTGTTGATGCCCAGCGCGCGGCCGTTCGCCATGAACGGGAACTGACCCGTCTTGACTTCGCGGCCTTCAGCCTTCAGTTGCTGCTCGGTCTTGCCCACCCACGCGATTTCCGGTTCGGTGTAGATCACCCACGGAATGCAGTTGTAGTCGATATGCGGCTTCTGACCGTCGATGATTTCGGCCACCAGCACGCCTTCGTCTTCAGCCTTGTGCGCGAGCATCGGGCCACGCACCACGTCGCCGATCGCGTACACGTTCGGCACAGCCGTTGCGCAGTGGTCGTCGACGTCGATGAAGCCTCGCTCGTTCGCCTTCAGGCCGATGGCTTCGAGACCGAGGTTGTCCGTGTTCGGCACGCGGCCGATCGACACGATCAGGCGGTCGGCTTCGAGCGTTTGCGCGTTGCCGTCCTTGTCCGTGTAATTGATCGTGACGCTCTTGTCGGTAGTCTTGATTTCACCGACCTTCACGCCGACGTGGATGTCCAGACCTTGCTTCTTGAACTGCTTGGCGGCTTCCTTGGCGAGCGCCTGGTCAGCCGCGCCGAGGAATTCCGGCAGCGCTTCGAGCACGGTCACGTCCGCGCCCAGACGGCGCCACACCGAGCCGAGTTCCAGGCCGATCACGCCAGCGCCGATCACGGCGAGCTTCTTCGGCACGGAGTCGAACGTCAGTGCGCCTTCGTTGTCGGCGACGATCTTGTTGTCGACCGGAACGTTCGGCAGGTGACGTGCCTTCGAACCCGTTGCAATGATGACGTTCTTCGCCGTCACGACTTCGGTTTCACCTTCGCCGCTGACTTCGATCTGCACGCCGGCGTCCGTCTTGCCGGTGAACTTGCCATGACCCTTGAGCCACGTGATCTTGTTCTTGCGGAACAGGAATTCGATGCCCTTGGTCATCTTCTCGACGATGCCTTCCTTGCGGGCCAGCATCTTCGCGATATCGACCTGCACGTTTTCCACGCTAATGCCGTGGTCGGCGAGGTGATGCGATGCGTTTTCAAATTCTTCCGACGACGCGAGCAGCGCCTTCGACGGAATGCAACCCACGTTCAGGCACGTGCCGCCGAGCTTCAGCGCGCCGGCCGGGTTCTTCCATTTTTCGATACATGCGACCGTCTTGCCGAGCTGCGCTGCGCGGATAGCGGCGATATAACCGCCGGGGCCGGCGCCGATCACGACGACGTCAAATTCTTTGGACATGACAATCCTTTTGATGACGGATCGACGCGCGGCCACGCTTCGTGGCGCGCGTCGATCCAGTACTGCGGAATGCTAGAGACGTGCTGCTTATATGGCGTCGACTTGCGCGATGACAAGCCGACGCCCGCCCAACCGGCGCTTACAGGTCGAGCAACAGGCGCGCCGGGTCTTCCAGCGCATCCTTCATTGCGACCAGCGACAGCACCGCTTCGCGACCGTCGATGATCCGGTGGTCGTACGACAGCGCCAGATAGTTCATCGGACGGATCACGATCTGGCCGTTCTCGACCACAGCGCGCTCCTTCGTGGCGTGCACGCCCAGAATGGCGGATTGCGGCGGGTTGATAATCGGGGTCGACAGCATCGAACCGAACACACCACCGTTCGAGATCGAGAACGTACCGCCCGTCATTTCTTCGATCGACAGCTTGCCGTCCTTGGCCTTCTGGCCGAATTCAGCAATCTTCTTCTCGATTTCGGCGAGGCTCAGCTGATCTGCGTTGCGCAGGATCGGCACCACCAGGCCACGCGGCGAACCGACCGCGATACCGATGTCGAAATAGCCGTGATAGACGATGTCGTTACCGTCGATCGACGCGTTCACGAGCGGGAATTTCTTCAGCGCGTGAACAGCCGCCTTCACGAAGAACGACATGAAGCCCAGCTTCACGCCATGTTCCTTTTCGAACTTGTCTTTGTACTTGTTGCGCAGATCCATCACCGGCGCCATGTTCACTTCGTTGAACGTGGTGAGGATGGCGTTGGTTTGCTGCGACTCGAGCAGACGCTCGGCGATACGCGCACGCAGACGCGACATCGGCACGCGTTGTTCCGGGCGGTCTTTCAGCCACTGGTCGGCCGATGCCGGCGCCTTGACGTCCGGCAGCGACGGCTTGGCAGCCTTCGGTGCGGCAGCCGGTGCAGCCTTGGCAGCCGGTGCCGGTGCGGCTTGACCCGCGGTCAGCACGTCACCCTTGGTGATACGGCCGTCGCGGCCCGTGCCGGCGACGTCGCCCGCGCCCAGACCCTTCTCGGCCATCAGCTTGCCGGCGGCCGGCGAAGCAGCGGTGTTCGCACCCGTTGCGGATGCAGCCTGAGCGGCCGGTGCAGCAGCCGGTGCCGGTGCGGCAACCGGAGCCGGCTTCACTTCGGCTTCGACAGCAGCGGCGCCTGCCGTACCTTCGGTGTCGATCTTGGCGATCACCTGATCCGCCACGACGATGTCGCCGTCGTTCGAGATCACTTGTGCGAGCACACCGGCGGAGGGCGCCGGCACTTCGAGGACGACCTTGTCGGTCTCGATTTCGATGAGAATTTCGTCTTGAGCAACAGCCTCGCCGGGCTTCTTCTTCCACTGCAGCATCGTGGCTTCCGAGACCGACTCGGAGAGCTGGGGAACCTTGACTTCAACAATAGCCATTATGAATATCCTGAATACGTATCGGGTGACGGCGCGCGATCTATGTACTCGACGACCGCCTGCGAACCATTCTTGCCGGGAACGAACCACCATCTGGTGACTGAACGCGGCACGGGAAAGCGCAGCGCGCTTTCCCGGTTCGTCTGTTTTCCTTATTTAGCGATCGACGCGCTCTTGAGGCGGCCGAAAGCGCCTTCGATCAGCGCCTTCTGCTGCTCGTAGTGCTTCGCGTAGTAGCCGACTGCCGGCGAAGCCGAAGCCGGACGTCCGCTGTATGCCAGCTTCTGCCCTTCCTTCATGCCTTCCTTCAGGTGATGCTCGATGTAGAACCACGGGCCTTGATTCTGCGGCTCGTCCTGCACCCAGACCACTTCGGTCGCGTTGTCGTACTTCTTCATTTCCGCTTCGAACTGCTTATGCGCGAACGGATAGAGCTGTTCGATACGGATGATCGCGACGTCGTTCGACTTCGATTCACGGCGATGCGCCAGCAGGTCGTAGTACACGCGGCCCGAGCAGGCCACCACGCGCTTGACCTTCTTCGGCTCGATCGCATCGTCGATTTCACCGAGGATCGGCTGGAACGCGCCCTTCGCCAGTTCGGACAGATCCGACACTGCTTCCTTGTGACGCAGCAGCGACTTCGGCGTAGCGACGATCAGCGGCTTGCGGAACAGGCGGATCATCTGACGGCGCAGCAGGTGGAAAATCTGCGCCGGCGTGGTCGGCTGAACGACCTGCATGTTGTGGTCTGCGCACAGTTGCAGGAAACGCTCGATACGTGCCGACGAGTGCTCCGGACCTTGACCTTCGTAACCGTGCGGCAGCAGCATCGTGAGACCCGACACGCGGCCCCACTTCACTTCGCCCGACGAGATGAACTGGTCGATCACGACTTGCGCGCCGTTCACGAAGTCGCCGAACTGCGCTTCCCACGCGACGAACGTATTCGGTTCAGCGGTCGAGTAACCGTATTCGAAACCCAGCACCGCTTCTTCCGACAGCACCGAGTCGATCACCGTGAACTTCGCCTGACCTTCGGCGATGTTCTGCAGCGGCACGTACGTGCCATCGTTCCAGCGTTCGCGGTTCTGATCGTGCAGCACCGCGTGACGGTGCGTGAACGTGCCACGGCCCGAGTCCTGACCGGTCAGGCGCACAGCGTAGCCCGATGCGACCAGCGATGCGAATGCCAAGTGTTCGCCCATGCCCCAGTCGAGCTTCGCTTCACCACGGCCCATCGCGCGACGGTCGTTGATGACGCGCTCGACCAGCGGGTGAACCTTGAAGTTTTCCGGGATCGTGGTGACGCGCTCAGCGAGGCGCTTCAACTCAGCCAGCGGCACTGCCGTGTCGGCTGCGTCGGTCCACTTGCGGTTCAGGAACGGAACCCAATCCACCGCGTACTTGCTCTTGTAGTTCGACAGAACCGGGTCGACCGTGTGGTGGCCTTCGTCCATCGCCTTGCGGTAGGCCTTGACGAATTCGTCGCCTTCTGCCGCCGTGATCACGCCTTGCTGCACCAGCTTTTCGGCGTACAGCGCGCGCGTGCCCGGGTGCTTCGCAATCGTCTTGTACATCAGCGGCTGCGTAACCGCCGGCGTGTCCTGCTCGTTGTGACCCAGCTTGCGGAAGCAGACGATGTCGACAACCACGTCCTTGTGGAACTGCATCCGGAAGTCGATGGCCAGCTGCGTAGCCAGCACAACCGCTTCAGGATCGTCGCCGTTCACGTGCAGCACCGGCGCCTCGATCATCTTGACGACGTCCGAGCAGTACAACGTGGAGCGCGAGTCGCGCGGGTCCGACGTCGTGAAACCGATCTGGTTGTTGATGACGATGTGCAGCGTGCCGTGCGTGCCGTAACCGCGCGTTTGCGCGAGGTTCAGCGTTTCCATCACGACGCCCTGGCCTGCGAAGGCCGCGTCGCCGTGAATCTGCACCGGCAGCACCTGCAGGCCGCTGTCGTCGCCGCGGCGATCCATACGGGCCTTCGCCGAACCTTCGACCACCGGGTTGACGATTTCGAGGTGCGACGGGTTGAACGCGAGCGACAGGTGAACCGGGCCGCCTTCGGTCGAAACGTCCGACGAGAAACCCTTGTGGTACTTCACGTCGCCGGCCGGCAGGTCGTCGACGTGCTTGCCTTCGAATTCGGCAAACAGGTCAGCCGGCATCTTGCCGAGCGTATTGACCAGCACGTTCAGACGGCCGCGGTGGGCCATGCCGATGACGATTTCCTGTACGCCGTTGGCGCCGCCGTGACGCACGACTTCGTCCATCGAGGCGATGAAGCTTTCGCCGCCTTCGAGCGAGAAGCGTTTCTGGCCGACGTACTTGGTGTGCAGGAAGCGCTCGAGGCCTTCAGCGGCCGTCAGGCGATTCAGGATGTGCTTCTTCTTTTCGTTCGAGAAGTTCGGCGTCGAACGGATCGACTCGAGCTTCTCTTTCCACCAGCGCTTCTGTTCCGGATCGCTGATGTACATGTACTCGGCGCCGATCGTGCCGCAGTACGTGTCACGCAGGGCCTTGACGATCTCGCGCAGCGAAGCACGCTCGAATCCGAAATACAGATTCGTGGCGCTGAACTCCTGGTCCATGTCGGCTTCGGTGAAGTCGTAGAACGCGGGTTCAAGTTCGGGGATAGCGGGACGTTCGCGGCGCTTCAGGGGATCGAGATTGGCCCATTGCGAGCCGAGGAAGCGATATGCGCCGATGAGGGACTGCACATAGACTTGCTTGCGGGAGGTAGCGAGATCTTCGCCGCCGGCCGCCGTGCGCGGGATGAAGGCGTTAGCCTTGGCCCGTTGCGCAAACGATTCGACGATCGGGCCATGGGCCACGTCGTTGGCATTGCTGCCATCCGATGCAGGGACGTTCTGCAACGCGTCGAAATAGCTGCGCCAGTTCTCGGGCACTGACGCCGGATTATCGAGATACGCTTCGTACATTTCTTCTACGTACGGAGCATTGCCGCCGAACAGATAAGAGTTCGACTGGAATTGCTTCATCATTTTTACGCTCACCTTTCTTCGAGTTTCTCGAGAAATAGCGGGTTACAGAACCTTCCGCGACACGGCCTGACCGTTTAGCGGATTGCGCGAATCAAGTCTTGCTTGGAAGGACCTAAAACTTTGCACCCGGGGAGCATATCACAGAACGGATAGTGCAGATAGCAGACGGATTGCCGCCCAAGCCTTTTACGACGGGCTTTCGGCCGGTTTTGCACGACCGGCAACAGACTTCTGCGAAAAACGGGGACAAACGCGAGAAACAGGCAGCCAACCGCGAGCAATTGCGCGCAACGCGAATGGAGCACCAGACCAGAAATGACAAAAGCCACCCGAAGGTGGCTTTTGCCTGACAGCACGCCAGTTAAGGCCGATGCTGACTTAGTCCACTGCGCCCTTACGGCTGGCGCTGCGGCGCTCGTGTTCCTTCAGGTAACGCTTGCGCAGACGGATGGATTTCGGCGTGACCTCGACCAGTTCGTCGTCGTCGATAAATTCAACCGCGTATTCCAGCGACATCTGGATCGGCGGCACGAGGCGCACCGCTTCGTCCGTACCCGACGAACGCACGTTGGTCAGTTGCTTGCCCTTGATCGGGTTCACGACCAGGTCGTTGTCACGGCTGTGAATGCCGATGATCATGCCTTCGTACAGCGGCTCGCCCGGCGACACGAACATACGGCCGCGATCCTGCAACTTCCACAGTGCGTACGCCACTGCCGCGCCGTCGTCCTGCGAAATCAGCACGCCGTTACGACGCTCACCGACACCACCCTCGCGAACCGGCTGGTACGAGTCGAACGTGTGGCTCATCAGACCCGTGCCGCGCGTCAGCGTCAGGAATTCGCCCTGGAAACCGATCAGCCCACGCGCCGAGATACGATACTCGAGACGCGTACGGCCACGGCCGTCCGACGCCATGTCGAGCATTTCGCCCTTCCGGCGGCCCAGCTCTTCCATCACGCCACCCTGGTGACCGTCTTCCATGTCGACCGTCAGGTTTTCGTACGGCTCGTGCTTCACGCCGTCGACTTCCGTCATCACCACGCGCGGACGCGACACGGCCAGCTCGTAGCCTTCACGGCGCATGTTTTCGACCAGAATGGTCAGGTGCAGCTCGCCGCGGCCTGCCACTTCAAACGTGGTTTCGTCGCCCGTTTCTTTCACACGCAGCGCCACGTTGTGGTTCAGTTCCTTCATCAGGCGGTCGCGAATCTGACGGCTCGTGACGAACTTGCCTTCGCGGCCGGCCAGCGGCGACGAATTGACGAGGAAGTTCATCGTCAGGGTCGGTTCGTCGACGGTGATCATCGGCAGCGCTTCCGGTTGTTCCGGTGCGCAGATGGTCACGCCGATGCCGATTTCTTCGATACCGTTGATCAGCACGATGTCGCCGGCTTCAGCCGAGTCGACCTGCACGCGCTCGAGACCCTTGAACGACAGGACCTGATTGATCTTGCGGTTCAGGATCGCGCCGTCAGGGCCCGAACGCACGGCGACGGCCATGCCCGGCTTGATCGTGCCGCGCGTAATGCGGCCAACACCGATACGGCCGACATACGACGAATAATCCAGCGACGTGATCTGCAGTTGCAGCGGCGCCGACGGATCAGCCGGGCGGACCGGCACGTGTTCCAGCACGGCTTCGAACAGCGGACGCATGTCGCCTTCGCGCACGTCCGGCGTCAGGCCGGCGTAGCCATTCAGACCCGATGCGTAGACGATCGGGAAATCGAGTTGCTCGTCAGTTGCACCCAGCTTGTCGAACAGGTCGAAGGTCTGGTTGATCACCCAGTCGATCCGCGCGCCCGGGCGGTCGACCTTGTTGATCACGACGATCGGCTTAAGACCGAGCGCCAGTGCCTTCTTGGTCACGAAGCGCGTTTGCGGCATCGGGCCTTCAACCGCGTCGACCAGCAGCAGCACCGAGTCGACCATCGACAGCACGCGCTCCACTTCACCACCGAAGTCGGCGTGGCCCGGCGTGTCGACGATGTTGATGTGCGTGCCTTCGTACTCGACCGCGCAGTTCTTCGAAAGAATCGTGATGCCACGTTCCTTTTCGATGTCGTTCGAGTCCATCACGCGCTCGACAACCGCCTGGTTGTCGCGGAAGGTGGCGGTTTGGCGGAGGAGCTGGTCGACGAGCGTGGTCTTGCCGTGGTCGACGTGGGCAATGATGGCGATATTGCGTAGGGCGCGAGTCATAGGAACCTGGAGACAGTTGAGTGCGCCAGCAGCAGCATTGTGTACGAAGCCAACAAAGCCCAAAGCGCACTTTTGGGAACCCAACATTATAGCACGCCCAAATGAAGCTTTCTGGTATTCCCTGATAGCCCCATCATCTTCCGCGTAGCGCTGCGTAAGAAACAGACCCACACGGCTTGGGCGAAATCCTACGCAAATCCACGCACATTGTGCCTTGAGCCGCAAAAGTTCCTTGCCTAAGCTGTAATAACGCTTGCCGCGTCAATCAACCGCTGTCTATAATCCTGCCTAGTCAACCATTGCATTCGCACGAGAATCATGACGGATCCGTCCTCTACACCCGGCTCAGAGATCAGCGAGTATCAGTTGGGCGAAAGCGTCGGCTACTTGCTCTCGCGAGTGAAATCGACCATGTCGAACCTGGTCACGCAGCGCAGCATGGCCGAGTTGGGCATCACCAGCCAGCAAGGCAGCATCCTGTTCATGGTGGCGAGCGGCAAGTGCCTGCTGGCGGCCGAACTGGCGCGCGAATACGGCATCGACGCAAGCGCTGTCACGCGTCTGGTCGACCGGCTGGAAAAACGCGGCCTGCTGACAAGAGTGCGCAGCAACGAAGACCGGCGGGTCGTGCGACTCGCGCTGACCCCGGAAGGCCATGCGATCGCGGCCAAAATGCCGGCCATTTTCAACGGCGTGCTGGACAACCTGCTGGGCGGCTTTACCCCCGAAGAAGTGGGCTTCCTGAAGAGCATGCTGCGCCGCGTACTCATCAATTCCGGCGAACAAACGGGACTAACCCGTGATGCAGCAAGCAATTTTGACAGCAAATCGTAATAAATTGCTTGCAGTGTCCATCATTACATTCCACTCAAAGAGTCGAGCGATGAAATCCCTTTCCCTGTCCGCGCCCGCACTTTCGAGCCGGGCCGCTGTCGCCGCCGCGGTGACGGCGCTCGCCCTCACAGGGTGCGCGAACTACTTCGGCATGAAGAGCGACAAGCAGATCTCGTCGCCGGCTCAGTACGAGTCCAGCCAGAGCCTGTCCGGCCAGGGCGGCCAGTGGCCGTCGCTCGACTGGGCTAACCAGTTCGGCGACCCCCAACTGCCGAAGCTGATCGCGGAAGCGCTGGAAGGCAGCCCCACGATCGCGCAGGCGCAGGCTCGCCTCGCCAAGGCTTCGTCCTATATTGAAAGCTCGCGCTCGGCGCTGTACCCGAAGGTCAACGGCAGCTACTCGTGGACCCGCGAGCTGTTCTCGGCGAATGCGCTCTACCCGCCTCCGTACGGCGGCACCTGGTATAGCGAGAACAACGTGCTGGCGAGCGCGTCGTGGGATCTGGACCTGTGGGGCAAGAACCGCCAGCGCCTGGGCCAGGCCGTGTCGCAGGAAAAAGCCGCTGAAGCCGACATGCAGCAGGCGCGCGTAACGCTCGCCTCCTCCGTGGCGAGCACCTATAACCAGCTCGCCCAGTTGTACGCATTCCGCGACATCGCCGCGCGCGAAATCGCCAACCGCCAGGACATCAGCCGCATCACCAACGGCCGCGTAACCGCCGGGCTCGACACCAACGTCGAACGGGAAACCGCAAACGGCAACATCGCGAGCAGCCAGGCGAACCTGACCGATCTCGACGGCCAGATCACTGTGGCGCGCTATCAGTTGGGCGCGTTGCTCGGCAAGGGTCCGGATCGTGGCCTGCAGATTGCCAAGCCGGCCCTGACCACCGGCGATACGGTAGCGCTGCCTAACAATTTGCCGGCCGACCTCGTGGCACGCCGCGCGGACATCGTCGCCGCCCGCTGGCAGGTCGAAGCCGCGATGCACGACGTGAAGGAAGCGAAGGCTGAATTCTTCCCGGACGTCAACCTGGCCGCCGGTTTCGGTTTCGATGCGTTCGGCTGGGGCCGTTTCCTCAAGTCGGGCAGCCGTCAGATGCAATTCGGGCCGGCGATTCACCTGCCGATCTTCGACGCCGGCGCGCTGCGCTCACAGTTGAAGGGCCGCTACGCAGACTTCGACCTCGATGTGGCGGACTACAACCAGACGCTGATCAATGCGCTCTCTGACGTCGCGACGCAAGTGTCGTCGATCCGTTCGATCGACCAGCAATCGGGCGACGCACAGCGCGCGCTCGACGCGTCGACCAAGGCCTATCAGCTGGCCGTGATCCGCTACAAGGCCGGTTTGTCGCCGCAACTGCAGGTGCTGACCGCCGACCAGAACCGCCTTGCCGCCGAACAGACGGTAACGGGCCTGAAGATGCGCCGCCGCGATCTGCAGATCGGCCTCATCAAGGCGCTCGGCGGCGGTTTCGACGCAACGCAAACGGGCCTCGTGGTGCCGACCGATGCCCCAGCATCGGCCGCCGCGGCATCGGCCACCGCTGCGACCGCCGCTGCAAACTGAAGCCACATCGACGCGACCCACACTCGCATAAACATCCGAATAAACGACGACGCTTGAGAGAACCCGGAGCACATCAATGAGCACCACCCAACAGCCCGCGGCTACTACACAGCCGACTCAGCAGCCGGCCCCGCAGCCCACTCAACCGGCACAACCGCCGGCGAACAACGGCAAGCGCAAGCGCATGATGACGCTGCTCGTCATCGTGATCCTGATCGCCGCGGTCGCCTACGGCCTGTACTACTTCCTCGACGCACGCTTCCATGAAGACACCGACGACGCGTACGTGAACGGCAACGTCGTGCAGATCACGCCGCAGGTCACCGGCACGGTTGTCGCCGTGAACGCGGACGACACGCAGACCGTGAAGGCCGGCGACCCGCTCGTCGTGCTCGATCCGGCCGACGCGCGCGTCGCGCTCGAACAAGCCGAAGCGAATCTCGCGCAGACGGTACGTCAGGTGCGCGGCCTGTTCGCCGACGACAACCAGTACCAGGCGCAAGTTGCCCAGCGCCAGTCCGATCTGTCGCGCGCGCAGGATGACCTGAAGCGCCGCCTGACGGTCGCGCAAACCGGCGCTGTGTCCGCGGAAGAAATCTCGCACGCCCGCGACGCCGTGAAGAGCGCGCAAGCCTCGGTCGACGCCGCTGAGCAACAACTGGCGTCGAACCGCGCGCTGACCGCCAACACCACGATCGCCAATCACCCGAACGTGCAGGCTGCCGCTGCGAAGGTACGCGACGCGTATCTGGCCAACGCGCGTAACAATCTGCCGGCGCCGGTCACGGGCTACGTTGCGAAGCGCTCGGTGCAGGTCGGCCAGCGCGTCTCGCCGGGCACCCCGCTGATGGCTATCGTGCCGCTGGGCGGCGTGTGGGTCGATGCGAACTTCAAGGAAGTGCAACTGAAGCACATGCGCATCGGCCAGCCGGTCGAGTTGACGGCCGACGTGTACGGTTCGTCGGTGGTGTTCCACGGCAAGGTGGTTGGCTTCTCGGCGGGTACGGGTTCGGCGTTCTCGCTGCTGCCCGCGCAGAACGCAACCGGCAACTGGATCAAGGTGGTCCAGCGTCTGCCGGTGCGGATCGCGCTCGACCCGCAGGAACTTGAAAAGCATCCGCTGCGTATCGGCCTGTCGATGCAAGCCGACGTGAGCATCAAGGACGACCAGGGTGGCCAGCTTGGCCAGGCGCCGAACACGGTTTATCAGACCAACGTGTTCGACAAGTACGGAGACCAGGCGGATGCGGAAATCGCCCGCATCATTTCGGAGAATGCAGGTCCGAACGGCGGCTCGCAGAAGTCGGCTCAAGCTGGCGGCGCTGTCAAGCCCGCAGCGAAGCTGATGTAAGCGGCGCGACGATTCATAGAAGGCTTTTTTAATGGCTCAGGCTCAGGCGCAAGTCCCTCATCCGCCGCTCGAGGGCGCGCAACTGGTGATCGGCACCATCGCGGTGTCGCTCGCCGTGTTCATGAACGTGCTCGACACGTCGATTGCGAACGTGTCGATCCCGTCCATTTCGGGCGACCTCGGTGTGTCGTCCGACCAGGGCACATGGGTGATTACGTCGTTCGCGGTGGCAAACGCGATCTCCGTGCCGCTGACCGGCTGGCTCACCGACCGTATCGGCCAGGTGCGCCTGTTCATGGCGTCGATCATCCTGTTCGTGATCTCGTCGTGGATGTGCGGTCTCGCTCCCACCCTGCCGTTCCTGCTGGCCTCGCGCGTGCTGCAAGGCGCCGTGGCCGGCCCGATGATTCCGCTGTCGCAAACGCTGCTGCTCGCGAGCTACCCACGCGCCAAGGCGCCGATGGCTTTGTCGATGTGGGCGATGACCACGCTGATTGCACCGGTGGCCGGGCCGATTCTTGGCGGCTGGATCTCGGACAACATCTCGTGGCCGTGGATTTTCTACGTCAACATTCCGGTCGGCGCGATCGCAGCGGTGGCAACGTGGACGATCTTCCGTAACCGCGATTCGGTCGTCAAAAAGGCGCCGATCGACGGCGTCGGCCTCGGTCTGTTGATCCTCTGGGTCGGCTCGTTGCAGGTGATGCTCGACAAGGGCAAGGATCTCGACTGGTTCTCGTCGACCACCATCGTCGTACTGGCGTTGGTTGCGGTGATTTCGCTGGCGTTCTTCATCGTGTGGGAATTGACGGCCGAGCATCCCGTGGTCGACCTGTCGCTCTTCAGCCGGCGCAATTTCACGAGCGGCACGATTGCGTTGTCGATCGGCTACGGGCTCTACTTCGGCAACCTCGTGTTGTTGCCGTTGTGGCTGCAAACCGATATCGGCTACACCGCTACCGAAGCAGGTCTCGTGATGGCGCCGGTCGGCCTGTTCGCCGTGCTGCTGTCGCCGATCACCGGCAAGGTGTTGCCGCGTACCGATCCGCGCTATATCGCGACCTTGTCGTTCCTCGTGTTCGCGCTGTGTTTCTGGATGCGCTCACGCTATACGACCGGCGTCGATACTTATTCGCTGCTCATGCCGACGTTGATTCAGGGAATCGGCATGGCCGGGTTCTTCATCCCGCTGGTGTCGATCACGCTGTCGGGTTTGCCGGGCAACCGGATTCCGGCGGCGTCGGGCTTGTCGAATTTCGTGCGAATCATGTGCGGCGGTATCGGCACGTCGATTTTCCAGACCGCGTGGGATCACCGCACCATCATGCATCATGCGCAACTGGCCGAACAGGCGAGCGCGTACAACCCGGTGTTCGATCAATCGATCCGGCAGATGGGTGCCGCGGGCTTCAGTCAACCGCAGGCATATGGTCTGTTCAATACGATGGCGACGCAGCAGGCCGCGCAGTTGGGCGTGAACGATCTGTTCTTTGTATCGGCGGGGATCTTTGTCGCGCTGATCGCGCTGATCTGGATCGCAAAGCCGGAACGCGCCGGCGGCGATGCGGGTGCGGCAGCTGCGGCGGCGCATTGAGGTTCTGGTTTTAGTCCGCGACGCGGGCTGTATATATGTAAAAAGGCGGGACCGCTGGTGAGCGGTCCCGCCTTTTTTGTTGCTGCTGCTGACGAGGCGGCGTTTAACTTCCGCGTTAGCTCGCTGCAGTAACCACGAGCCGTTCCGGCGCCAGCACACCCTCGCCTTGCTTCGCGACACCAAGCAGACGCCCGTCCACTGCATACACGCGTACGCGCGGCGCATTCACCGCATCGCCGGCAATGGTCAACTCGGAGAGCTTCAGCCGCTGCCCATGCAGGAAGCGACGGGTCGCGTCTTCGTCGAGTGTGACGAGCGGGAACGTGGACAGCAATGCATCGACCGGTTGCAGCCACGTATCGCGCTCGCTCTCCGTCGCATCGGACAGCGCGTCGAGCGTTACCGAATTCTCCAACGTCAGCGCACCGACACCGGTACGCCGCAGCGCGACCAGATGCGCACCACAACCAAGCGCTTCGCCGATATCCTCGGCGAGCGTGCGCACATACGTGCCTTTGCTGCACGTCACGCGAAACGTCACGTCGGGCAACCCACAGGCCAGCATCTCGAGTGCGTGAATCGTCACCTGACGCCCTTCCCGCTCCACCGTCTGGCCGGCGCGCGCGTATTCGTATAGCGGCTTGCCGTCGCGCTTGAGCGCCGAATACATCGGTGGGACCTGGACGATGTCGCCGAGAAATTTCTGCATGGCCGCCTCTACCGCGGCCTGATCGCACGTCACGTCGCGCGTGTCGATTGCTTCGCCTTCGGCGTCGCCGGTGGTCGTGCGAATACCGAGGCGCATGGTCGCCTCATAGGTCTTGTCGGCTTCGAGCAGGTCTTGCGAAAACTTGGTCGCTTCGCCGAAACACAGCGGCAAAAGACCCGTGGCGAGTGGATCGAGCGTGCCGGTGTGGCCCGCCTTTTTGGCCAGGTAGAGACGCTTCGCGCGAATCAGCGCGTCGTTGCTCGACAGGCCGAGCGGCTTGTCGAGCAGCAGTACGCCGTCGAGCGCGCGACGCGGCACGCGGGGGCGTTGAGGTGCGGTCATGTCAGAAAGACAGGGTCTTCGAAGTGTACGGAAACAGCGCTAAATGAGCTGCAACTGAAGCAGTGCAGCCCGGAACGCGGAGAACAACGTTCAACCCGCGCGCTCAGTCTTCTTTCGCGCGATTGGCGTTCGCCTCGTCGATCAGACGGGACATTTCGACGGCCCGTTCGATCGTCTGGTCGTAATGGAAATGCAGCGTCGGCACGGTATGGATGTGCAAGCGCTTGAACAGCTGATTGTGCAGATGGCCGGCCGCGTGGTTAAGCGCTTCGAGCGTCTGCTGCGGGTCGCCGGTTAGCGTCGTGAAGTAGACCTTCGCGTGCGCGTAGTCGGGCGTCAACTCGACACTTTGAATCGTGACGAGGCCGATGCGCGGATCCTTGACCTCGCGCAGCAGCTCGGACAGGTCGCGCTGGATCTGATCGGCGATCTGCACGTTGCGATTGGGAGAAGAACGTTTTTTAGGCATGATATTTGTGTGCTCCGTTCTGACGGATGCAATAAAGTTGTTCGCGCGAACCGAGGTAGTGATTGCCCGGGCGGCAATGAGCGCCTTGATAGCGACTGCAAGCCACCGCGGGGCGCAATACGCGACAAAATGCGCGGGCCCAAAGACAACGGGCGGAGCGGGCGCTTAAGCCCGCTCCGCCCGTTGAGCCAATGCCGCGTGAATTACAGCGTACGCGCGACTTCGGTAACCTCGAAGACTTCGAACTGATCGCCTTCGACGATATCGTTGAAGTTCTTGATCGACATACCGCACTCGAAGCCCTGACGGACTTCCTTGACGTCGTCCTTGAAGCGCTTGAGCGAATCGAGCTCGCCCGTGAAGATGACGACGTTGTTGCGCAGCACGCGCACCGACGACGAGCGCTTGACGAAACCGTCCGTGACCATACAGCCGGCCACCGCGCCGATCTTCGGTACCTTGAAGACCTGACGCACTTCGACCGTACCCGTCACGACTTCGCGCTTCTCCGGTGCCAGCATGCCCGACATCGCAGCCTTCACTTCATCCACTGCGTCATAGATGATGTTGTAGTAGCGAATATCGACGCCGTTGGTTTCCGCCAGCTTGCGCGCCTGTGCGTCCGCACGGGTGTTGAAGCCGATGATGACCGCCTTCGAAGCCGTAGCCAGGTTGACGTCCGACTCGCTGATGCCGCCGACTGCGCCGTGCACGATCTGCACACGGACTTCGTCGGTCGACAGCTTGAGCAGCGACTGCACCAGAGCTTCCTGCGAACCTTGCACGTCGGCCTTGACGATGAGCGGCATGTACGCCACTTCGCCTTCGCCCATCTGCTCCAGCATGTTCTCGAGCTTCGCGGCCTGTTGCTTGGCCAGCTTGACGTCGCGGAACTTGCCTTGACGGAACAACGCGACTTCACGCGCCTTGCGGTCGTCCGGCATGACGATGACTTCTTCGCCAGCTTGCGGGACTTCCGACAGACCTTGAATCTCAACCGGGATCGACGGGCCTGCCGACTTGGTCGGCTTGCCGGTTTCGTCGAGCATGGCTCGCACGCGACCGTAGGCGCTACCTGCCAGCACCACGTCGCCGCGGTTCAGCGTACCCGACTGGACCAGGATCGTTGCGACCGGACCCTTACCCTTATCGAGCTTCGCTTCAATAACGAGACCCTTTGCCGGCGCTTCTACCGGTGCCTTCAGTTCCAGCACTTCGGCTTGCAGCAGCACGTTTTCGAGCAGGTCGTCGATGCCCGCGCCGGTTTTAGCCGACACCGACACGAACGGCGAATCGCCACCGTATTCTTCCGGCACGACGCCTTCCGCGACGAGTTCCTGCTTGACGCGCTCCGGATTCGCATCCGGCTTGTCGATCTTGTTGATCGCGACGACGAGCGGCACGCCGCCTGCCTTCGCGTGGGCAATCGCTTCCTTCGTTTGCGGCATCACGCCGTCGTCGGCTGCGACCACCAGAATCACGATGTCGGTTGCCTTGGCACCGCGAGCACGCATGGCCGTAAATGCTTCGTGGCCCGGCGTATCGAGGAACGTGATGACGCCGCGCGGCGTTTCGACGTGATACGCGCCGATGTGCTGCGTAATCCCGCCCGCTTCACCCGCTGCAACCTTGGCGCGGCGGATGTAGTCGAGCAGCGAGGTCTTGCCGTGGTCGACGTGACCCATGACCGTGACGACCGGCGGACGCGGCAGTGCTTCTGCGTCCGTGATTTCGCCTTCGACCAGCATGGCTTCCGGATCGTCCAGCTTGGCCGCAACCGCGTGGTGGCCCAGTTCCTCGACGATGATCATCGCCGTTTCCTGGTCCAGCATCTGGTTGATCGTGACCATCTGGCCGAGCTTCATCATCGACTTGATGACTTCCGAGGCCTTCACCGCCATCTTGTGCGCGAGATCGGCGACCGTGATGGTTTCCGGCACGTGCACTTCACGCACGATCGGTTCGGTCGGCGCCTGGAACGTGGTGTTCTGATCCTGGTGCTTGCCGCGACCCTTCGGGCCACCGCGCCAGCCGCGATCGACACCGCCGCTCGAATCGCCACGCGTCTTGATACCGCGGCGCTTCGCTGCGTCGTCCTGCCAGCCGCCCTTGCCACCGCCCGGCTTCTTCTTGTCGCCAGCCGACGGCGTGGTCGTTGCAGCCGGAGCCGCAGCAGCCGGCTTCTTGGCTGCCGGACGTGCCGGTGCTTCACCCGCCGGACGCGCCGGCTTGTGCAACGTGCCCTTGGCTTCCACGGGCTTGGCCGGCTCAGCGGGCTTCGGTGCCGGTTCCGGCGCCTTGACCTGCGCCTTGCGCGGCGTGTTCATCATTTCGCGAATCGCACGTGCTTCGGCTTCTGCCGCCGCACGGCGCTTGCTGACTTCTTCCTGCTCGGCGCGCGTTTTCTCGGCGGCCTGACGCGCTGCGTCTTCCGCTTTCTTCGCTGCTTCGCGTTGAGCCGCGCGTTCTGCCGCGGCGCGCTCGTCGTCCTGCTCGCTTTCCTTGGCAGCCGCCGGTTCTGCAGCCTTGGCCGCAACCGGTTCAGCCTTGGCCGCCTTGGCGGCCTGCGCCGGCTGGGCAGCCTGAGCCTGTTCGCGAGCCGCCGCTTCGGCCGCAGCCGCCGCGCGCTTCTTCGCTGCTTCTTCTTCCGCACGACGGCGCTCGGCTTCAGCAGCCTGCTCACGCGCCTGACGTTCGGCTTCTTCGCGTTCGAGCTGTTCCTGACGCGCCTTCAACTCCTGAGCCTGCTTTTCGAGCAGCTCGGCTTCGTGACGAGCTTCCTCTTCACGACGCTGGAGTTCGAGATCGTCTACATCCGCTTCGGCCACATGATTCGATGCATCCCCGCCTTCAGCGGAGGATTCGTCGCGGCGGACGAAAGTGCGCTTCTTACGCACCTCGACCTGAATGGTGCGAGCTTTGCCCGTCGCGTCGGATTGCTTGATCTCCGACGTATGCCGTTTCGTCAGCGTGATCTTGCGCTTGTCCGCATCAGTCGAGCCGTGAGACTTGCGCAAGTGGTCGAGCAGACGCGCCTTGTCCGTTTCGGACAAGCTGTCGTCTTCGCTCGCTTTAGTGACGCCTGCTGCCTGAAGCTGCTCAAGGAGCACGCCTGCAGGCATTTTCAGTTCCGCGGCAAATTGGGCTACGTTGTTACTCGCCATTCATTCCTCTTAATGCAAGGACCGATTCCTTGCGGTTAGCATCTTGTCATGCGGCCTAACGGCCGCGTTCAATTTAGTGCGCCATGGTCATTTCTCACTGGAACCAATGTTCACGTGCTTTCATGATCAACGCCTTAGCGGCATCCTCTTCCATTCCGGTCATCTCGACCAGTTCATCCACAGCCAGCTCGGCGAGTTCGTCGCGCGTCTGGATCTGATGTTCTGCAAGCTTGGCGAGCAGGTCGGCATCCATGCCGTCCAGGCTCTTCAGGTCGAGTGCAACATTCTCGACCTTTTCTTCATTCGCGATCGCCAACGTCAACAACGCATCGCGCGAGCGATTACGCAGTTCGTGAACGGTGTCTTCGTCGAATGCTTCGATTTCGAGCATCTCGTTGAGCGGCACATAAGCGATCTCTTCGAGGCTCGTAAAGCCTTCGTCGATCAGGATGTCGGCAACTTCTTCGTCGACATCGAGACGCGCCATGAACAGGTCACGCAGTACACCGCGCTCCTGATTCTGCTTTTGCGCAGATTCGTCCGGCGTCATGATGTTGATCTGCCAGCCGGTGAGTTCGCTGGCAAGACGCACGTTCTGGCCGCTGCGGCCGATCGCGACCGCCAGTTCGTTTTCGTCTACGACGACGTCCATCGAATGTTTTTCTTCATCGACGACGATCGACTGGACGGCTGCCGGCGCGAGCGCGCCGATCACAAACTGTGCGGGATCTTCTGACCATAGCACGATGTCGACGTTTTCGCCACCAAGCTCGTTACGCACGGCCTGGACACGCGAACCGCGGATACCGACGCAGGTGCCGATCGGATCGATGCGCTTGTCATAAGCGATCACGCCGATCTTGGCGCGCACGCCCGGATCGCGGGCCGCCGCCTTGATTTCCAGCAGACCCTGTTCGATTTCCGGCACTTCCATTTCGAACAGCTTCATCAGGAATTCGGGCGCCGTACGCGACAGTTCGATCTGCGGACCGCGAGCGGTGCGATCGACCTTGGCGATATAGGCGCGCACGCGGTCGCCCACGCGCAGATTTTCCTTCGGAATCAGCTGGTCGCGGCGCAGCAGCGCTTCGACACGGCCGGTTTCGACGATGAAGTTGCCCTTATCCAGGCGCTTCACCGAGCCGGTCATGATGTGCTCGCCGCGCTCGAGGAAGTCGTTCAGGATCTGCTCGCGTTCCGCGTCGCGCACCTTCTGCAGGATCACCTGCTTGGCAGCCTGCGCGCCGATACGGCCGAATTCGATCGACGGCACCGGTTCTTCGATGTATTCGTCGAGCTGGATTTCCGGCTTCTGTTCGCGTGCTTCGAACAGCAGGATTTCCTGATCCGGCTCTTGCAGGCCGGCTTCGTCCGGCACCACTTTCCAGCGGCGAAACGTTTCGTGCTCGCCGCTTTCACGGTCGATCTGGACGCGGATGTCCGCGTCTTCTTCGAAGAGTTTCTTGGAGGCCGAAGCGAGGGCCGCCTCGAGCGCGGCAAATACCACGTCTTTATCGACGTTCTTCTCGCGTGCCAGCGCATCCACCAGCATCAACACTTCGCGACTCATTGTTTGCGGCTCCTAAAGTCAACTTTCGGAACGAGGCGTGCCTTATCGATATCCGCGACGGTGAAATCGAGCATCGCGGCGCCTTCCTTCCCTTCAAATTCCAGACCGATCGTCTCGCCTTGCGGAGCATGCAGGATGCCCCGGTACGATTTCCGTCCGTCCAATGGCTTTTTCAATGTGATTACCACTTCGCTGCCTGCGAAGCGTTCAAAATCCGCCAGTTTTTTCAGCGGGCGGTCGAGACCCGGCGACGACACTTCAAGCCGCTCATAATCGATATTTTCGACCGTCAGAACGTGCTGGAGCTGACGCGTGACTTTCTCGCAGTCTTCGATCGCGATGCCGGCCGGCTGGTCGATATAAATACACAGCATGCCGCGCCCGGTGCGCTCGAGATCGACGAGCTCGTAGCCGAGTCCCACGACCGTGGTTTCAATCAGTTCCGTCAGTTGCACAGTGCCCTCTAAGATGTTCGCGCGGCGAGACCTGCCGGGTTTGTCTGCAAACACCAATGCGGGCCGCGCGCCAAGCCGGCGCACGTTCGTGCTACCCGAGATGCCGAACCACTTAGAACTGCGCGGCAAAAAAAAATGGGCTAAACGCCCATCATCTTATTACCGGTGGTCGCACCTGAGCCGCACATGAAAAGCCGCACGCCCAGCGACTCCGCGATTGTAGCCATTTTTCGGGACAAACGCAAACCGCAGAACGCCGTACGAAGCGCATTTCCGCTTGATTTCATGGGAATCTTTCAACGATATGGCGGCGCGCCGAGCCTTTTGCAAGGCGGTTTGCGCCGCTTCGAACCTGCGCCGGACAAGCGAGGCCACGAAACTCTGCCCCTACTTATGCGCACGCCGCGGTTTTATGCATCAGATGAAACCTGCGATGAAACCCGCGGCGCTCGTCGATCGATTCTGACGGTGGTAAAGGGTGAATCGTTGAGAAACGATCAGCGGCCAACCGTCATGCTTAAGTTGCTTGTCGTTTAACGGCCACGCGAACGGCCGCGCGGTGCGCCGCCACCACGATTGGCGCCACCCGCATTAGGGTTGCCGCCACCGCCACCGCCACCGGCGCGATTAGCGTTGCCGCCGCGATTGCCGGCCGGCCCGCGGCTACCGCCGCCCGGATTGCCGCCGCCAGGGCCGCCGACGCGCTTACCGCCGCCAGCCGCACGATTGCCATTGCCCGACGGCGCGCGATTGCCGTCGACGTCACGGCCGCCACGCGGGCCAGGCGCACCGCCGCCGCCCATCGGGCCGCTGAAGCCGCCGGCGCTGCGGCCAGCGCCGCGATTGCCGTAACCGCCACCGCTACCACCACCAAAACCACCACCCGCACCACCGCCGAAGCCGCCACCCGCCGCACCGCGACGGCCTTGACCACGCGGCTGCTGCTGGTCGAAACGACCATGCGACATCAGTACCGGTTCACGGCTAATGAAGCCCATCGACGTTTGCATCGGATCCGGCTGCTTGCGCTCCGGCGCCTCTCTGCGGCCGCCCTTTTCTTCCGACGGCGCCTTCAGGCCGACCGACGCCATCAGCGCGCGCACCTGATTGTCTTCGAGTTCTTCCCAGCGGCCGCGCTTCAGGCCCTTCGGCAACGAGATCGGGCCATGACGCGTGCGGATCAGGCGGCTGACCATCAGGCCGGCTGCTTCGAACATGCGGCGCACTTCGCGATTACGCCCCTCGGCGAGCGCGACGTGATACCAATGATTGGTGCCTTCGCCGCCGCCATCGCGAATGCGCAGGAAATTCGCCGGGCCGTCTTCCAGTTCGACGCCGTGCAACAGCTTCTGACGCATACCTTCCGCCAGCTCGCCGACTACGCGCACCGCATATTCACGCTCGACGCTGTAACGCGGATGCATGAAACGGTTCGCCAGATCGCCCGAGGTGGTCAGCATCAGCAGACCTTCGGTGTTGAAGTCGAGGCGGCCGACCGCGAGCCACTTGGCGGTCTTCATCGGCGGCAGCTTGTCGAACACCGACGGACGGCCTTCCGGATCGGCGTGACTGACGATTTCGCCGGTCGGTTTGTGATACAGCAGCACGCGCGGCGGCTTGTTGGCCAGCTTGCGCTTGACCGGCTTGCCGTTGATGCGGACCTGGTCGGTCGGCATGATGCGCTGGCCGATGTGAGCCGGCTCGCCGTTCACCGACACGCGGCCGGCGACGATCAGTTCTTCCATGTCGCGGCGCGAGCCCATGCCGGCTTCGGCCAACACCTTGTGCAGCTTCGGCGCGTCGTCGTCCGCAGCCAGCACGCGCTTGGGCGCGGCCGGCTTGCCACGGCGCAGCATCGGGGCGCGTACGCCGCCAGTGGCGCCGTTGTCCGCATCGAATGCGGGCGAGGTGACGTACGAGAACAGATCGTCCGGGTTCGCTTCGGCTGCGATTGCCACCGGCGCTTCGGCGCCACGGCGATTCTGACGCTGACCGCCTTCACGCGGCTGACGTTCACCACGCCCGCCCTCACGGGGGCCGCCCTCGCGGGGCGCACCTTCACGCTGACCACCCTCGCGCTTCGCGCCGCCTGCATTGCGGCGCGGGCCCTGGCCCTTGGCGCCGCCATCCTTGCGCGGCATGCGCACCTGCGCGACCACCTCGCCGTCCGGCGGCGTTTCAGCGACGACCGGCGCTCCTTGCGCAGGCGCGCCTTCGGCGCCCTTCGTCTTCGCTCCGGCGCGGCGCCGCGCGATCAGGCTGCGCGGTCCGCGACGCAGGCCGCGGCGCGGCCGGTCTTCACCGTCTGCTTCCGTGGCCGGCGCCGGGCGCTCGCCCTCGCCTGCCGACGCTTGCGTGGTACGCGCTTCGTCGGCGCGTGCCGACGGCACGGCGCGCTCGGATTCGGACGAATCGGTGTCGTGGGTATGTGTCAAAACAACCTCAAAATGTCAGGTCGCGCGCGCCCATTGCGGGCGCGGCAAAAAAAAAGTTCGGTTACGTCAGGCGCTGCGCGACTCGGGTTCGTCGTCGGTCAGAATGCCTGCGTCCTGTGCAGCATCGCGGCGATCCTCAGGATCGCCGTGCGCCGCCGTGGTCGGGTTCGGCTCGGCGGCGTGCTCCGTATTGCGGAGTACGCCCGAGTCGTGCGCGGGTATTGCCGGATCGGCCTGGGAGACCGGATCGTGATTCAGTGCGGGCTCGGCGGCGCCGGCCTGCGGTTCAACGTTCGCCGCTTCGGCATGTTCTTGCCCATTCGGCGCTGCTGCAGCGTCCTGATGGGACTCGGCCGCCGGTACGGCGCCCGCCGGATCATGCCTTGCCTCGGCAAGTTCAGTTTCGCCTGCTTCGACTGCCCCGCTCGCCTCAGCCGGCTCCGCGTGCTGCGTCTGAGCGACCGGCGTTTGATGCTCTTCAGCGTGTTCGCCGGCGATTTCCGTTCCGGCCGCCTCGCCAACCGCTTCAACGTGGCCGTGATCGGCAGTCTCGTCTAGAGATTCGCCTGCTTCAGCGCCGGCCTCGCCGACGCCAGATTCCGACGGCCCTTCGAGCGTGCTCTCTGCGTCTGAAGCTAATGCCTGTACGGCCCCGGCCTCGGAGAATTCGATCGCATGCTGACCGAGTAGATCCGCGTTCAGCTGCGCCGACGGATCCGCGAGCGGCGGTAATTCGTCGAGCGCCTTCAAACCGAGGTCGTCGAGAAATTGCCGCGTGGTCGCGTACAGCGCCGGACGGCCCGGCACGTCACGATGGCCGATCACTTCGATCCAGCCGCGATCCTCGAGTTGCTTGACGACCTGCGTATTCACCGTGACGCCGCGAATCTCTTCGATATCGCCGCGCGTGACCGGTTGCCTGTACGCAATGATCGCGAGCGTCTCGAGCACCGCGCGCGAATATTTCGGCGGCTTCTCAGGATGCAAACGATCCAGGTACGAACGCATCGCGGGCTTGCTTTGAAATCGCCAGCCCGACGCCAGCCCGACCAGCTCCACACCGCGCCCAGACCAATCCTGCTTCAGGTCTTCGAGCAAATTCCGAACAGTGTCTGCCGACACGCCGTCGGCAAAGAGCTTGCGCAAATCGACGAGCTTTAACGGCTCCTGCGCGCAGATCAAGGCAGTCTCGAGGACGATCTTCGCCTCTTGGGTATTCATGCAGCTAGGTCAGACCCTGTGGTCAAAGAACCGGATCAAACAGACGATGTGGAACTGAAGACGCGCTCGCCCGATTCTGATCGGTCATATTGATGGGAGCACGCACCGGGGGGAGGCGAAACAGGCAATCGAGCCAAACCCAGCCGGACGGAGCAGCGATATTCCTGAAAGGAATCGCGTGACTGAGCGCCATATTACGCAAAAACAACCAGTGCGTAAAGACGAAATCCCCGGCGCATTTTTCAGCGGCGCCCCAAGCTGCGTGCTTTCGCGGAAAACCCGGCGGAAATGCACGAGAATCGGACTGAAATCGGCCCTTAATTGACACCTTGCGGGCCGTTCAATCGCGCCAAGCGCCTCTTTCCGCCGCGCCTCAACGCGTGCCGTGCTGCGCCAGAAAACGCTTCAGACGCTCGACACCCGCGTCCAGCCGCGCCGTATCGCAGGCATAGCACCAGCGCACGAAACCCTCGCCTTGCGGACCAAAGGCGCTGCCGGGCGCCACGCCCAGGCCCACTTCGCGCACCATGGCCTTGCATAGCTCGAGACTGCGCGACGCCCCCGGCATCGAGAAAAACACGTACATCGCTCCGGGTGGCGCCTTCACATCGACGCCCGGCACCGTGGACAACGCCCGCACCAGATGGTCGCGCGATGCCTTCAGGTCGAGCACCAAATCCTGCGTGAAGCGCTCGCCCTGCTGGACGGCCGCGATGCCCGCCTGCTGGACGAACGCCGGTGCGCACGAGGTGTTGTATTCGACCAGCTTGCCCAGATCGTCCATGAGCGAGGTTGGCGCGACGATCCAGCCGAGCCGCCAGCCGGTCATCAGCCACGCCTTGGAAAACGAATTCACGCAGATCACGCGCTCGTCGCGCGTGGCCAGATCAAGAAACGACGGCGCCGTGTGCGAACGGGTGCTGTCGGCGTCAGCTTCGGCTTCCGCATAATAAAGACGCTCGTAGACTTCGTCGGCGACGATCCAGATGCCGTGGCGGCGGCAATGCGCCAGCACGGCGCGCTGCTCTTCGCGGCTCATCACCCAGCCTGTCGGATTGTTCGGCGAGTTGATCAGCAGCATCTTCGTGTCCGGCGTCAGCGCCGCCAGCAATTGCTCGAGATCGAGTTGCCAGCCGCGCTCACCGTAGCCCAGCGCGATAGTTTCCACATGCGCGCCCAGAATCTTGGGAATCTCAACCAGATTCGGCCACAGCGGCGTGACCGCGACAACGCGGTCGCCTGCATCCACCACCAGCTGCGCGGCAAGCATCAGCGCGTTGACGCCGGCGCTCGTCACCGCAATATGATCGGGCGACGTCGTCCCGTGCAACGCGCTGACGTAATCCGCGAGCGCCGCGCGCAACGGCGCAATGCCCAGGTTATGCGTATAGAAAGTGGCGCCGGCAGCCAATGCGGCGCTAGCGGCGTCGCGAATGAAGGCCGGGGTCACCCGGTCGGACTCGCCGAACCAGAACGGCAACACGTCCGCAACGCCGAAGCCGGCGTTCGCGACTTCCCGGATCTGCGAAGGACGCAGGGCGCGCACGGCATCGCGGGCATTGGGGACGGAGGGCACGGGCAGATCCGTTTCGCTCATCGAGACTTCCAGACAGTGATGGACGGGTAATGCGTCAAGGCTGACGCCAAGGGAGGCGACAGTTTAGCGCGGCGCCTGCTTTTGGGACGGCGAAGTCACCGAGTCAAGCGGTGCGGCCAAAGTCATCAGCCCAAATCCTCCGCCCGCGCCGGCAATTGGCGGATCAGACTCCACACCGCCTCCGCCGCCGGCGACAGCGAGCGGTCGCGCCGCCGCACCAGTTCGACGGTGCGCTCGGCGCGCGGCACGAGCGGCCGCGCCACCAGCGAGGCGCCCGCCGGCAGCGGCAAGGCCAGCCAGGGCAGCACGCTCACGCCCACGCCCGCCTCAACCAGCCCAAAAACGGTCGCGGAATGCCCCAGCTCCTGCACCACGGTGGCGCTTACGCCGTATTCCTGCATCACGGCATCGATGATCGGCCGGCTGCCTGACGCGTAATCGAGCATGACGAGTTGCTGGCCTTCGAGGTCCGTCCATGCCACCTGCTTATGTGCCGCCAAGGGGTGGTCGTCGCGCGAAACGACGCAAAACGAATCGGTCATCAGTGATTCGCTCAGCAGGTCGTCGGCGGAAAACGGACCGATGACCACGCCGAAATCGACTTCGCCCGACTTCACCTTGCGCACCACATCGCTTTGCACGTCGTCGCGCAGACCCAAGGTGATGTAGGGAAACTGCCGTCCGCACGACGCCACGACGCTCGGCATCAACCGGCAGGCAACCGTCGGGCTCGCGGCCACCACCACCCGTCCGCGGCGCTGCTCGCCGATTTCGCGGATCTCGCGCAAGGCGTCGTCCAGATCCGTCAGCAGCCGCGACACGCTCGACACCAGATTGCCGCCGACATCCGTGAGCTGCACCTCGCGTGTGGTCCGGTCGATCAGCTTCAGACCGATCTCCCCCTCCAGTTCGCGTACGCAGCGACTGACCGCCGACTGCGTCAGACCGATTTCATCGCCGGCCCGGCTGAAGCTCTGCAAACGGGCGACCTCAATGAAAACCCTTAGCTGACGCAGCGTCACATTCATTTACCAGCCTCATCAATAACCCAGTTTGATGCGCATTGTATGGCGAAATGCCGCACCACATTCGCATTTAGTGCTAACGCTGCAGCGCAGCAATAAGGCGCAAACGCACGCTGGACGGGCCTGATTGCACAAGATTGGTGATTGTCCCGATTTGCGAGATGGGTTTTTTGGATTCTTATACGCCCCTAGCTAGCGCCCGCGCTGGCCCGCTGTCACAGGGCTTTCAGGTAGTTGGATCAACTTGGCACACTTCCTGCATTTACATGCACACAGGGTCGGCGCCATGACTACTGGCTGAATAGCAGATCGTGGCAAGCCCGACCCCCCTTGGCACTCGCCTATCGAGTGCATGGAGAGTGCGCGGCGCGGGGCAGCGCACCGGAGTTAGCTTCGCTGAGGTGAAACATGATGCTGTTCGACGATTTGAGAGACAACGAGTGGGCGCTGGTCGAGGCGTTGTTCTGTGCGGAGCCAGCACGGAGCGAACGTCGTGGTCGACCACGCGTGGAAGCGCGCGCAGTTGTCAATGCCGTGCTTTGGGTGCTGTCGACTGGAGAAGGCTGGTCCAAACTGCCGGGCCGCTATCCGTCGCCGCCGACTTGCCGCCGTCGCTTCGACGAATGGCAAGCCGATGGTACGCTCGCCGAAATAGTTAAGCGACTCGGCACGAGCGGCCGTGAAATTTCGCTGCGCGGCCGCATCGGCGCGACCGCCGCGAAACCGCCGGCA
Organism: Paraburkholderia nemoris; assembly: GCF_905221015.1. Classification (NCBI taxonomy): domain Bacteria; kingdom Pseudomonadati; phylum Pseudomonadota; class Betaproteobacteria; order Burkholderiales; family Burkholderiaceae; genus Paraburkholderia; species Paraburkholderia nemoris. The sequence goes on along the minus strand of NZ_CAJNBO010000017.1, from coordinate 121,276 downwards.
CCGCCGAGCCGCGACCGTCTGCGTGGCGCATTCTGGACCAATCCGGAATCGTGGCGCGCGCCGGTCAAGATGGCCTGACGCGAATTGTTCTGCCTCCGGGCGCCTGCGGGCGCCCGGCGTGTATCTGGGCCGCCGTGCGCCGTCTGTCGACGCCCGCCCGACCTGCATGGGCACCGCTCCTCGGCGCGCCCAGCTCAGTCGTCCCTTCCAGTTTCTCCGACCTGATTTTCGACTCGCTTCGGCCACCTGAAGCGAGTCGATGATTGCGGGTGAAACATCCATTTACTATTGCTTACAGCGTGCTTTCGCCACTCGGCATACCGTATGAGTATGCAAACAGGCCTTGAGTCGATCGGCTTGACGGGAGCTCAGCATGAAACCAATGTCACTGCTTCTGTGCGGCATTGTCGTTTCATCAATGGCCGCACCGGCGCTCGCACAGCAGCGCCCACAGGGCTGGAACTGGCGGCCGGATCACACGGCCACCATTGAAGCCTGGCAGCAAAGCGAAACACGCAACCGCGACTTCACGCCGCCTGCGCCCCGTGGCGACTTGCGCGGCGATATCGCAAGCAATGTGCGCACGCGCCCTGAGCCACCGCGCGAAGACCCTGCGCGCCGCCGCTAGGCGTGCGCCGCCGCGCCGGTGACCGACCCGGCGTGCGTCAAATCCATGGGGTCAACGCTGTTGTTTGCCGCCATGGTTCGCTATAGCCGGCGTCCATCGTCGCGGCGAGCCAACGCGCTACATGGCGAATTGAACGATCGGGGAACCACGAGGCGCTGCGCCAGTCTGATTCAACGCCATTAGCACAGCGTGGCAGTAGTAATTCCGGTACGCCCGTATCCTTGCGATACGGGCTTTTTTTTGCGTCAACGGGAGAGCGGTGCGCCGCTATATCAGGCGCATCAGCCAGGCAATGAGGCGGAGCAATAAGCGGAGCGATAAATCACCGCCAGCCGCGTGGGAGCGGCTGGGAAATACAGCGCCAGCGCCTTTCGCCCGCGCCCTTAAGGCCGGGCTTCGAGAGCGGCTGTAGGCCGCGCTTCGGCTGTCGCGACGACGTAGTCGTTCATTCGCTGTGCGGTCCAGCTCAACAGGCGTTCGTCGTGCGCAAGCCTCGCGAACTCGGCTCTGCCGCGGTCGGTGAGCACGGCGATATCAACCGGTGCGTGAAAGCCCGGAGCCGGTGCGACGGTGCGCTGCCGAACAGTGTCCATCAAGCCTAGCGCGCGAAGATATTGGAAGACACCCGGTCGTCTGGCCCATGGGACCTGGCGATATTGCGCCCGCCGCAGCGCTTCAAGTACCGCTTCGTTGGAATACGTGGTCATCTCACTTCTTTCTTAAAGTGCAGCTATGACACATCTATGCCCAACACGTCACCGCGCCACCAGTGACGCGCATAGCACCCGCCCTTGGCTGGAAACTGGCCGCTTTCATGCGGTCGAATTCCGCCAGGTGCTGCCCTGGTCTCGTTTTCGGAACCCCCGTCTGAACGCCATGTTAGCGTTCTGTCTACGGGCCGACGATGCAACCGCTGCGGCGCGATAGCAGGCCCATAGATTTGTCCCGAAAGACATACGTTACCCCATTTAAATTGATTCTATTCACTTTATTAGCGCTTTTTTTTGCAGCAATCGTGCTTTGGAAACGCGCCCGCCGACCTCTCGCCATGGGCGCGATCGCCCTGTTCTGGCTGCTCGCCGCCGGCTGGCTCACGGCTCCATTGCTGGAATTGGCGCAGCCGCATCGGCAGACCGATACGCCCGCCCGCTTCGCGCCGCGCACCGCGATAATCATGCTCGGCGGCGGCACCAATTACGACGCTGACAATGTGCTCGTGCCACCGCGTGACGTGCTCGCGCGCATCGCCGTGAGCGCCGAAAACTACGCAGCCTGCAAGCGTACGGCCGCCACGTGTCAGATTATCGTGAGCGGCGGCAATCCGCAGCGACATAGCGCAACCGAAGCGGATACCTACCTGCCCTACCTGCTACGCCGACAGGTGCCGCGTGCGGACATCGTGCTGGAAAACAGCAGCCGTACGACTTACGAAAACGCGCGCAACGTGTCAGCCATTCTCGACCGGTCACGTTACGATTCGCTGATACTCGTCACCTCCGCCTATCAGATGCCGCGCGCATTACTCGACTTCCATCGTTTCGGCCTGACGCCGCAGCCGCTGATCTCGAGCGCGCTGCGTACAAATCCCGGTGTACTGCCACGCTATGACAATCTGGTGAACGCGGAAATTGCGCTGCACGAACTGATTGGAATCGCACAATTTCACGTCTATCGTGCAATCGGATGGTTCTGAATTTCATGCTTCCTGACGAAGCAATTTATTTAGAGATGCGAATATTCTTTGTATCGACAACGCATTGTCGAGTTTGATGCGAGATCGTCATCGACAGTGACTGTGGTCTGAGCGTAACAAGGTGTAACTAATTGTCACTGTAGTTACAAAACGTCCGCTGGAGCGGATATTGCTGGCTAGAATGCATTGTCTTTCCGATTGGACAGGCAAATACTCGGGTCCATTACCACTCTGCGGAGGTAACAATGAAGAAAGTGTCCCTGGCGATCCTGGTTTCCCTCAGTGCCGTAACAGGCGCGGCCTATGCGCAGGACAACGGCGTCATGATGAGCACCGATCCGGCCAAGGCCGCCGACGTCGAGCAGCGCGCGCAAGATTTGCAAAACCGCCAGCAAGCAATGGAAAGCGCGCCTATGCCGGAGAAACATCACAAGATGGCCCCGCACCATCACAAGAAGGCCGCGAAGGCCGAAGCCGCCAGTTCGTAAGCGCAGTTTGACTGCATCACCTGCGGCCTCGCCGCGAAGGTGAAAAGCCGAAGCCAGCACCGCCGGTTTCGGCTTTTTTGTTGTCTAATGGACTCGCCGCAGGCCCGCTGCGGCCGGCCGACGTTATGCTAAAGTCGCGCACCGACCGGCGCCCTGCCGGACTCCCCCTAACCTGTGCGCACCTTGGTGCGGAGGACAGCATGAGCAACATCCAGCTAGATATCGAATGGACTGAAGCAGCATCTCGCAAAATCGAAAAACTGATGCCGCGCGGCGGTCAGGAAGCGTTCCTCGCGCTGCCGCCCGTCGAGTGCCTGCCGATGGAAGGCGACGTGCTGTTTCTTGGCCCGGACGGCAAGCAGCAGCCGTTCATTGTCGCGGAACGCCAGTATCACCACGACGGCGATGCCGACTGGACCATCATCCTGATCCTCGACGTCCCGCAAGCCACGCACTAAAGACCAACGGCGAGCGCCGCGCAGGCCGTGTCCGGCCTGGCAGTTCACTCGCCGTCGTTTGACTTTCGGGGTTCGACCTTCGGAGATCCCCGCGCTGTTCGCCCTTTGAACGCTTACGCGATCTTCGACAAGACGCGAATTTCCGCGTGTTCGACCCAATCCGCCACCGCTTTCTTGTAAGCCGCAATGTGCGCGGATTTTGCATGCGCCGCCAGCGCTTCCTGGCTTTCCCAACGCTCGACAAACACGAACCGGCGCGGCTCCTGCACGTCACGATGCAGATCGTATTGAAGCGCACCCTGCTCTTTGCGCGTCGGCCCGACGATGCCTTCTGCCGCTTCACGCAATTGCTCTTCATAGCCCGGCTTTGCCACCGAGATTGCGACCACTGCGATTTCCGCCATGCCTGTGCTCCGTTCGTTCAGGAAAAGCAGCAGCATACCCGCCGCCCGCCAAACCTGCAGGCGCTCACGCGCCCCTGGCATGCTCCTGCGACCACGGCTGGATACTCTGATGCAAAGCCTTCCGCGGACGCAAAATGTCTGAGCACCGTCCTTGCCTGGAGTTTGGCGGGCGGCCACTCACCGCCCTGCTACCCTCGGCTTCATACGGGTGATTGATTTCGTTCGAACGATCGATCCTGCACGCGGCAAACGAAGGCGAAACCCACGCGAGACGCCCATGAGACCGGGGCCGGCCACCGTACCACGGTCGGTTTTCCGGGCGCCCGGCCACATCCCGCGTCTGTGATAACCCGCACATTCACGCGAAGTTCGAACTGATAGACTGGTTTTGACTAATCCCGCCGGAGCCCAGCATGGCTGGCATTGCTCTCCGCGTTCCCGGGCTGTGCCCGCCTGACCCTGCCGGCGCCTGGGCTGTGCATCCGTTGTGCGTCAAATCTGTCGGCGCGCCCCGTCACCCGCTTGCCGCGATGTCACTATGCCCGCACTCATGCCTGCCCTTATGCCGACCGTCAGCGAATTGACCCTTAGCGGCCTGCTCCCGCATCTGGTCCGGGACGAGTCCGGCTGGACCGCGACGTGGCGCGCGCTGACCCTGCACAGCGTGTTCCAGCCCGTGCTGTCCGTCACGCATCAGTGCGTGGTCGGCTACGAGGGCCTGCTGCGCGCGTTCGATCCGGTCGGCTTGCCGGTGTCGCCTGAAGTGCTCTTCTCCGGCACGCGCTCGGCCGCCGACGCACGCGAGCTCGATCGCATCGCGCGCTGCCTGCACGTGGCGAATTTCATGGAACAGGGCATCAGCACTGGCTGGCTGTTTCTGAATACGCGTCCGCAGGTGTTCGAAACCGGCTGGCCGCAGCGCACCTTTATCGACGAGCTCTCGGCGCACTTCGGCCTGCCGCAGGAGCGCATCGTCATCGAAGTACTCGAACAACCCGCCGACGATGAATCCGCCGTCGCCAGCATGCTCGCGGCGTCGCAGCCGCGCGACTTCCTGATCGCGATCGACGACTTCGGCACCGGTTTTTCGAACTTCGACCGCGTGTGGCGCTTTCGCCCCGACATCGTGAAACTCGACCGTTCGCTGGTCGCGCGCGCGGGCAAACGTGAAGGCGACGATTCGATGATCAGCCACCTGATCGCGATGCTCCATCAGTCCGGTACGCTGGTGCTGGCCGAAGGCGTCGAAACCGACGAGGAGTTGATGATCCTGATGCAGGCCGACGTCGATTTCGTACAAGGTTTCTGGCTCGGCCAGCCGAAGGGTTCGGTGCAGGCTGCGTGCGCCAAGGTGCCGGCGCTGGTCGAGTCGATGTGGAGCAAGTTCGCCGCCTATGAACAGGCTCATGCCGGCCACCAGCGGCTCGGTTTCGAAGGGTTCGCCGAAGCCGTGCTCGCCGCTGCCGACACTTTCAAAGCCACCGGCGATCTGCGGCAGGCGGCGCAAAAGGTGTGGCATCTGCCCGAAGCACGCCGCGTGTTCGTCACCGATGGTCAAGGCGAACAGACGCAAGCCTCGGTCTCGGCCGCCTCGCTGCCGCCGCCTCCGCTGCGGCTCGCGCCGCTCTACACCGATACGCGCAGCAACTGGTCGCGGCGCGCGTATTTCAAGCACGCGCTCGCTGCGCCAGGGCGCGTCGCCATGATGGGGCCGCACTACTCGCTCGCGGACGGCCAGGACTGCTATACCGCGGCAATCGCATTCGAGCGGGACGGCACGCATGTGCTGTGCGTCGATTTTGTGCCGATGACGTCACCGGCCGATACGCGTTCTGCTCGACGCGGGAGCAAACGCTGAACGCCAACGACCGCTGGCTGGCGCGCGTTGTCGTGAGATTCTCAGGGTGCCTCTGAGAGCACTTCCGTCGCTCTGCCGGGATTTAGCGCCTCGGCCCCGCCGCCTTAAATCCCTTTACTTCCGTCAATCCCGTCAATCCTCCACCCGCCCGCGGCCGGATTTGATCTCACTGCGCTTGGCCTTGCTGTCCAGGCGCCGCCGATTCGACGCGCGCGTCGGCCGGGTCGCGACACGCGGCTTGCGCGTCACGCTGACGCTTTCGATCAGCTCGTCGAGCCGCGCCAGTGCCGCTGCGCGGTTCATCTCCTGAGTGCGATGCTGCTGCGCCTTGATGATCACCACGCCGTCGCGCGTAAGCCGATGATCGGACAGCGCGAGCAGGCGCATCTTCAGCACCTCCGGTAACGACGAAGCGTGCACGTCGAAGCGCAGATGGATGGCGCTCGAGACCTTGTTGACGTTCTGGCCGCCCGCTCCTTGCGCGCGCACTGCGGTCAATTCGATTTCGTTCGGCGGGATCGGATAACGGGATGTCATGATGGGATTGAGCTAGAGACGCAAGTGTACCCAGGGCACAGTCGATTACCGACTACGGACTATCGGCCACGGCCGCCGATGCGAAAAACTATTTGCATCGACACAGCCGGTTCACCGATACTGCCGTTTTCGCTTACAGCGTAAATTCATATGAAACTCCGTCCGGGTTTTGTGCTGGAACTGGCTGTCAACTTTCTGCTGCCATGGCTTGCCTACCGGTTCACGCTGCCGCACCTGGGCGAGACCGGCGCGCTGATCGCGTCCGCCGTGCCGCCGATCGTCTGGAGCCTGATCGAACTGGTGCGCTTTCGACGCGTCGACGCACTCAGCGTCATGGTCGTGGCGGGCATCGTGCTGTCGGTCGCGGCAATGGCGCTGGGCGGCAGTCCCCGCATGCTGTTGCTGCGCGAATCGCTGGTATCCGGCGCAATCGGCGTGGTGTTTCTGCTGTCGTTGCCAATGCGCCGCCCGCTGATTTTCTATCTCGCGCGCGCCACCGTCGCCCGTGAAATGGAAGGCGGCGCCGAGCGCTTCGAAACCTTGTGGCGCGAGCGGCCTGCTCTCGTCAGTGCCATGCGGCTCATGACGCTCGTATGGGGCGTCGGTCTGACCGGTGAAACGGCGCTGCGCGCCTGGATGGCGCTCACCTGGCCCATCGAGCGCTTTCTGGTGGTCTCGCCGTTCATCGGCTATGGCATCTACGGCGCCTTGACGCTGTGGACGCTGTGGTATCGCAAGACCATGCGCAGCCGGGTCGAAGCGCGCGTGCAACCGGGTGGGATCGCTAGCTGAGGGGTTGGCTGCTCGGCTGCTCAAGCTACCTGAGTTGCCTCGCTTGCTTGCGGCACCCGGATTACCTGAATCAGTCGAACTCCTTGCCGAACCCACGAACGAATACGCGCGTTGCTTGCGCCACTCCGACTGCCTGAATCACCTGAACTCCTTGCTGAGCCCGCGAACGAATACGTACGTCGCCCACGCGATCCTGCTAAGCGACGCGCCACGCCTCCGCAATTCGCGCGGCCAAGCCCGAATCACGCTGCGTCGGCGTCGCGATGGCCTGCGCCAGCACGGCGCGCGCGCCGATCACTTCCACCCGCTCACGCGCACGGGTAATCGCCGTGTACACGAGTTCACGCGACAGCACGCGGCTGAACACCGACGGCAACATCAACACCGCATGCTGGAACTCCGAGCCTTGCGACTTATGAACCGTGAGCGCGAATGCCGTATCGTGCGGCGGCAGTGCAGCAGGCGATACGGCACGCAGACCGCCGTCACCGGTACGGAAGTACACGCGCAACGCACCGCCTGCACCCGGCAGCGCAATGCCGATGTCGCCGTTGAACAGTCCGAGCGCGTAATCGTTGCGCGTCACCATAACGGGGCGTCCGGCGAACCACTGCGCGCCTACGGCCAGCGTCACGCCCGCCGCGCGCCGCACCTGTGCGGCCATCGCGGCATTGACCTGATCGACCCCGCGCGGCCCCGAGCGGGTCGCGCACAGAATTCGAAAACGGTTCAGTGCGTCGAAAAGCGGCAATGGGTCCGGTGTATCGGCGGCCAGTGCTTCGGCGAGCGCATCCGCGTACGGAGCAAAACCTGCGGCGAGTCGCATGACGGTGCGATCGGCGAGCGTCGCATGCGTATCTTCGTACAGCGCCGCTGCGCAGGGTTCGGCCGGATCGATGCGCAGGACTTCGAGTGCTGCGCCGGCCGCACCGTTGCGAATCGCGAGCGACAAACGGCCGATCGGCGATTCGAGGCCGAATCGATAGTTACGTTCGAGCCAGACGACGCAGTCGGCGAGCGGGCTTTGGGCGGGCGAAGGCGGTGCTGAGACGAACAAGTCGTCAGGCGGTGCATCGAAATCGTCCGGCGCACCCGTTTGTGCGAAAAAATCGTCAGGCCCGTCGTCGGAGCCGCGCGACGCATCCGGCAATGCTTCCGACAACCGCGCCGCTTCAATGCCCAGCGCCTCAGCAATCCTCTGCAGTCCGTTCTGCGTAAAAGCAGGCCGCGCGCTGAGCTCAGCGAACACCGCACCAGCCTCGACGGCAGCAAGCTGGTCCTTGTCACCCAGCATCACGAGACGCGTCTGCGGCGCAATGGCATCGAGCAGATGCGCCGCCATCGCAACGTCGATCATCGAGGCCTCGTCGATCACGACGACGTCGTAAGGCAGCGGATTGTCGCGATGATGCCGGTAGCGCCCACCCGGCCCTGAACCAAGCAGCCGATGCAAGGTATACGACGTCTGCGGCAAGCGCGCGGCGAGTTCGGGCGGCAAATCGCCGGCACGGGCAAGCAAGGCTTCCTGCATGCGTTGCGCGGCTTTGCCAGTGGGCGCCGCCAATGCAATTCGCAGATCGGCCCGCGCATCCAACAAACAGGCAAGCACGCCAACCACCGTCGTCGTCTTGCCGGTACCTGGGCCGCCGCTGACGATGGTCAAGCGCCCGGACAGCGCCATGACTGCCGCGACACGTTGCCAGTCGACTTCATCGTCCTGCTGGGGGCCGAAGTAGCGCAGCACACGTTCGTGCAACGTTTGAGCGGTAGCGTCCGCGTCTACGCCTGCGCTGGCGCCTGCATTTACACCCCCATGCGCAACCAGCGAGCGCGCAAGACGCCGCTCATAGTCGTAGTAGCGCGCCAGATACAGCCGTCCTTGCCTATCGATCACCAGCGGCCGCAACGCCGCGGCGCTTTGCGAGCCGTCGCTAGCCATGCCGCTTGCGAACAGCGCCGCGCGCACTTCCGCGCTCGATGCATCGAAGCGTCGCGCCAGCACGGCAAGCGGCAGGCACACGTGCCCTTCGGCAGTCGCACGGCTCGCGGCAAAGGCGGCCCGCGCGGCCCACTTCGCCGCCTCACCCGACGCGCCGCCGCGCCGCGCCAACGTGCCGATGCGGCGCGCGAACCCTTCGGCAAGCGCAGTGCTGAAATCGGCCGGCGCGGGCAGATTCACGCCGATGTCGTCCAGCTCCGGCGGCGCGGAAGAGTTCCGCTCGAACGTGCTCATGCGACACCTCCGATCATCGCCGCATCGAGCAGCGCCACCAGCTCGAATGCAGGCCGCCGCACATGCACGCCCGCCGCTCCATCGGCATCACGCCACTGCGGACGAACCCCGCGCACGAACAGATAGAGATAGCCGCCAATGTGCGTGTCGTACGCATAATCGCGCACCCGTGTTTTCAGATAGCGATGCAGCGCCACCGTATAGAGCAGCGCCTGCAGGTGATACGCATGGCTCGCCATAGCCGCTTCGAGCGGCGCCGCGGCGTAGTCGGCGGCGGTGTCGCCCAGATGGTTCGACTTCCAGTCGACGATCCAGAAGCGTCCGTCATGCTCGACGATCATGTCGATGAATCCTTTGACGAAACCGCGCAACATGCCGGGTTCCAGTGCAACGTCGGGATAGCCGTGTTCGATCAGCAGCTCGCGCAACACCGGAAAATCGAGCGAAGGCGCGGCAAACAGAAATTCGAGTTCGTTCAAACGGTGCCGCGGATTCAAGCTGGCGAACGCCATGCCGGGCACGAGTTCGGTGCTCACCACGTCCGCGATCAGGTTATGCATCATGGCGGGCAAGCGTGCCGCGAGTTCGGGCACTGCCGGCGCCGGACGCTCGCGCAACGCGCCGCGGATGGCATCCGGCCATGTCTGCGGCTTGGTGAAATCCGCGAGCTCGAACATGCGGTGCAGACACTCGCCCGCCGCTGCGCCGCGTGGAAACGCGAGAATGTCGTCCTCAGCGTAGGACGGCGCTTGTGGCGCCGCTAACGGCGTTGGCGCGAGCGCGTCGGCGATCTCGTCGTGATCGGGGCGTACCTCTTCCAGCGGCGTATGCGCCTCCTCCGCTTTGCTGCCGGCGGCGATCAAGCCGCTGAAGCTGGCCATGCGCCACTGGTCACGCAACGGCCGCCGATTGGCGCGCGCCTGCATCCGCGCGCCGCTATCCTGGAGGCTTTCCAAGGGCACACGGCGCTCCACTTTCGGCAATGTCTGCAACGTGATCGGACCGCCCGCCAGTGCCTGCCACGATGATGACAAAGCGGCTTCGTCGGGTGGGTCGGTGAGCCAATCGTCGAAGCTGTGACCGTTGCCACCCACCAGCCAGTTCAGCACGCTGCGCCGCGACTCCTTGGTGGAGCGCGACGAAAGATAAGTCCCTGCGACGAGATAGCAACGGTACACCGCGCGCGTCAACGCAACATAGACGAGCCGTGCCCGTTCCGCCGCCTGTTCGCGCGCCGCGTAACGTGACGCGCGTTCGGCTTCCTCGTCGTCGCAACCGTAATGCAACACCGCGCCGCCGGTTTCGTCGTGATACTCGCGTGCATCGGGCAAGCCAGAGGATGGCGGCTCGCGCAGCGCACCGTCGTTCAGAAACGGACAGAACACGACCGCATATTCCAGCCCTTTCGATTTGTGGACCGTGACGATCTGCACAAGGTTGCGATCCGACTCGAGTCGCAACTGCGCGTCTTCGCCGCCACCTTGAGTGCGTTGCGCGGCGAGCCAGCGCAAGGTCGGCGCGATGCCGGGCTGCGTGGCGGCACGCGCCTGCACGAGTTCGGCCAGATGATTCACATTCGTCAGACGGCGCTCGCCGTCCGGTCCAGCCACGAGGCGCTGTGCGACGCGCAGTTCGCGCATCAGCGTGCGCCACATCAAGGCGAAGCCGCGCTCGTGCCATAGCGTGCGATAGCGTGAGAAACGTTCGACCCAACCCATCGCGTCCGCGGCATGCGCGGGATCGTCGGCCGGTGCCGGCGCGTCGGCGACCTGCTCGAGGCGCCACAGTGCGGCGGCGTCGAGGCCAAGCCAATCAGTAGCGAGCGCAGCGCGCAAACGTCGCAGATCGCCGGGAGTATCAACCGCGGCCAGCACGCGTTCAATCTGCTCGGCGTCGAGCGTCGCGAACACCGAGGCCTGCGCCAGTTCCACGCTGCCCACGCCCCAAGATGCCAGCACGCGCTTGATCAGACTGCCTTGCTTATGCGTTTGCACGAGCACGGCGATATTCCCCGGGGCAAGCGGCACGTCGCCGATCGTCACCGACCCTTCGCGCGCGCCCCGCAGAAGCCGCACAATCTCGGCGGCGCAGGCTTCGCTCGCCGCGCGCTGCGCTTCGCGCTTGGTCAACGTGGCGTCGCCTTGCGGCAGGGTCCAGATGCGGAAGTCACCCGCGCTTGCATCCGGTTCGGAGAACGGCGGACGACGCCGCTCGCCAGCCCGCACCGGCTGATAGTCGAGACCGTCGAGCACGAACGCATGGGGATTGGCTTCGAACAGCCGGTTGCAGGCCTCGACGATCGGCGCGGTCGAACGCTGATTGACCGCAAGCGTGTAGCACGCCGAAGCCGCCTCCCGCGCCGCCAGATAGGTATGCAGATCGGCCGCACGGAAACTGTAGATCGCCTGCTTCGGATCGCCGACCAGAAACAGCGGACCAGCCGGCGCGAAGATGCGGCTGAAGATCGCGAACTGCAACGGATCGGTATCCTGAAACTCGTCGATCAGCGCGGCCGGATAACGCGTGCGCAAAGCATCGGCCAGCCAGGGGTTGGCCGCGAGCGCGCGATACAGGTTGGACAGCAGATCGTCGAACGACACCACCCGGCGCGTGCGTTTGCGCGCTATCAGTTCGGCGGGCGCGTAGTCGAGCCAGGTTTCGACGAGCGAAAGCCAGCGCGCGCGTTGCGCGGCTTCGGCGGCAATCACGGCGGCAGAGAGCGCCTCGGCGTGCTCGAAGAACGGATGCTCAGGCGGTTCGAACTTGACCTTGGTCGCCTTCTTCAACGCCGAAGCCGTCAGCTTCAAGGCCGCTTTGGGCGGCGGCGCATGGCAATCGCCCTGAGCGAAGTAGTCGGTCCACGCGGCAATCGCAGCACTCACGAGTTCCGGCTTGTGCGAGGTCTTGCTCAGACGGTCCTGCGCTTGTCCAAGCAGACTGACGATCGCGTCGCGCTCCGCCTGCCACATCGCGCAGGCCGCATCGAAGCCCGCCTGCGGATCGGCATTGGCCCCACCTGAATCGACCTTGCCCCAGCGCAACTGCGCCAACGGCTTTTTCAAGCGCCGCGCGAGTTGCTCATCGAGCGACGCGGGACCGGCGCGTTTGGCCACCAGCCATGCGGCAAACGCAGGATGCGCGTAGGCCACCGGTTCCACCTGCTCGCGCCAGAAATCGGCCGCCATTTCGAAACGCAAGGCCGCGTCGTCGGCTTCCATTTCGAAGGCGAACGGCATGGCCGCGGCGAACGGCGCCTCCTGCAACGCACGCTGACAGAACGCGTGGATGGTGTGAATCGCGGCCTGGTCGAACGTGCGCAGTGCGCGGCGGACGACCTTTAATGCGGTCTCACGATCGATGCCGCGCTCCGGCGCCAGCGTCGTTTCAAAGAGACGCTGGATGAACGGATCGCCGCCGTCGTCGTCCGTATCGATAGCCCGGTCCAGTTCCGCGAGCCGCCCGCGAATCCGCTCGTGCAACTCCGCGGTCGCCGCCTTGGTAAAGGTCACGACAAGAATCTGATCGGCGTTCAGGTTCTTTTCGAGCAGCAGCCGCACGTACAACGCGCAGATGTTCCAGGTCTTGCCGGTCCCCGCCGACGCCTCGATCTGATTGACGCCGTCGAGCGAACAGGCGAAGACGTCGAGCTCTTCAGCAACCAGCGCGTGATGGTGAACGGCGCCGCTCATGACGCGCTCCGCAGATGCTGAACGAGCGGCTTGAACACGATCGAAGCAAGACTGCCGAACGGTTCGTCGAGCGAAAGCGGCGTGCCACGTAGCGCGATACGCAAGGCCGGGTCATCTGATTCGCCGCGAACCCGATCATTGATCCACACGCCCTGCGCCGCGGAATCGCTCTCGCTGACTTTCACCCAAGCGCTCTTCGGGAAAAAGCGCAGCGGCAGCATGCGCCCTGCTCTGAACAACGCCGCAAGCGGCGCCAGTTCGTCGAGCGGCGCGGCGACCGGCGTGAGCTCGAAGCTCTCGCCGCTGCCATGCCAAACCGTGCGGCGTGGGCCGTTCGGCTGGGCCGCGCAATAGACCAGATGTGCAAGCCACGCCGTTAGATAGTCGCGCGCAGTCGGTTTGGCGTAGCGGAAAATCACCTGTCCTGTTTCGGTCAGCAAATTCAAGGTGCCATGTAGTTGCAGCGGCGCTTCGGCCGCTTTGCGGAGCGCCGCGTCATGAGTGCCGAAGAGTGTATCGGCGATGTCGGCGCTGTGAGGCCAATGCGACGCGATATCGAGCACGAACGGCAAGCGTTCGACACCCGACGCGACTTCGCGGCGCACGCTGTCCGCGAGCTGTCGCAGCGCGCCGAGTTCACGCGAGCGCCATACCGCGCCGGTCGCGCCACCCGGCAGTTCAGGACTGGCTGCGGCGACACGGCGCACGCGCTCGAACATGCTGTCGTCATCTTCGGTATCGCTGTCCAGCAGTACCGGCAAGAGCCGCTCCGCCAATGCGTCCCGTCCGGCCCAATCGAGTTCGAACGGCTCGGTGTCGAGCAATTCACCCTGCGCATCCGACAACACGATCCCCAGACGGTCGCGCAACAACGCACGCGCCGGGTGACGCCAGAAGCGCACGAATTCGTCGAATGCGACGGAGGCCGTATCTTCAGGCGGCAACGGTTGATCGAAGAACGGCGCGGCGGCTGGATGCTGCGGCGAGGCCAGCAAACTGGCCAGTTCCGCGCGATCCACGTCGTAGGTGAAGAGGCCGCGCTGCGACGAGAAATAGTCCGACGCGAACGCCTGCAGCGGATGATCGATGATGAACGCATGCCGTGCAGCTTCGATTTCCGCCGGACTCGCCCCTTCCCCCGCCGACACCTGCGCGAGGTGATCGAGCAATTCATCGACCAGCGCGGCCGGCGGCAACGGTGCGTTGTCGCGAATGCTGCGGCCCGTATAGGCGATGAACAGCCGGTCACGCGCGGCCAGCAGCAGATCGAGGAACAGATTGCGTTCGTCGTCGCGGCGCTGCCGGTCGCCTGCTTTACCGAACGCGGCCATCAGGTCGAATTCATCGGCGCGGGCGAGACTCGGCAACACGCCGTCATCCATGCCGAGCAGGCAGACGATGCGATACGGCAAACCGCGCAAGCTGGTCAGCGACGAAAACGTCACGCTGCCCCAAGGCACGCCGCCGCGCGCCGGGTCGTCGAGCGCCTCGGTGAGCGCGCCGCGCACCACTGCGGCCGGCAGCACGACATCTTGCGCGCCCGCTTGCATCGCGTCGCCCATCTTGTCGATCGCGTCGCGCACCGCCGCCAGCGAATCGGCAAATGCCACGCCGCCGTCGAAACACTGCGCAAGCGTTTCGAGCAGCAGTTGCGTCCATTCGGCAGGCGTCTGTTCGACCGAGCAGCGCTGCGCGAAGGTTTCGATATCGTCAACGAAACGCGACAGGCGACCGAGAAGCTCGGCGTCCGATCCATCGGCGCCTTCAACGGGCAACCAGGCATCGACCGGCTCGCCGCCATCCGGCATCGCGTAGCCGAGGTACAGACGGGTCAGCGCATCGGCAAACGTATGACGCGCGACAGGCACATGCTCGCCCGTCGGCTCGCCGGGCACCAGCCCGCGACGCGCACCCGCTGCCGCGAGCCATTCCTGCGCGGCTTCGAGCGCACTGGCATCGATCCCGTAGCGCGCGGCGATCGCATCGACCCGCAACCATTCGATCAGATCCGGCGCACCCACGCTACGCTCAGGCAAGGCCAGCCAATCGAGCAGCAAACGCGCGACCGGATTGGCTTGCGAAGGCGGCAAGCCGGTAATCCGGTACGGAATGCGGCGAGTATCGCCAGGCGGCGCGGTGCCGAATACCGCATCGATCAATGGCCCGGCGGCGGCGAGATCGGACACCGCAACCAGCACGTCGGACGGTTGCAGATCGTCGAACTCGTCGAACCAGCCGAGCAGGCGGTCGTGCAGCACTTCGAGCTGCCGCGACAGGCTGTGACACACATGGACTTCAATGCCGTTTTCGATCGGCAATTCGTCCGTGTCCGCGTCTGTTCCCGCTTCAGCCCGCAAATCGAGGATGCCGTTCTGCACGGCGGCGAGCCAGCTCGGTTCCGGATTCTCGGTGAAGTCACCCGTCTCACCGGATGCGGCGCTCTCGGTCAGCTCATGCAGCATATGCAGTTGCGCCTGAGTCTGACGGCCCCATTCAGCCAGCAGCGGATGACCCACTTGCTGATAATCGAGCTTGCCGGCAGCATCGAGCGCTTCGACGCGGCCCGCGCTGACGACGTCGAACCAGAATTCGCGGCACGGGTTCATCACATACAGACGCACGTCGACCCAGCGCGACAGCGCGCGCAGCAAGGCGACGTGCAGCGGCGGCATGGTCGGCAGCGCGAACACGCTGACCGCTTCAGGCCACTGTGGGTTCGAGATGGCTTCGAGATCGAGCGTGCCGATTTCCTCGAGAAAGCGATAAGCGGGCGGTAACGCGGCTGCGGGCGTTTGCGCGTCGCCCGCCACTTCTGCGAGCACGGCACGCCACAGCGCGGCTTGCCAACGCTCGTCCTCACGCGCCGCTTCACTCGCGCCGACTAGACGCGGACCCTTGTCGTCCGCCGCACCGCTCGCGAAAATCGAACCGCCCTTCTGCCATTGCAGCAGCCATTCCGGCCGATACGTCAGATAGTGGTCGAGCACGGTGGCAACGCGGCGCGCCAGTTCGTAGCGCATCGACGCATCCGCCGCATCGAGATAAGTACGCAGACGCGGCGAGGCATTCCACGGCAATGCTTCATCCGCCTCCCCCAGCAACCGGTAGCAGCGCCAGACGAGCCGATCCGGCGCGAACGGCGAATGCTTGGGTACTTCGATCACGCCGCCGATTTGTGCCCACAACCACTGCGCGAGGTAACCAAAATTGACATTCGCGCAGATGCCCTGGCGCGCGGCGATGTCGAGCTCGAGCCGCCGCCGCACCGCCGCGCTCGGGACGATCACGGGCTGCGCGGTCCAGGGATCGGACGGCGCTTGCGCCAGGTCATCGAGCAGCGCGCCGACAAGGGTTTCGTAGCGGTTCGAGTAGAAGAGTTGGAGCATGGATCCTGGGAAAGCAGGCGACGCGAGCGGAACGCCCGGGCCGCGACAGACATTGAAGCGACAGCATAACAAACGCGCTCCCAGGGCAGAACCTGGCCGAATGGACGAGGTCAGATCAGGCTCAAAATCAGTTAGACTCGACGGCAGTTTGGGGCTGCCCCGGGTTGGCCCCTAGGCCGGCCCGGGTCGGCCTGTTCAACCGCGTTTTCTTAGTGAATGGAATCCAGGCAGTCGATGCGCTATTCGGTTGAAATAAAAAAATTCCTCTACAGCCAGTACTTCTATGGCGGCCTGCGCATCGCAGTCGGCGTGTCATTACCGGCCATATTGTGTTTGATCGTATTTCACGACCGCGAACTCGGCTTCACGATCGCGACCGGCGCACTCGGCGCCTGTGTGGTCGATATGCCGGGCCCGCTCAAGTACAAGCACAACGAGATGCTGGCGTGCACGGTGATCGGCTTCCTGTCCGCGCTCGCCACCGGCATCGCCACGGTCAACCCGGTGGCGCTGTGGTGCACGGTCGTGCCGCTCACGTTCGTGCTCTCGTTGATCGTCGTGTATGGCAACCGCTGGCCGCAGATCAGCTTCGCCACGCTGTTCATGATGATCATGACGCTGGAAGAGCATTTCACGCCGATGCAGGCGCTCGTCAATGCGTCGTGGATTCTGCTGGGTGGTCTCTGGTACACGTACTGGTCGACCTTCGTAAGCCGCTGGATGATGCATCGCATCGAACAGCAGGCGCTCGCCGAAAGCGTGTTCGCGTGCGCGGACTATCTGCTCGCGCGCGCCGCCTTCTACGATCTCAATAACGATCTCGACGAGTGCTATCGCAATCTGGTCGACAAGCAGATCACCGCCGTCGAACGTCAGGATGCCGCGCGCGATATCGTGCTGCGCAATCTGCCCAAGCTGAAAGCCGGCCGGCTCGAGCCGCGCCGGGCCATGCTGTTCAATCTGTTCATCAATACCGTCGATCTGCACGAACTGTTTGTCGGCACGCACGTGGACTACTCGCTGGTGCGAACCACGTTTGGCGGCTCCGACCTGCTGGTGTTCTACCGCGACCTGATTCGCAAATCCGCGGCCGATCTCGAAGAAATCGGACTTGCGGTGCTGCAAAACCAGCCGGCGCGTACGCGCATCAATGTAAAGGCTGAATTGCGCGCCATCGAGTTCGAGATCGAACTCATGCGCAAGCAGGACCTGGCTGCCAAAAACCCTGAGGCTTATTCAGCCGTCTCGTCCACTTTCCGGCGCATCTGGAGCGCCACGCGCCTGATCGACAGGATGCACCAAAGCCTGTCGAGCGATCCAAGCGCGACCGAGACCGAACTGCGGCTCGACAAGGCGCTCTCCCGCTTCGTATCGAGCCGCCGTGTGCCATTCGGGCAGATCTTCTCGAATCTGACGATGGCCTCACCGAGCTTCCGCCATGCGCTGCGCGTGACGATCGCGGTCGCCGTGGGTTTCTGGCTCGGCCGCCTGCTGCCGCTCACTAACGCTTACTGGATCGTGATGACCACCGTCATCATCCTGAAGCCCGGCTATTCGCTGACCAAGCAGCGCAACGGGCAGCGGATAGTCGGCACGCTGATCGGCTGTGCGGCGAGCATCGCGTTGATGATCTTCGTCAAGGAGCCGCACATCCTGCTGGTGGTGATGTTCGCCTCAATGGTGATGAGCTACAGCCTGCTGCTGTTCAATTACACGGCGAGCGTGGTGTTCACGTCCTCGTATGTGCTGCTCATGTTCCATCTGCTCGCGCCGGGCAGCATGCGCATCATCGGCGAACGCGCGATCGATACGGTGGTGGGCTGCGCGATCGCCATTGCGGCGAGCCATCTGTTCCCCTACTGGGAATACCGTTTGATGGGCAAGCTCGTCAACAACATGATCAATGCGACGCGGCAGTATCTGGAAGCGAGCTGGTGGTGGAGTGGCAAGCCGGCCGCCGCGGTGGTCGCCACGGTGACGGAGGCCGGCGCGTTTGCGCCCGCCGCGGCGATGGCGGATCCGGCGATAGAACTCGGCGCGCCGGCGCTCGCGGTGGCAAACGCCGGTGCGAATGCGGGCAGCAACGCTGCTCTCAAAGCCGGGGCAACTGCTGGTGCAGCAAGCACGGGGGCGACCACCAGTGCAAGCGCCGGCACCACCACGATCAGCAACCCGACCGCCAAGCCGGTCGGCGGCGCATCCCCTGCCGCCGCGGCCGCTGCAACAGCACTCGATCGCGATTACCGCTACCGGCTCGCGCGCAAGAACGTCCACGTCGCGTTTGCCAATCTGGGGCAGGCATTCCAGCGCATGATGCTCGAGCCGAAGTCCGCGCAGAAGTTCGTGCCGGAATTGAACGACCTGCTGGTGCGCAGTCACGTGCTCGCCTCGCAGATCACCGTGGCGGCGCCGTTGCTGCGCACCTCCGCGCAGCGGGCCGACAACGTCTCGCTACAGCCCTTGCAACGCGCCCTGAGCGCGGTCCGCGATAATCTGACCGAAGCCGAAGCCGGCAGCGCCCCGCCCGCCGATCAGGCCGAGCAGATCAAACAGTTGTCGCGTGAGTTGGATGCGATGGTGGTCGGGACGGAGAAATCGCCGGACCACCCGGCGGACGCCGTGCATGACATGAAATTGCTCGCCCATCAATGCAAGCAGATGCTGACGGCGTCGGCGCAGATTCGCAAGGATGCGAGCGTCATTCGCCTGCCGGACGAGTGAAACGCTCGGGTCGTCTCTCGGGTTGTCTTATTGCGCGGCGCCGCTTGCGGGCTTCGCTGCGGTAGCCGCAGCCGCTGCAGCAGCCGCGTCCGATGAAATCGTCGGCGCCGGCGCGTTCTCGCGATCGAATTCGCGCTTTTCCGTGATGGCGTTATAGAAGAGCGTGGCGATCACCAGCAGTACCGCGACCACGATGAAAACAGCAATGCCAAAGGTCGGGTTCTTCTTGCGCGGCGGTTTGTTCATGAGGCGGGCTCGGTTCGCGAGGCAGTCGCGGATAGTGTCTGGGAAGGCGGCATTCTACGCCCACTGAGCTTGCACACGGCTTGCAGTCAGCGCCCCTCCACCACCGCCGAAGGCCGCACCGGCAGCGCCGTCGAATACTTGATCTGTTCCATCGCGAAACTCGAACTCACGTCGTACAGCGGCACGGCGGCGATCAATAGTTTGTAGACGCGATCGTAGTCGTCGATATCCGACACCACCACGCGCAGCAGGTAATCGGTTTCGCCGCTCATCCGGTACACCTCCACCACCTCCGGGATCTCCCGCACCGCGCGCGTAAAGGTCTGCGCCCACGCCTCGGTGTGCTGGTTGGTGCGCACCGCGACGAATACGGTGGTACCCACGCCTAACTTGCGCGCATCGCACAGCGCCACCTGGGCGCGAATCACGCCCGTCTCTTTCAGCCGCTGCAGCCGCTTCCAGCACGGCGTTTGCGACAGATTCACGCGCTGCGCCAGTTCGGCGATCGGCATGGTTGCGTCTTCCTGCAGCAGCTCGAGCAGCTTCCGATCGATGATATCCATTCCCATCTTCAAACCCCCATAGGAAATTATTCTACTTTTAAGACTCCAGGGGGAATTATATGGAAACTCTTTCTCCGGGCAAACCGGTATAAATATGTCTATCCAAAAATAGCCGATAAGCAGCCATGCCGCTGCGCCGCGATCATGAGCCAAGACCTCCGTTCAACACCCGTCGCCCGTTCCTCAGCCCATCCCGCACAGTTTGCCGGAGCGAATGAAACGCCCTCGCGCGCGCACCACACCGCGCCGCTCGCGAACCTGTGCGACGCACTCGACGCCATGTTCGAAGCCTGCGTGAAATTTCCCGAACCGTCGGATTCGACCTTCTTCGCGCGCAGCATGCGCATCGCGCTGGCCGAAGCCGCGGCGAATCCCGATTTGCTCACGTCGGCGCAACGCGAAGGCTCCACTGAGAATTACCGGCGCCATCTGCTGGCCGCCGATCCGCACGGCCGCTATGCGATTGCGGCGCTGGTGTGGCAGCCGCGCCAGGCAAGCCCGGTGCACGCGCACCACACATGGTGCGGCTATGCCGTGATCGACGGCACGCTGAGCGAAACGGTTTTCGAATGGAATGGCGCGCAGCACTGTGCAAGCGCCACCCGCACCCAGGCGCGCAATACCGGAGCCGTGTCGTTTGTACGCGGCGGCAAGGGCGGCATTCATCGCCTCGGCAATTGCAGCGACGCGCCTGCCGTCTCGCTGCATATCTATGGTGTCGCGGGTGCGCAGATCGCCACGCACGTCAACGACATCGTGCGCGCCGCCGACGCACCGGCGCTCGTCTGAAACCGGTAGGTCCTGCCTAAAGACGCGAACCGCGAACGCGAACGGCGGACGCGGACCGCGCCAAGGTCCGCTAGCCTCGCCTCGCATCCAGCCCAATCAGCTTTTACCGCCCGCTTCCCCGGCCGTCGGAATCTGCGGCGGAATCGGCGCGGTCTGCCCGGTCGGGGGCGGCGCCGGACGCGGTTCGTGCGACACATCGCGCGCCACCGCCATCGCGGCGTGCGCGCTCCGCGTGGCAGCCGCCGCCTCGGCATGCGCCTGCCCATGTCCATGCGGGCCGACCTCAGGCAGTTCATCGTCCGGCAAAGGCTGTCCCTCGCTATCCTTTGACGACGTGTACACCCGCATCTGCGGCACCGGAATCTCGATGCCGGCTTCGTCCATCTTGCGTTTGAGCCTCAGATTGAAGGCGCGCGCCACGCTCCATTGCTGCAAGGGCCGCGTCTTGATCTGCCCTTTCACGACCATCCAGTTCGGATCGAAACGGTCGAGCCCCCACACCTCGATCGGTCCGAGCATTTCGCGCCGGTAGCGGAAGTCGGCCATCAGATCCGCGCCGACTTCCCGAATCAGTTGCGTGATCTCATCGACGTCGGTCGAGAACGACATGCGCACTTCGAACACCGCATAGGCGAAGTCGCGCGACAGATTCTTGACGATCTTGATCTGCGAGAACGGAATGGCGTGAATCGCGCCTTGCCCGTCGCGCAGGCGGACGGTGCGGATCGACAGATGCTCGACGGTGCCCGCGTGGCCGCCGTCCACGTCGATCCAGTCGCCGACCGAAATCGTATCTTCGATGATGATGAACAGGCCCGTGATCAGGTCGGTTACGAGCGACTGCGCGCCGAAACCGATCGCGAGCCCGATCACCCCGGCGCCGGCCAGCAGAGGCGTGACATTGATGCCCAGGTTCGCCGCGGTGACGATGCCGGCAATCGTCATGATCGTCACCAGCAGCACATTGCGCAGCAGCGGCAGCATCGTGCGCGCCCGCATGCTCGGATTGCGCGACTTGTTGCGTGGACCACCCGGATTGAGGGCTTCGGTGATCGCCGTGTCGACCAGAATCCACAGCAGCCATGAAATGAACACGGTCGCGATGATCGCGGTCACCGCGTGCGCAATCCCGCGCGCCGCGACGTTTTTCTCCACGACTTCCGCGAGCGACACACCCCATAAACGTGCCGCCAGTTCGAAGAAGAACAGCCAGATGAACAGCGTCAGCAGCGTGCCGCAAAAGCGCAGCAAACGCGACAGATAAGGCGAGCGGCGCCGCGCGCGGTGGCTTCGCGGGCGCGTCACGCGCAGCACGATGGCTGACAGGAAAAATGCGAACACGAGCAACAGCGCGGTGACCACCGAGATCTGCAGCACGTTTTCGCTGGACCCCGAGCCGCCGAGCGTGGCCACCACCGACGCGGCGGCGAGCACCAGCACCGGTACGTGCCAGAGCGAGGCGAGCACGTCGAACGCGTCGGTCGCGGCCCTGTGATCGTGGCGCTGCTCGTAAGGCCGGTTGCGAATCAGATGCGCGACCGGCCGGCGGAACGCCAGCGCGAAATAGCCGGTGAGGACGGCGGCCGTCATGTTGGCGGCCGTCGAAATCAGCGCGGCGAGATTCGGTCCGAGCTGATGCTCGACGTCATAGTTGACCGCCGCATCGCCGAGGGCGGCGCATATGCCCACCACGAACAGCACGCGCCGCGCGTGTTCGATCAGCAGGTGCACCGCAACCCGCCGATGCCCTGAGCCAAACAGCGAAAACATGATCAGACAGATCGCCGAGAACACCGCACCCGCAACGATCGCATAGGCGACCACCAGGCCGAGCGTGCGGCCGAGCGCATCGGGCATCGCGCGCACAAACAGCAACGCGGCGAGAAAGGCGATGATCCACGGGCCGACGCGGCGCAGCGCGAAGATCAGCAGCTCGCGCGTGGTGGGGTTCGGTTTGAGCCCCATGAGAATACCGAAGCGCCGGTACAGCCGGTGCTGCACGTAGATTATCGCGCCGGCGCACGCGCCCCAGCCGGCCAGCATGGCAATCATCGAGAAGACGATGCGCCCGAAGCTCTCTTGCCCCTGGCCCGAAATGATCGTGTAGAGCTCGTTGCCGGCCGCGTTGAATCTCCCGCCCCAATAGCGCACCGGCGTGCGGCCCTGATGCACATTGGATTCGAACGACGCGATGCCCGACGCGATCGCGCCGAGCAAGCCAGCACTCGTTTGGGCCGACGCGGATGCGGGCGTGGCGGGCGCGACGTTTTGCGACACGTCACGCAGCTTCTTGAGCTGAGCGACGAGCGCGGTGCGCTGCTTGTCGTTGTCGAGCGTGGAGATCACGCTGTCGAGCGAGCGCGCCAGTTCCGCCTGGCTCGCGGGCGACGGCGCCGAAGCCGCTTCCGCAGCCGAGGCGCCCGAGGCGGCAGACGCCGGCGTTGCCGTCGCGCTATTGATCAGGCTCTGCAGGGCCGGGATGACCGGCGTGGCGGCGCCGGCGGCCTGGGCAGTGGCGGGCATCCATCCGATACCAAGGGTCAGTACGAGGCAGACCGTGGCTGCCCACGCGCCAAACCACGCCGCGACATGAGCGCGAATGCCGCGCCCGATATGACTGGAAGGAAAATGAAAGACGGCGCGAGTCGCCAGTTGCCCGCCGTTAGACGGCGCGGCCCCGGACTCACGCCGCAATGGGCATGACTGCATGGCGTTCCGTAAGAAAACGGGAGACGCCAGTGTAGCCGCAGTTGCACCACCCGCGCCTGAACATGCGTAACCGATTGTTAGGACGCTTGCGCAAGTTCGAGGAGCCACGGACTGCCGTCGTCCCCTCGAACCGCCGCCAGGACGCACGCAACGGGCGAGGCGCAACACGAGCTGCGCGCAGTCCCGCGCTCCGCCAAGGCTCAATAAGCCACTGTCGCGATCTGACGGACGAAACGGCCCTGCTCCAGTTCGTCGACGAAGGCGATCGCATAGTCTTCCGCGGAAATGCGGCTATTGCCTTCGGCGTCGGCCAGAAGCGTGTTCGCGCCCGTGCGGAACGTGCCAGTGCGCTCGCCCGGCGCAATCAGCGCGGCCGGCGCGAAAAACGTCCAGTCGAGGTCGGTGATGCCGCGGTAGTAATTGAGTGCATCGCGGTGAGCCAGTGCGACCGCTTTGTAAGCGTCAGGAAAACCGTCCGCGTCGACCAGTTGCTTGCCCGGCGCCACTTCGAGCGAACCCGCGCCGCCCACCACCACGAGGCGCTTCAAGCCCGCGGCGCGCACGCCTTCGACGAGCGCATGGGTCGCCTTGGACACCGCTGCGGGATCGTCATGCGGCGGCGCATAAGCGCTCGCCACCACGTCGTGACCACGCACCGCGGCGCCGACGCTCGCGGCGTCGAGCAGATCGGCCTGCGCGGCTTTCAGATTCGCCACGTCGGCCGGCACGCGTGCCGGATTACGCGCCAGCGCCGTCACCTGATGCCCGCGGCGTGCAGCTTCCGCGGCGATCCGCGAACCAATCGTGCCGGTGGCACCGAACAACGCGATCTTCAACTGTTTGCTCATTTCAATACTCCTGTGATTTGCTTATATGTAACCACGTTGATTACATATTAAGTGGAAAAAAGAGGGGCGTAAGCCCCCGTCCGTTCTCAGGTGCGCAGGTTCCTTCTACACCGTGAGCGCCCTTCGATCCCGCCTCTTTGCTACCTTATTTGCCGCCCTCGCTGCCGCATCATCCATGCGAACGCCGCTTGCGTTCCAGCGCCCGTTCAGCGCGCATCAGGTCGGCAGTGGCGTCAGCCAGCGTGCGAGCACCGAGCGACGCTTCCATGGCCTGCTGCGCTTCGTCGATAATGCCGCGCAGCACAACCTGGATATGCCGCCCCACCATGCACGCCGGATTCGGTTCCTCGCGATGCATGGCGAACAATTGCGCGTCGTCCACCGCGCGATACACCTGCAGCAAGGTGATCTCGTCAGGCGCCTTGGCGAGCAACGCACCTCCGCCCGCGCCGAGTTGCGAGGTCGTGAGACCCGCATCGGCCAGCATGCTCAGCAAACGCCGGATCAGCGCAGGATTCGTATTCACGCTGCCAGCGATCATCTCCGACGAGAGCGGCACGCCCTCCTGCAACGACAGCAGCGCGAGCACATGCACTGCAAATGCAAACCGGCTACTCGTATTCACAGCAAACCTGCCCGGCGACGACAATGTGTAACCATAGTAATTACATTTAATCCGGCTGTCAAACGAACGAACGGACGAACGAGCACGAGCAGCCGGATGCACCGCCTGTCATCTCACTTGTCCATCTGCTTTTGTGCATCGCTGGAATCGCTCGATGTCGACGCCGAAGCCGAAACGCCCGCCGCCGACGCCGACGCCGAACTCTGCGCCGACCATTCCTGCAGCTTGCGCCCCGCCGTCTCGAGGCCCTGGCCCGTCAGCGCGGCCGCCTTGCCGAGTTGCGCATTGGTCGCGCTCGCTGCGCCTTGCAGGTTGGCTTGCGCGCTCGATGCCAGCGAGGCCGGATCGATCGTGATCGACGGCGCGGACGCCGACGAGAGGTTCTGCTGCGCGGCGGCCTTGGTCGCATCGACCTGCTGGCCGACGTAGCTGGCCGCCTGATCGAGCTTTTGACCAGCTGCTTGCGCCGCATCGTTGAGCTTGCCGGCAACCTGTGCCGACGCGTCGTTTTTCTGGCAAGCCGTGAGGCCGCCGAACACGAGGGCGACAACCGCAACGCGGCGCAACAACGGCGAACGAATGGATAAAGTCATATTTAAGTGTGAGCCGCGTCGAGCGGCTTCCGAATGCGAAAACGGGCTCATGATACGCCGTTGCGCGGCACAGTCTCCTTGGCGACCATCCGGAAGCCCGCGGACCCGAAGCTGCCCGGCTGCGGCTCGAATCAATTGCACCAGCGCCGCCGTGTCGTCAGCGTGTAGTGCACGCCCTTCGAAATACTTCATTGCGTACTCCGTCGCGGTTCTGTCAAACGTGTTGGAGTAGACTGCCTGAGCGTTCGATGTGTTCCGTTGATCAATAGGAGGCATGCGATGGCAGCAAAGAAGATTCTGTTCCTGACCGGCGACTTCGCCGAGGATTACGAAACGATGGTGCCGTTCCAGGCACTGCAGGCGGTCGGCCACGTCGTCGACGCGGTCTGCCCGAACAAGAAAGCGGGCGACAAGATCAAGACCGCGATTCATGATTTCGAAGGCGACCAGACCTACACCGAAAAACCCGGCCATCAATTCACGCTCAACGCAACGTTCGAGGACGCCGATCCACGCCAATACGATGCGCTGGCAATTGCAGGCGGCCGCGCACCGGAGTACCTGCGGCTCAACCACAAGGTGATCGAGCTCGTGCGGCAGTTCGCCGAAGCGGGCAAGCCGATCGCCGCGATCTGCCATGCCGCGCAACTGCTGGCTGCCGCCGACGTGATTCGCGGCAAGCGCATTTCCGCGTACCCGGCCTGCGCACCCGAAGTAAAGCTGGCCGGCGGTGAGTACGCCGACATTCCGGTCGATGCGGCCATCACCGACGCCAATTTCGTCACCGCTCCCGCATGGCCCGCCCACCCTGAGTGGCTGCGTCAGTTCCTCGTGCTGCTCGGCACGCGGATCGAGCTCTGATCCTCAGGCGAGCGCCTTGCCCTCGAGCACTGCGCGCTCGCAAAACACCCCCATATTTGAGACTAGTCCGATAGTTCGAAACGCAAGGTTTTCCTATAGTCGCCGGTTGACTTGGGAGCCCCTTTCGATGGAACTGACTGACTGGATCGTCATGCTCGCCGTGACGTTGATGGCGATTGCTTTTTTCTGCGCGCGTACACCGGCCAACTGGTCGCGAGAAAACCGTGCGCGGCGTCTGACTGGCACACGAATGCTGGTACAAGCGGCGTGTTCGCTATGGGCGGCGCTGTTGATCGTCGCGCACGGCCTGTTCGCCCTGGACGGCCTGCCCGGCCTGCACCCGGCGCCGCGCGAGGCGCTGACCGGCGTGGCGATCCTGCTCGTCTGCGGCTGCTACTGGTCGATACGCGGCAGCAAACTCCTCAAGCCGCGCCGGCTCTTTACCGCGTACTAATACCGGGCGCGGCATTGGCGGCATGTGCCGGCGCACCGCCGCGCGGGCCTTGGCCATCACGATCACCCAGGCCCGCCGCGCGTGCTTCGCGCGCACCACGAACCGCCTGCACACCGTCCGCCTGCGCGGCCTGCGTTTCGACCGCCAGTTGTGCCGTTCGCACCTCAGCTTCGGGCAGCGACAGATAAAACGTCGTGCCGACGCCCTCTTTCGATTCCGCCCACACGCGCCCGCCGTGCCGTTCCACCACGCGCCGCACGAGCGCGAGGCCGATACCCTCACCCGCCGCCACATTGCCGTGCAGCCGCTGAAACGCGTTGAAAAGCCGCGGCAGCGCGACCGCCGGAATGCCCAGGCCATTGTCCCGCACGTAGAAAATCCGTAGCGAATGCACGCCCGGCGGCGCCGGCGTCGTGCCAATTTCGACCCGGCCTTCACGCGTGGGGTCCAGGTAATTGACTGCATTACCGATCAGATTCGCGAACACCTGTTCGAGCGCGGTCGGGTCGCCCCATACCGCCGGCAAATCTTCGACGATGACACGCGCCCGGCGCGCCCGGATCGACGCTTGCATCGCATCGACCACGCGCGGCACGATGTCGCGCACCTCGACCTTTTGCTGCCGGTACTCCACACGGCCGACCCGCGACAGCCGCAATAGCGCGTCGATGATATGAGATGCCCGCAGCACGGCCGTCTGCAGGAAATGCAGCGCCTCGCCGATATCCTCGTCGACCACACGTTCGATGCGCTGCCGCGACTCTGTCGCGAGCGACGACTGGCGCAACACCACGCGCAGTTCGTCACACGCGCGAATCAGTTCCTTCGAGAAGCCTTGCAGATTCACCAGCGGCGCACGCAGGTCGTGCGACACGCTGTAGATGAACATTTCGTTTTCCTGAGTCTGTTGCCGCAAGGTCTCGTTGATGCGCGCCAGTTCGCTAGTGCGGCGCGCCAGATCGGACTGGAAACGCGCCTGGATGCGCTCGGCTTCGAGCAGGCGCCGGCTGGTTTCATGCAAGGTCAAATCGAGCCGGGCGATTTCATCGCGCCCCGGGCCGATCGGCGCCAGCGGCTCGTTGCCCGCAAGGCGCCCGGCGTTGTCGGACAGCAGCGCCAGCCGGCCACGCACGCCGCGCGTGAACAGCCACACGGCCAGTGCGACGAATAGCAAGGAGCCGAACACGGCCGCGACGACCAGCGTCTGTTGCCGTTCACGCGCGGCATCGGCGGCATTCGAGCGCAACGTGTCGAGGCGCCGCTCTTCGGCCTGGAAAGCCGCCACCTGCTGACGGAAACGATCGAGCACGTCGGCCGAGGCAAGCTCGCGAAAACGATCGAGCAGATCGCGCCGCCGCCCCGAATGCAGCATGTCCTGAATGCGGTCAGACCACTGCCGATACCCCTGCACGGCCTGGCGCACCTGCACCACGCGCTCGACTTGCGCCGGGTTGTCGGCAACCAGATCGGCCAGTTGATCGATGCGACGGTCGACGTCCATCCACAAGGCGACCGGCGTCGTAAAGCGGGTGTCGTTGGCGAGCACCGCGCCGCGCAGCGCCACGGACTCACTCAGCACCGGATCGAGAATCGCGGTGGTCTGGCGCAGCACGTCTTCGCTATGGATGGCCCACCGTTCGGCTTGCGTCGCGTCGGCCTGCGCCATGACGAGTCCAGACAGCAACGCCAGTTCGAAGACGGCCGGGATTGCGATCAGCAACAGGCCTTTAGTGGTCAGTCTCATGCGTGCGCATTGGAAGTCGATGGCCGGCAGATCGTGCGCGGGACGGCACATTATGTCGGCGTTTGCGCAGGAAGACAAAGAAGACACGCCACTAACCAGGCCTCTGCCGCCAAATACGAACCCGGGCGCAATGAATCCGCATAAAACGTCAGCGTTTTGAATGGAACGTAAATCGGATCGAATGTCATGCCCCGATTTGGAATCGCTACGACCCATATGAAACGGCCGTCTTCTTACATTATGCTTTCATCGTTGCCGCGATCGCGGCGACGGCGGCACGCTCGTGTATGGGGCGATTCGCCTGACGGTGGGCTTGCGGCTCGATCAGGAAGACGAATACAACGGCGCGGATCTGTCGATCCACAAGATTTCGGCGACGCCGAAGCGCGAAAGCGTCGGCTGATGGCTTAACCGCTAGTTAATCTCAAACCAGGGCTCAGCGGCGTGCAGGATGTTTCGCGTCCCCGTGCTCGCCGATCAGGCCGAATTCGATCGGGCAACGCGTGTAGAACACCGGGAGGCAGCCCGCTCGCACCGCTTCGAGCAAGGCTTCCGCCTCCCCTTCGGTGACCGCGAAGATCACCAGTTGCGGCTGATCCGCCAGTTCGAAGAAGCGCGCTGCGTGCCGCGCGCCCGCGTGGCCGACGCCTTCGGACGCCGCCAAGACGGTCGCGCCATGAATGCCGACGAGCTTCGCGATCGACAGCAGACATTCCACGACCGATTGATGGCCGTGGCGCCGGTTCTTCTCGGTATAGAACGTGAGCTGGTAGCCCTTCGTCATGTCGGCCTCCCGCGCGGTTGCGGCGTTGCAGTGGACCACGGCAGACGCTCGCAGGCCCTCTATTGATTCTAGATCACGCCCCACGCGATGCAGACCGGACACGTGCGCCGCGACGGCGCTCACCTGTCCCCAATGCCCTGCCAATGCTAGACTGGCGCGCTGGAGATGGCATTCTCCCGATGGCATTCTCACTTAACCGCCCTCGATGGCTGATGATGCCTGCTTCGCCCGGACGACTGCGGACGCGGCATCACGCCTTCCGCTCAAGCCCGGTTTGTCGACCTTTTGGCTTCGCCAGAGTACTTTTGCATGTATCTGTCCATTCTCGCGGTCGGCATCGGCGGCGCGCTCGGTTCGCTGTTCCGCTGGTTTCTCGGTATCCGTCTGAACGGCCTGTTCCCGGGTATGCCGCTCGGCACCTTCGCCGCTAATGTGATTGCCGGCTACGTCATCGGCGTCGCGGTTGCGGGGTTCGCACGGGCGCCGCAGATCGCGCCCGAATGGCGGCTCTTCATCATCACGGGTTTGATGGGCGGCCTGTCGACCTTCTCGACGTTCTCAGCGGAAGTCGTGCAGCGCTTGCAGGACGGACGGCTTGGCTGGGCGGCAGGCGAGATCGTCATTCACGTGGCGGCTTCGCTCATCATGACGATCCTCGGCATCGCGACCGTTTCGTTGCTGTCGCGCTGAAAACCGTACCTATTCCAATCAGCCTGATCGATCTAAGCGCTTCCCCCAGATAAGCGCTATCGCTTCACGCCTCTTTAGCTTTATGTGCTTTCGCTCGAGTACTCGCCGGCGCATTTTTCTTCAATTTGGTCTGGTTGTACTCAATAGCGGCGCGCACGAGTTTCTTTAAAGCGGGCCCATTGACCTTATCGCCCTCGAGAAAATCGATCGCGCGTCTCGCGTTACCGTCGAGGCCCGCGTTGAAAAGCTTGTCAGGATCCGCGAGATTCGCCCCGTGGGCAAAGGTCAGCTTCACCTTCCCTTTATGAGCGTTGGCGACCGCGATCATTCCGTCGCGGGACCACACCGGGCTTCCCATCCACTTCCATTCCTCGATGATCTCCGGGTCGGCTTCAAGGATGGTTTTGCGGATGCTGGCGAATGTTTTGCCACGCCAGTCCGTGATGCCTGCGATCAGCTGGTCAATGTTTTCCGATGGAGTCATTGGATCCTTGTGCCTCGAATTATTGTTCGGTTTCGACAGAGCCTAGCTTTGAATTGTGCCCGCATCAATCCATTCGGGCTAAAACCTATGCCAATGCCGCAAGGTATTGCTGTAAACCCGCACCTGACGCTGACAAAAACAACCGCCCAACATTGCATTTTACTGAGGCCTGGTGGGACATTTATTTCCCCATTTTTTTCGATTTTTGTTGATCACGACAGACGTAAGATCGCCGCAGCCTGAATAGAAGAAGGGGCAATAAATGGCGATCACCTTGAATCTCTCAGCGTCTGCGAATCTGAACAAGTCGCTAAAGATTGATGCGATTCGATTCCTCGCGGCTGTCTGGGTGCTGATGTATCACTTCAAGCCACCCGCGTTTAAAGAACTTCTGCCTCATCAACTCGCCTTCCTCGGCGGCGCACTATGGTCCGGCTCGACAGCGCTGTTCGCGGGCCCTGCCGCCGTCATCGTCTTCTTTGTCATTTCCGGCTATTGCATCCATAACGCATATCAAAAGGATGTGACGCTTAAGCCAATCAACTATTACGCGTCCAGATTCATCCGCATTGGATTACCGCTAGTCATCCTGCTGTGCCTCGTTCAACCGTTGCCGACGGGGCAGAACTATCTGGAGTCCGTGCTGTGGTCGCTCTATTGCGAGATGGTGTATTACGCCGCTTATCCGCTCCTGCGCGCCCGCTTTCGCTACATCGGCGAAATGATCGTGGGCTGCGCGGTTACGGCGGGCGTGATGGTGGCTGTGGTTCGTCTGATCGGGCATCCGGTTTGCCATGGCTGCGTCATTGAAACGTATGGCGTTCCGGGTACGGCTTTACTGTATGCGGCCGGATGGATCTTCGGCTGCCTGATCGCGGAGACTCAGCGCAACGCGGAGCAGTTCCACGTTCGTGGCGCGTATTCGCCGCTTACCCTGATGATCAAACGCGGCCTTGATCACAGTACCCGTTTTCTCGCGAATCATCTGGTTGCGCTGAGAGTGGTGATTGTCGCGGCCGGGGCCGCCATTATGATTCTGCTGTCCGAATCGAATCTCAAACCGGCCGCTGTGCCGTTGATTACGCCGGATATCACGCTTCCGCTATTTCAGTTCCTGGCGGCGGTCTGGATCGCGGCGGAGACAGCCACGCCTTCCAGAAGCAGCGTCTGGGCCAGACTGGCTACTTTTGGCGCGTGGTCCTATAGCCTCTATCTTTGCCACAAGATGGCGCTCGCCCTGCTGGAAATGACCCGCTTCGACGAGACGTCCCGATTCGCCTGGTTCGTGCAGGTGGCGTTGGCGTTCGCCATTAGCTACGCGTTTTACCGGATGATCGAAAAGCCTTCGCATCTGATTTCCCAGCGGCTGCGGAAATACACGCCGAATGCGCCTGCTGCGCCGGCTGCCTGAAGGCACCGCATAAAGCGACTTCACGAGCGAACTGGCAATATCAGTTGGCGTCGCTTCAGGCCTACTCCCGGACGGACCATCCGAACAGCGTGAGCGCCTATAGCTGCCCCGGACGCGGATCAGCCACGAAACCGCCGCGATTGGGCATCGCCACACGCGGCAACGAGGCCGCGTCGAGCCGCGTATTCGCCGGCACGATGCCGTTCTGGTTGAGCAGAAATGCGCTGAGCGCGTACACCTCGTCGGCTGAAAGCGATTCGGGCGCGTTGTAGGGCATCGCGCGGCGAATATAGTCGAACAGCGTGGTCGCATAGGGCCAGTAGCTGCCCACGGTGCGCTTCGGCTTCGCGCTCGTCAGCGTGCCTTGCCCGCCTATCAGTTGATCGCCGAGACCGCCCTGCCCCTGCTCGCCGTGGCACGCCGCGCATTTGGCGGCGAATATGTGCGCGCCGGTGGCGACGTCGCCGCTGCCCGCAGGCAGGCCGCGGCCATCCGGCGCGACGTCGATGTTCCAGGCGGCGAGTTCCTGATCCGTAAGCGGCGTGCCGATATCGTGGACCGCCCTGGCGCTCTGGTCACCCGGCGCAATCGATGAGCACGATGCCAGCGCTGAGAGCGACAGCAGCACGGCCAGCGCTACACGTGAGGGCCTACGTAGCGAACGGCCATCACGCATTGCGCACCTCCCCGCTTGCATCCACTCGCCATTGCTGGATCGCGTTGTAGTGGTACTGCGAATTCAGGCCGCGTGCGGCGACGAGTTCGGCGCGCGTCGGTTGCACATAGCCGGTCGAATCGGTGGCGCGCGAAAGAATCGCAGTCGCGCCGCCATCCCAGCGCCAGTCCGCCTGAAAGCGCGTGAGCGCACGATCCAGGATCGCACCGTCCAGACGCGCGGGACGCCACGTCGCACCGCCGTCGGTCGACACCTCCACCTTGCGAATCGTCCCGCGCCCCGACCAGGCCAGACCCGTGATCGGGTAATAACCGTGCGTGGTGAGCCGATGTCCCGGCGACGGCCGCGTGATCACCGATTTCGCGTCCATCTCGAACGCAAACTGACGCGCGGTGCCGTTCGCGAGCAGGCTGGTGTACTTCGAGGTTTCCTCACGCGTTTGCAACGGCGAATCGACCACCTTCAGCCGGCGCAGCCACTTGACGTTCGTATTGCCCTCGAAGCCCGGAACGATCAGACGCAACGGATAGCCGTTCTCGGGACGCAAGCGTTCGCCGTTTTGCGCGTAGACCACCAGCGCCCGGTCGAGTATCCGATCGAGCGGCAAGCTGCGGGTCATCGCCGCGGCGTCCGCGCCTTCGGCCAGCAACCAGCCGCCGCTTGTATTGCCGGACGCCGTCACACCACCCACCTCCTCCAGCAAAGTCGGCAAACGCACGCCGGTCCATTCGCAGCACGACAGCAGACCATGCGTGAGTTGCACCGGCATGCCGCTCGGGCCATTCCATTCGTTGCCGGTATTGCCGGAGCACTCGAGAAAATGAATCCGCGATTCGGACGGCAGGCGCAGCAAGTCGTCCATCGTGAACAGTTTGGGCGTGCGCACGAGGCCATGAATGGCCAGCCGATGCTGATCGGGATCGATGTCCGGCACGCCGCCGTGATGACGTTCGTAGACCAGACCGTTAGGTGTGAGCGTACCGTGCAGATCGGCGAGCGGCGTCATCGACGAAGCTGCACCGGGCAGTGGCCACGCGCGCGCACTCCGCCGCACGACATTCACCTCGTGGGGCGACGGCACGCCGTACGGATGCTCGAGAACAGGCGCGCCGGGCACCCGGCTCGAAGACGCGACCTCGAGCGGCCGGAGCAGTTCGCTAGCCGCCGCGGCGTGCGAAACGGCGAGACCGCCGGCGGCCAGACGACCCAGCAGTCGACGGCGGCCGCGCGACGGCGGAGAGTTGTGCGGGTTCATCATGGCGTCGGCGCATCATAGGCAAGCCGATTAGCGTAACGATGCCTGCCGCCATGGCCAAACGATAAATTCGACTATCGTTCGACACAAACCGCATATCGGACAGATACGGCGCGCCGTCAAGCCAGCACGTTCGAGAACACCCGATCCGCGAGACGATTGGAGTCAGTCCCGCTATTGAGCACGCCCACCGCCTTCAGATCGTCTGCATAAAGCGAGATCTCCTTCTTGAACGCATCCCCAACCGGATGATGGCGATCGGTATGGCTCTTGAGCATCTCCGCCAGTTGGCCCACATTGGCGGACGGCGTATAGACCGAGAAAATCGCAGCGGCATCCGCGGGATGATTCGCTGTCCACTCAGTCGCTTCGAGCAGCGCCTGCGTCAACGCCTGCGCGGTGGCGCGATCTTTTCGCACCAGCGTACCGCGCACGCCGAGCACACAGCACGAACGCGTCTGATATTCACCGCACAGATTGTTCGACACTTCATACAGGTGGTCGGATTCGCGGATCGACCAGATGGTCGGGTCGCCATCCGCGATCGCCTGCACTTCGCCCTTCTTTAGCGCTTCGCCCAGCAGGTTCGCCGGGTACTGGCGCCAGTTCACATCGCGCTCCGGATCGACACCGATCTTCTTCAGCACAATGGCGAAGAAATTCTTGGTCGGACTCGCCATATCGCTCACGCCGATCGTGCGGCCCTTCAGCCCCGCCACATCGACGATGCCCGACGCACGCGTGGCCAGCAAACGCATGCACCCGCCGTGAATCCCCGCAGTGAGTTTCACATCGAAGCCCTGCTCCAGCGGCTTGATCCAACGCAGCGCCATGCCGACACCCGCATCGGACTTGCCCGTTGCAATTGCCTCGAGCAGCTGATCGGTCGACCCTGAAAAATTCACGAGCTCCACCTGCAAACCGTGCCGCTCGAAAAAGCCCTGCTTCACCGCGACGGCGACAGGCGCGGTGCAAATCGCGCCCGCGTTCCAGGAAAGCTTGAGGGGTTTGAGCGGAGCCTGCGGCGTTTGAGCGAACGCGAGCGACCCCGGCATCAGCGACGCACCACCGAGCGCCGCCGCGCCCGCGGTCCAGGCCGTCTTGCGCAACCACGCGCGGCGGGCCGGACTCAGCGGAGATTCATCGTAGGGATTCATGGTTGACTGTTCCTCTGGTCGTTATCGATTGTTTTATTCGTTCAGGTGTCGAGTCCGAGCTGGGCGAGCACCTCGCGGCGCAGCGCCACCAGTTTCGGATCGTCGCGATGACGCGGATACGGCGCGTCGTTGCGCACTTCGGCGACCACACGCGCCGGCCGCTCGCTGAAAACGATCACGCGGTCGGCTAGCAGCAGCGCTTCTTCCACGTCATGCGTCACCAGCAATACGGAAAAGCGCGCGTCCTTCCAAAGCCGCGCGAGTTCACCCTGCATGCGGATACGTGTGAGAGAGTCGAGCTTGCCGAACGGCTCGTCCAGCACCAGCAGCGCCGGATCGTTGACGAGTGCGCGGGCCAGCGCCACGCGCTGCGCCATGCCACCCGACAATTGATGCGGAAACGCTTCGGCGAATTCACTGAGGCCGACTAACTCCAGGGCGGCGTCGATCCGTTGCTCTGCCTGCTTCTCTTGCGGACCACTGCGTCGCGCGAAGCGTTTGCGCTGCGCCTGCGGACCGACCCCGACATTGCCGCGTACCGTGCGCCACGGGTACAAGGTCGGATCCTGAAACACCACCACACGCGACGGATCAGGACCGGCGATTGCAGCGCCATCTGCCTGCACGCTGCCCTGCGTCGGCGTATCGAGTCCAGCGACCAGCCGCAGCAAGGTGGACTTGCCGCAACCACTCGGGCCGAGCAGCGCGACGAACTCGCCCGGCTCGACCGTGAAGCTGACATCCTGAAGCACCGGCAACGCGGCGCCACGCAGCGCCAATTGATGGCTGACATGGCGCACGTCGATGCGCGCGCCGTCGCGGACCGGCCGAGCAGCGGCCAACTGGTTCAACACTTCGGGTACGGCTACCATTTGAGCAATCCCTTTTGCCAGGCCAGCAAGCGGTCACGCACACGAAACAGCAAGGTGATCAGACCGGAGCACATCAGCGCCATCACGAGCAGCGCGGCATACATATTCGAATACGCGGCCCAGCCCTGGGCCCATTGCAGATACCAGCCGAGCCCCGCTTTCACGCCCATCATTTCCGCGACGATCAGCACCGAAAACGATGCGCCAAGACCCATGAACAGGCCGACGAACACCGACGGCAGCGCCGCCGGAATCGCCACGCGCAGAATCAGAAAACCGGGCCGCGCGCCGAGCGTGCGCGCGATGTCGTAGTAGGCCGAATTGACGCCGGCCACACCCGACCAGGTCAGCACCGCAACCGGGAAAGCGGTCGCAAGCGCGATCAGGAACACACTCGCACTGAAGCTCGACGGAAAGAAAAAGAACGCCAGCGGCAACCATGCCGTAGCAGGCAGCGGCCCGATCAGGCGCAGGACCGGATGGACCCAGTAGCTCACGGCCTGCGACCAGCCGATGCTCACCCCCGTCACAAAACCAGCAGCCGCGCCCAACACGTATCCATAGGCGAGTAGTCCAAACGAATGCACGACGCTCGAACCCAGTCGTGGGTAGTCTTCGGCATAGACACCGATCAGCGCTTGCGGTGGCGCGAAGAAGGGCCGCGGCAGCCACTCGAGTTGTGCCGTGACCACTTCCCACGCGCTCACGCCGAGCGCCAGCGCGAGAAACCATGGCATTGCCCCGAGCCATGCGCTGGTGCGCGTGGGCGTCGTCGCCTGAGTGGACGGATTACGCCATCCCGCGACGGCCGTCGCAACAGCAAATGCTGCGAGCACCAACTTCAACGCGATGAATTCTTTCGTGTACGGCCAGTCGTCGGCACTCGGCCACCATTCGGTCAGCGCCGCGCTGCCGAACCACGCTATCGCCGCGAGGCCCGCAACCAGAACACCGCGTGAAAACCCACGCCGTGTTAAGGCGCGGTTGATGTCAACGACATCCGTACCGATGGCCGGCGTTCCTGTTGTGATCGATTCGAACTGCGTGGACATAGCGGCTCCTGCCTCTCGCCTTGTTGAATTACCGTGACCGTGCGCTTGCTGGAGTCCACTTCACGCGACGTCGACCCTGTCGCGCTGCCAGACGCTCTGTGCGTAAATTGAATCGTCGAAATCCGCGGCGATGTCGCCATG
Source organism: Paraburkholderia nemoris (assembly GCF_905221015.1). NCBI lineage: Bacteria > Pseudomonadati > Pseudomonadota > Betaproteobacteria > Burkholderiales > Burkholderiaceae > Paraburkholderia > Paraburkholderia nemoris. Next base: position 84,435 of record NZ_CAJNBO010000017.1, on the reverse strand, counting down.
AATCCGTGCTTCATGCGCGTCCAGATCGGCGAGAAATAGATCGCGGCTGATTCGCTGCACCACGGCGGGAATGTCGCGCTTCATACTCGGCACGTCGCCGACCGGCAAGCCGAAACTGACGAAGGCCGCCGGGTTGTAGACGTGGATATGCTTCAGATAAGGCGCTTCGCCCTCGACCTTCTCGAGGTATTCGAGTGCGGCGCCGAGATACGGATGCGCGCTCAGCGCGTCGTCGGTATCGCTTGCAGCGGGCGAGTATTGATCGCGCCATAGGCGGATATGCCCGGCGATCTGCGCCAACTCCGGCCGCAGCGCCGGATCGATCACATAGCCCGTGCCGGCAATGACGAAATCGAATGCGAACGACTCACCCGCCACGTCGGTCTCCACGCGCGCGTCTCTGACGCTTGCCTGTTTCCACGGCGCGCCGAGATGCAGATGAAAGTTTGGAAAGCGTGTGACGCGCTCCAGGGCGTCGACTGGCGGCGTCGAACCGGCAACACGGAAGCGCCGCGCCTGCGACCAGCGAATCGCGTCAGGCAGATGGAAATAGTTGTCGTACGCGCCGGGATAAGCGCGTGTGCGGGTCACCGGCACCGACGCAATCCGCTCACGTCGCACGAACAGATGCACCTGCCCTGCGCCGGCTTCGAGCGCCGTGCCTGCCGCATCGAATGCGGATGCCGCGCCGCCGATCACCGCCACGGACTTGCCGCGCAGCGCAGCGAAATCGATCGCCTCGGAGGTGTGGGCACGAAGTGTCGACGGAAGGTTTTTCAGCACAGCAGGAATGTTCGGACTGCCGTTACCTGCAACACCATTGCCGAGGACGATCTTGCGTGCCGTCTCCACGATGTTGCGCACCGTGGCACCATCGCGTACTTCCAGATGCAAACGAAAATGCTCACCCGCGGGTTCGATTCGCGTGAGCCGTGTCCCGTAGCGAATCGGAATCTCGAGGAAATGCCGGTACCACACGAGATATTCTGCCCAACGCGTGCGAGGAATCCGGTCAATCTCCGCATACGAATCGGCGCCGAAGCGCGCTTCATACCATGCCTGAAAGCTCAGCCCCGGCAGACCCGCCTCGGGACCCACCAATGACTTAGGGGTGCGCAGCTTGTTCATTCGAGCGCGATTCAACCAGACGCCCGCTTGACCTTCATCTGCTGCGGCATCGATCACGCTAACCTGACCGATGCCGGCGCGCCGCAGGGCGAAGGCGAACGCCGCGCCGGTCTGTCCACCGCCGACAACCACCACGTTATGGTCGATGCCATCGCGCGGCGGGACCCAGTTCTCGGGTGCTGGACCGATCAGCCGCAGTGTGTCGAGCGCAGGCTGATCGGGGTGATTGGATTGCGTCATGGTGTCGGGTTCGGTCTGGGAGTTGAATAGCAGACGGATGCGTCGAAATCGAATGGCGCGGCCATCGGACGATCAAGTATCGCGGCGCCGCAGGCTTACCCAAACCAACAAATTTCGCTTTGCTTATTTGTTTCGAAGAACCCTACCCCTACGCTCGCGCCGTCACTCCTGAATCCGTGTAGTCCTCGGCATCGATGTCATAACCCGATGGCTCCCATCGAATCGCCAGCAGCACGAGCAACGAAGTCAGCGGCGCAATGGCGATCAACCAGAAAACCTTCGTACCGAACGCAGCAGCCAGAACCGGGAATAGAAACAACGAAACCGTCGACGCGGAACGCACCAAAGTCTGATTGAAACCCACTCCGATTCCGCGCAGCGAGGTCGGATAGCTTAGCGATGCATAGGTCATCGAATGGGAGCCCGGTCCGAAACCTTGCCCGAACAGATAGCCGCCAAGCAACAGGATCGCGACCACCACGAGCGCGCTGCTGCCCGGTTTGCCGATCAACGCGAGGCCGATCAGCGAGGCGAACTGCAGCGAGTGCCCAAGCACAGTCATCTTCCACGCGCCGACGGTCGGTGCGGTGCGCACGCCGATCAACCCGCCCACGAACGCAAATGCCAGGTTCAGCGCGAGCGCGGCGATGATCGTCGTGAGCGGCCCCTGATGAAAGAAGCTGGTAATGATCACCGGCAAGCCGAAAATAATCGCGTTATAGCCGAACGAAGAAGCACTGCCGATCACCGCGGCAAGAATCGTTCGACGCCGATACGTCGCATTGAACAGGACCCCATAGTTACGCCAGGACGCCGCACGCGGCGCCTTGACCGGTGTCGCGCTTCGTTCAACCACTGCGTCGACGCCGTAGGAGCGCTTCAGAATGCGCGCCGCCTCTTCGAGATCGCCCTGGTTCGCTGCCCAAACAGGCGATTCGCTGATATAGCGGCTGCGCACGAGAATAATCACAATGGCCGGTACCGCACCGAACGCGAGCGTCAGACGCCATAGCCAGCCAAGCTGATGCTCCGGCAGAATCGCGTACAGCCCGAGAATCAGCAGATAGCAGGTGCTCGTGGCTGCGTACCATGCGGGGCACCACGCGGCGACACTCGCCGCCTTGTTGCCCTTGCCCGCCACCCGCGAGAACTCGGCGAGAAACGCCATCGCCACGGGCAGATCGAGCCCTACGCCGAAGCCCATCAGAAAGCGTGCCCCGCCGAGCACCCACGCATTCGGCGCAAGACCGGCCGCAATCGCCGCGACCACGAAGAACAGCATATCGGCCATAAACACGCGATAACGGCCTATGCGATCAGTCAGATACCCGCCGAACAGTGCGCCGAGAATCGCGCCAAACGTGATCGCCGACGAGACGAATCCCACCTGAACCGGCGACAGTGAAAACTGGCGCGCGATGTCCTTGATCCCGTAAGCGAGCGACGTCAGATCGTAAGCATCGAGAAAGACTCCACCCAGGGCGATCGCAATCACGATGCGTGCGTTACTGCCCTTTGCAGCGCCTGCATTGACGATGCGCGAAACATCCTGCGCACTACGGATGACAGCGGGAGATGTTGTGTTACCGGCCGGCGCTTGCGCCTCGGCGACGGCAGAGGGAAAAGCAACAGTTGACATGATCTCGCGTTCGCATGAATGGCTGAAGCGTCGCATGGTAGCCATGCAATCCATGTCGGCAAAACGACGAATTTAACTATGCAAATCGGGAATCACGCACTTGCACCGCGCTAGTGCCGCACGGACCCTTTCAGGCAACGTGGTTCGAACTACTGCAGATTTTCTTATCAGCAATGATTGGTTGGATTCGAGCGCACGCGAATCTAACGTGTATTGCCAGCTCTCTGCCCATCTGAGCATTTGCACTCCATTTCCTTCCATCGATCGGTATCGCCGAATGCGCTATTTTCGTCTGCTGAAATCTTTTGTTGCCGTGGCGGCCCTGTCGCTTGCCACGGGTCATGCCTACGCTGACAAACCCGCCGTGATCCGGATCGGCGTCGCGCAGCAGGGCACGGGCGATCCACCTACCTTTGGCGGATCACCAGCGGCGACGGTGCAATTGCAGCAGTCGCTCGAAAAGGAATTCGCCGCCGACGGCATCAAGGTCGAATGGCTGTTCTTCAAAGGCGCCGGCCCGGCCGTGAATGAAGCGATCGCCGACAAGTCACTCGACTTCGCCTTTCAGGGCGATCTGCCTGCAGTACTCGCCCGCGCCAACGGCCTGAAGACTCACCTCCTGCTCGCCTCGGGCGTGCGTACCGGTGTCAAGATCGCCGTGCCCCCGGATTCGGATGTGCGCTCGATCAAAGACCTCAAAGGCCCGCGCGTCTCCATTTTTCGCGGCACCAATCTGCAACTGGTCGCCGACAACGCGCTCGCCGCCAATCAGCTCGAAGAGCGCGACCTGCGCGTGATCAATCTCGACACCGCCAGCTCGCTCGCCGCGCTGGCGTCCAAGGGGATCGACGCATCGGTCAACGACTACCACCTGTACAAACTGCGCGACCAGGGTCTCGCGAAAATCGTCTACGAATCGCAGAACGATGGACCGCAATTCACGCGCCAATCGCATCTGCTAGTACTCGACGATTTCGATAACGCGCATCCGGATGTCGTGCAACGCGTCGTCAACGTGTTCGTTCAGGGCGCGCAATGGTCGTCGGATGAGGCGAACCGCGATACGCTCTTCAAGCTGTGGGCAAAAAGCGGCGTGCCCTACTCCTCATGGCAGGCCGAGTTCGCGAATCAAAGCCTGAAAGACCGCAATTCGCCGTTGATCGATCCGTTCATCGTCGCGCGTTATAAAGCGGTCGCGGCGGATGCGCTGAAGCTTAAACTGATCCGGCAACCCGTCCAGGTCGACGGCTGGTTCGAGACGAAGTATCTCGACAACGCGCTGCGCGCGCAAAAACTCGACCACTACTGGACGCGCTACGACGCTGCCGGCAAGCCGCTCAGCTAAAACGGGAGCGATCACGATGAGCGAAACCGCACTCCAGGTCGATAGCGAACGGCTCGGCCACGCTGATGAGGCGCCGCACGCGCCGCTCTATCGCAATGCACGCTTGCGCGCCCTCGCCTGGCATCTCGCGCCGTGGGTATTGCCAGTTTTGCTGCTCGCCTTATGGGCGATCGGTTGCGAGCGCGGCTGGATTGCACCGCAGATTTTGCCGCCACCCGAGCGGGTGTTCGACACCTTTGTCGAACTGGCGAGAAGCGGCGATCTCTCAAGTAACACACTCATCAGTCTCCAGCGCGTGCTGCTCGGCTTCGCTGCGGGCACCCTCGTCGGTTTTGTGCTCGGCGCGGCGCTCGGTCTGTCGCGTACCTTCGAAGCTTATGTGCTGCCGAGCTTCAATGCGGTGGTGCAGATTCCGGTGCTCGGCTGGCTGCCGTTTCTGCTGCTGCTCGTCGGTGTCGGCGAGCCTCTCAAATACATCCTGATCGCGCATGCCGCGCTTGTTCCCGTAACGTTGAGCACGCTGCAAGGATTCCGCCAGACACCCCCGTCGCTCGATGAAGTCGCGCGCGTCTTCGAATACAACCGCTTGCAACGGATCGTCTATCTCGTGCTGCCCGCTGCCGTGCCGACGCTCGCCACCGGCGTGCGGCTCGCGTTCACCAAAGCGTGGCTCGCACTAGTGGTCGTCGAACTGGTGGCGTCTTCCGAAGGGCTCGGCTATCTGATCGTCTACGGCCGGCAACTGTTTCAGCTCGACCTGGTGATGGCCTCGGTCGTCGTGGTCGGGGCCATCGGTTACGCGATGAATCGTTCTCTCGACGCACTCGAAGCGCGTTTGCGGCGCGGTCAACCGTCGGCGTTTCGCGAGTAATGGTCATGACGCCGATTGCTGCCACGCACCGCCTATGAGGTATCCACGATGAGTCTTGCTCTCTTTAAGCGGCCTGCTGGATCGAAACAGTCGGCCGATGCGTCCTGTGACTGCGGCAGCAACGTGCCCGCCTCCTTCCAGCGCGCGGCGCGACCGCGCCGGTCCCTGCTCTCACGCGTCGACTGGCGCGGCGCCGTCTTGCCTATTGTCGCCATTGCGATCTGGTGGGCGATCTCGGAAGCGCACGTCGTCAAGAGCGGCTTGCTGGTCAGCCCCGCGCAGGTGCTGGCCACCGCCTGGCAGCAAATCGTCACCGGTGCGCTTTTCAAGGCCCTTTCCGCCTCGCTCGTGCGTGAAGCGAGTGGCTTCGTGATCGGCACGCTAGGCGGCCTGCTGCTTGGCAGCGCGCTCGGCTTCTCGCGGCTTGCCACGCGCATGATCGGTCCGAGCTTCGACACGTTCAAGCAGATCTCCCTGTTTGCATGGATTCCGCTGATTTCCGTGTGGTTCGGTCTCGGCGATGCGGCGAAAGTCGTGTTCCTCTCGCTCGCGGCGTTACTGCCGGTTGCCGCGCATACATGTGACGGCATTCATGCCGTGCCACGCGCCTACATCGAAGTCGCGCGCGCTTTCCGCTATTCGCGCTGGCAACTGATCCGCGCGGTCATTCTGCCGGCCGCGCTGCCGTCGATTTTCACCGGGCTCTATCTCGCGCTGATCTATTCGTGGCTCGCCACGCTTGGCGCGGAATATCTGCTGGTGGCAGGCAGCGGGATCGGCAATACGCTGATCGACGGCAGCGAGCAGTTCCGCATGGATCTGGTGCTGTTCGGCGTGATCGTGGTCGGCGTGACCGGTTGGGCGTTGAACGCGCTGGCGCGCGCGGCGGAACGGGCGATCTTTGCGCGCCGTTCGCAGGTGGCCGCTCGATAAGCACGCAATCGATATTCACCGGCTATGCGTTGAATTTGCACTGGGTTTGCACTGAATACAGATTACAGATCAAGGTCCGCACATGACTTCTTCCACACTGTCCGACAGCATCGACATTCTTCACGTCAGCAAGCGCTATACGCAACAAGGCGGCACATCGCTCGCGGTGCTCGACGACATCAGCCTGCGGGTGCGCCCCGGCGAATTCGTCAGCGTGCTTGGCTCGAGTGGTTGCGGTAAATCGACCTTGCTGCGGCTGATCGCAGGACTGGATACCGATTACAGCGGCGATATTGTCGTTGCCGGAGACAAGGTGCGCGATACGTCGCTCGAGCGTGGCATCGTGTTCCAGGATCACCGTCTGTTTCCGTGGCTCACGGCCTCGCAAAACATTCTCGCAGCGTTGCGTAACGCGCCGCTGTCGGCACGAGAAAAGCGCGATGCGGTTGCGCAGCACATCGCGCTCGTCGGCCTGAACGGCTTCGAGAATGCGTATCCCCATCAGTTGTCGGGCGGCATGGCGCAGCGTGTGGCGATCGCGCGCGGCCTCGTGAACCGTCCACGCGTTCTGCTGCTCGACGAACCGTTCGGCGCGCTCGATGCGCTCACGCGTGGCCGCTTGCAAAACGAGTTGCAGCGCATCTGGGAACACGAACGCATCACGATGATTCTCGTCACGCACGATGTCGACGAAGCGCTCTACCTCGGCGACCGCGTCGTTACGATGGCGCCACGGCCGGGCCGTATCAAGCGGATCGTCGATGTCGCTCTGCCGCGTCCACGCGAGCGTAACGATCCTCGCTTCATCCGTTTGCGCGACGAAGTGCTAGCCGACTTCGCCGAGCACGACGCCGCGCGCCGCGAACCTCATGACGACGATGCCCCACGCGGCGGCACGCGCATCCCGGCGGCGAATCCATCGATCACCGAATGGCGGCTCGCCTGGTGACGCCCGTGGCATCCCCCTACACACAAACCCTTCGCGGAGACAACGATGAGCGGTGAAAATCGCCAGAAGCGGCAGATCAAGCTGGGCGCCTTCCTGATGGAAACAGGGCACCATATCGCCGCATGGCGGCATCCGGATGCACTCGCGAGTGGCGGGCTCGACTTCGCGCACTACGCGGAACTGGCGCAGATCGCCGAGCGCGCCAAATTCGACACGATATTTTTCGCTGACAGCGTCAGCGTGCGCGACACGAATCTACCCTCGCTATCCCGCACGGCACGCGCCGATCATTTCGAACCGGTGACGCTGCTGTCCGCGCTTTCGGTCGTGACGAAGCACGTCGGCCTGATCGCCACGGTCTCCACCACGTTCAACGAACCGTACAACCTGGCGCGCAAATTCGCGTCGCTCGATCATCTGAGCGGTGGACGCTCGGGCTGGAATCTCGTCACGTCGAGCACCGAATCCGAAGCGCTCAACTTCAATTTCGAACGCCACCCGGAGCACGCGGTCCGCTATGAACGCGCACGCGAGTTCTATGACGTGGTGGCCGGCCTATGGGATAGCTGGGAAGACGACGCGTTTATCCGCGACAAGGAAAGCGGCGTCTATTTCGATCCGGATAAGCTGCACGTGCTCGGTCATAAAGGCAAGCACTTCAAGGTGCGCGGACCGCTAAACGTCGCGCGTTCACCGCAGGGGTGGCCGGTCGTCGTGCAGGCCGGCGCATCGGAAGCGGGACGTGATCTCGCCGCGCAAACCGCGGAGGTAATCTTCGTCGCGCATCAGACACTCGATGAAGCGCAGTCGTTCTACCGCGACGTCAAAGGCCGCCTCGCGAAATACGGCCGCTCGCCGGATCACCTGAAAATCATGCCGGGCATTTTTCCGATTGTCGGCCGTACGCAGGAAGAAGCGGACGCGAAGTTCGCCGCGCTGCAGGACCTGATTCATCCGACGGTCGGTCTGTCGCTGTTGTCGAACATGTCGGGCGGCGTGGACCTTTCCCAGTATCCCGTCGACGGGCCCCTGCCCGAGCTGCCGGAAACCAATGGTGGCAAGAGCCGTCAACGCCTGCTGTTCGATCTCGCACGGCGCGAAAACCTGACGATCCGCGATCTGTATCTACGCATTGCCGGCGCGCGCGGCCACCAGCAGGTGGTCGGGACGCCGCAGAGCATCGCAGACCAGTTGCAACAGTGGTTCGAAGAAGAAGGCGCCGATGGCTTCAACATCATGTCGCCGTGGTTGCCGGGCGGCTTGACGGAATTCGCTGAACTGGTGGTGCCGGAATTGCAGCGGCGCGGACTTTTCCGCACCGAATACGAGGGCCGCACGCTGCGCGAGAACCTCGGGCTGCCGCGACCTGCAAACCGCTATACCACCGAGACAAAACAGGTGGCCGCCGTAGCGGGATATTGACGCAACACGTTCTCTTTCGCGAGGAGCCTCCCATGAGCGCAGCCGCATTGCAGGAAGTACAGTCGATTCAGGTCAACCCGCTTTCAGCGCATATCGGCGCTGAAATCCACGGTGTCGATCTCACACAGAAACCGGATGCACGTCAGATCGCGGACATTCGCGCGGCGCTTCTTAAATGGCGCGTCGTGTTCTTTCGCGAGCAGTTTCTGACGCATGAGCAGCACATTGCTTTCTCGGCGCAGTTCGGCGAGTTGACTCTGGGGCATCCGGTGTTCGGCCATGTCGACGGCCATCCGGAAATCTATTCGATCTCGAAGTACCGCAAAGCAACGCGTTTCGAGGGGCAAACGCTGCAGCGGCCCTGGACTGGTTGGCACACGGATGTGACGGCCGCGGTCAATCCGCCCTGGGCGTCGATCCTGCGCGGCGTGACGATTCCGCCGTACGGTGGCGATACACAGTGGACCAACCTGGTGGCCGCGTATCAGAAGCTGTCCACGCCGTTGCGCGCGTTTGTCGACGGTCTACGCGGACTTCACCGCTTTGCGCCACCAGCCGGCGCGAGTGGAACGGAAGCGTTTGTCAAAGCCGTCGAACAACGCATTCTCGTTACCGAGCATCCACTCGTCCGAGTGCATCCGGAAACGGGTGAGCGGGCGCTCTATGTCAGCCCGAGCTTCCTGAAGTCGATTGTCGGCGTGACGCCGCGCGAAAGCCAGGTGCTGCTCGAACTGCTCTGGGAACATGTCACCCGGCCGGAGTTCATCGTGCGCTTCAAATGGGAGGCCGGCAGCGTCGCCTTCTGGGACAACCGCGCGACGGCTCACCTCGCCCCTACCGATATTTTCGATCTCGACTTCGACCGGCAGTTGTATCGCACGACGCTGGTGGGCGATGTGCCGGTTGGCCCGGACGGTGCGCAGTCGGTGGCAATCGAAGGCTCGCCGGTGAGCGCCGCTGCTGCGGTCGCGTTGAACTGAAGACTCACTGTGACTCACTCAACTCTGGCTGCGCTCTCGTCTGCGTCGACGGCGCGCAGCTGAGTTTCCTCGATTTCCGGCCCGACCTCGATTTATCCGGTGAGTGCGCAGTGCCGTTACTGCTCGAAGCCGGCTTGTAATTGCTGCGTCAATGCACCTTGGGAAAACCGTGACGCTGCGCGAGCAGGTCGAGGATCCGGCGCGTATCCGTCACGAAGCGCTTCTCGCCCAGCGTCTGGGCATCTGTCGGCGCAGGCTGTTCGTCGCCGAAAATCAACACCGGCAGACTCTGGTGCTCGGCATCGAGTGCTTCCACCACCGCGGCGCGCGGACGCGGGAACGGCAAGCGGCGAATATCCAGGCGTGCGTTGAGCGCCGGGTCGCTCGCGAGCAATCCTTCGATAGGCGCGCCATCCGGACAGATAAAGCGCTCACCGGGGTGGTTCGGATCGGTGAAGCCCGGTTCCAACAGCAATAGCAGATCTCGGCTCATGGCATTCAATCAATGGATGATGTGTGAAAGGATCGTTGCGTTTTTCCCAGCATTTCAGAAAACCCGTCCCTCAGTCAGATGCGTGGTCACGCCGTTCAACTCGTAATCGCCGATCACGCGTGCTTTATGCAGCAACGGGTTGTGGCTGAAGATCGTGCGCAGATTGCGCCAGTGACGGTCGAAATTGTGCGCTCGCCCCGTGGCCGACGCCCCGCCGATTTCAAACAGGCGCTCGCCCGCATAGAGGGCCAGCTTGCTGACCACCAGTTGCGTTTTGGCGGTAGCCAAGGACCCTTCCAGCACGAGTTCTTCCGCATTGGCCGCGCCGCTGCGGATTGCATTTGCCGAACGGTCTAGCGTGCGTGCGTTTTGCGCGACCAACGCGTCTATGGACAGGCTGTGCGCTGCGAGGTCGCCGACCACCTGCTGCACGAAACCATCCTCGCGTGCCGAGGGCGCCGGGCTATGCAGCACCGGGCGACCGTATTGCGTCACGTAGCGCCGCGCATCCGCGAGAATGTTACGCACGATACCCGCCGCGACCGTGACCAGATGCAATTGCCGCACCGCGCTGCCGTGGCGACCCGCAAGGCTCGTATAGCCGCGCGTTGCGATTTCATGGGCAAGTACCTGCACGTTGTCGAGCACGAGACTGCCGCTCGCCGTCATGCGTTGACCCATCCCGTCCCAATCGTCCAGCACTTGCAAACCTTCTCGCGAGACCGGGATGACAATCGACACCTTCTCGTCGTTCTCGTCCTGCACATTGATACGCGCGTAGTCGGAGAACGCCGTGCCAGTCGAATAATACTTTTTGCCCGTTACGCGAAAGTGCTCGCCGTCGCGCACCAGCTTGGTGACGATTTCACCGGGCCTGGATGTGCCGAGCTCCGTTGACGCACCTCCAAAGATCGCTCCTTCCCGTACACGTTCGATCTGCGTGTCATTGAAGGCCGAACGCGGTGACAACACCAACTGCTCGGTCAGATCGAAATGAATCCGCAATGCATGCGCGACATTCGACTCTTCCGCAGCCAGCGTGGCGATCACATGAAAGAGATCTTCCAGCGAACCGCCGAGGCCGCCCCACTCGACCGGAAAACGGAGCACGCCGAGCCCCGATTCGCGAAACAATGCGAAGCGGTCGAACGGCAACTCGCGCCGCACCTCGCGTTGCGCGGCGTCTTCGCCGATCGCTTTAGCGAGCGCCGGCAACGCGCTGAGCGCCGCCTGAAGCCGCGCACGTGCCGTGCTTTCCTGAGAGACCTGCATGCCGTCATTCCTTGTATAAGCGCGCGGATCAGGCTTGATCCGGCTGATTGCATTGGGACGTGTATCGGCATCCCGATGGGACGTGCCGATTCGACGGATCAGTATAGGGACGCGGTCCACCTTGCAAAACCAGCGAATCAAGCTATGGATATGCGCGTTTCTGAAATGCCATTCGCCGATAAGGATCGATGAATCCGTTATTGGAGCGCCGCGCGGCATCTTTCTATACTCGATTCCGGTCAGCACTCACCAACGACGAGTGCCAAATTTCAATCGCGGAAGTCGAACCATGAGCCTACGTCCCTTGCATGACCGCTTGATCGTCAAGCGTCTCGACCAGGAAACCAAAACTGCTTCAGGCATCGTCATTCCCGAAAGCGCCGCCGAAAAGCCGGACCAGGGCGAAGTGATCGCCATTGGGCCGGGCAAGCGCGACAGCGACGGCAAACGCATCGAGCCCGACCTGAAAGTCGGCGAGCGCGTGCTGTTCGGCAAGTACGCCGGCCAGTCGGTCAAAGTCGACGGCAACGAACTGCTCGTGCTGCGCGAAGAAGATGTCGTCGCAGTCGTCACGCAATAACGAACGGAGCAACAAACCATGGCAGCAAAAGAAATCATTTTTAGCGACGTCGCCCGCTCGAAGCTCGTAGAAGGCGTCAACATTCTGGCCAATGCGGTTAAGGTCACGCTCGGTCCGAAGGGCCGCAACGTCGTGCTCGAGCGCAGCTTCGGCTCGCCGGTGGTGACGAAAGACGGCGTCTCGGTCGCCAAGGAAATCGAATTGCCGGACCGTGTGCAGAACATCGGCGCGCAACTCGTGAAGGAAGTGGCCTCCCGCACCAGCGACGCCGCCGGCGACGGCACCACCACCGCGACCGTGCTCGCGCAAGCCATCGTGCGTGAAGGCCAGAAATACGTCGCGGCGGGCCTCAACCCACTGGACCTGAAACGCGGCATCGACAAGGCCGTGATCGCCGCGATCGACGAACTGAAGAAGATCAGCAAGCCGACCACGACCAGCAAGGAAATCGCTCAGGTCGCAACGATCTCGGCCAACGGCGAAGAGTCGATCGGCCAGCGTATCGCAGAAGCGATCGACCGGGTCGGCAAGGAAGGCGTCATTACCGTGGAAGACGGCAAGTCGCTCGACGATGAACTCGACGTGGTGGAAGGTCTGCAATTCGATCGCGGCTACCTGTCACCGTATTTCATCAACGATCAGGACAAACAGGTTGCCGTACTCGATAACCCGTTCGTGCTGCTGCACGACAAGAAGGTGTCGAATATCCGCGATCTGCTGCCGATTCTGGAGCAGGTCGCCAAAGCCGGCCGTCCGCTCTTGATCATCGCGGAAGATGTGGAAGGCGAAGCGCTGGCTACACTCGTGGTCAACAACATTCGCGGCATTCTGAAGACCGTCGCGGTCAAGGCGCCGGGCTTCGGCGACCGCCGCAAGGCCCTGCTCGAAGACATCGCGATCCTGACCGGCGGCCAGGTGATCGCTGAAGAAACCGGCCTGACGCTCGAAAAGGCGACGCTTGCGGAACTCGGTCAAGCCAAGCGCATCGAGGTGGGCAAGGAGAACACCACCGTCATCGACGGCGCCGGCGACAGCAAGAACATCGAAGCGCGTGTGAAACAGATCCGCACGCAGATCGAGGAAGCAAGCTCCGACTACGACCGCGAAAAGCTGCAGGAACGCGTGGCGAAGCTGGCAGGCGGTGTGGCGGTCATCAAGGTGGGCGGCGCGACCGAGATCGAGGTCAAGGAAAAGAAAGACCGTGTCGACGACGCACTGCACGCTACACGCGCTGCGGTCGAAGAAGGCATCGTGCCGGGCGGTGGCGTTGCGCTGATTCGCGTGAAGCAGGCGATCAGCGGACTCAGAGGCGTGAACGCCGATCAGGATGCGGGCATCAAGATCGTGCTGCGCGCACTCGAAGAACCGCTGCGCCAGATCGTGACGAACGCGGGCGAAGAAGCCAGCGTGGTGGTCGCGAAAGTGGCCGAGGGTACGGGCAACTTCGGCTACAACGCGCAGACCGGCCAATACGGCGACCTCGTGGAATCGGGCGTGCTCGATCCGACCAAGGTCACGCGTACGGCGCTGCAAAACGCAGCCTCGGTTGCGGGCCTGCTCTTGACCACCGATGCCACCGTCCATGAAGCACCGAAGGATGCGCCGGCGGCCGGCCAGCCAGGCGGTCCTGGCGCAGGTGGGCCGGGACTGGATTTCTGATCTGATTCTGAGCGTCAACGCGCTAGCCGCACAAGCACGCCGGCATGCTTTTCACCGCATGCCGGCGTGCGTTAACAGGCAGCAAACGTGTCAGCCGGATATAGCGCGGCACATACAACCGGTGGATAGCAGGTCAAATTAGCCCGTCAAATCCGTCACAACATCCATTTCTCCGTTTCAACAACGCTCGCGTCTGCATAAATGCGCGAATCAGATAACGGTATGAAAAATCCTTGGTTCTTTCCGGCGTCACACATGCCGAGAATAGGCAGTCCCGAATCGCGTCCTGTATTTCTCCTCCGGCAAGTCCTGGTGGCCTCATAGCAACGAAGTCACACCGGTTGGCCGGAGCGATAGCAGGATCCAACCTGACTTCCGCCTACTCTTTCATGTTCAGCCGACCGACCCACCCCACCCTCCAGCGCGCCTTGCGCGCCGTGACGCTTTTCGCAGCATTGGGCGCCAGTGCCGCCCACGCCGACACCACGCTCGACCGGATTCATCAACGGCACAAGATCGTCATCGGCGTGATCCTGTCCGGGCCGCCGTTCGGCTCGCTGGACCCGGCCACACAGAAACCGCTCGGCTTTAATATCGATCTCGCGAACGACGTCGCAAAACGCCTCGGCGTCGACGTGGAGTTGACGCCGGTCCAGCCGTCGAACCGTGTGCAGTTCCTGCAGCAAGGCAAGGTCGATGCCCTGATCGCCAACATGGAAGTCACCAAGGAGCGCGCGGAGCTCTTCTCCTACCCGCCCACCCCGTTTGAGGAAATCGGCGGTGCGCTGATTACCCGCAAAGACAGCGGCATCAAGACCTGGAACGACGTACGCGGCAAGCCCGTCTGCGTCTCGCAGGGCAGCAACTATACGAAGCCGCTCGCCGAAGAATATGGCGCACAAGTAAAGGCATTTCGCGGCCAGCCGGAGTCGCTGCTCGCGCTGCGCGGCAATAACTGCGTTGCCGCGGTTCACGTTGCCCCTACGCTGCGCCTGCTCGTCGCGCGCAATCCGGACTGGAAGGACTACACGATTCCCGTATCGAACGAGCTGATTCCGTCACCGTCTGTGATCTGGGTTCGCAAGGGTGAAACGGATACGCAAAGCGCGCTCGAAAAAATCGTGCAGGACTGGCATCGCAGCGGCTGGCTGATCGACGTCGAGCACAAGAACGGCATGCAGCCCTCGCAAGCCGTGCTCGATCTGCATGCGAAGTACAAGGCGCAAGGTGCATGAGCGACTCGACGCAAGTGCTCTCGCACGCCGCCACTAGCGTGGTCGATGCGATCAGCAGGATCGGGCTGAACTACAGTTTCGTGCTCGCGCCTGATGAACTCGCGTCGTTCCTGCATGGCATGCTGGTCACGCTGGAACTCTCGCTCGTGACGGCGCTCGGCAGTCTGGGCGCCGGTGTGGCATTGGCGGCGCTCCTCACTTCCCAGCGTCCGGCGCTCGCGCGCCCCGCTCGGGTGTTCGTCGAGATCACGCGCAATACGCCGACGCTCGTGCAGCTGTTCTGCGCCTTTCTGGTGATCAATATGCTGCTCAGCGAGGCGCTGCGCAATCTGGGCGGCAATCCACTGACGCCGTTCATCTGGAGCGCGATCGTCATCTCGCTGCACAAGGGCGCGTTTCATGCCGAAGCCCTGCGCGCCGGCATCGAAGCGGTGCCGCGCACCACGCTCGAAGCGGCCCAGTCGCTCGGATTCAGCCGTCGCCAGCGCCTTTGGAGCGTGCAGTTGCCGCTCGCGCTGCGCTATGCACTCCCCGCGCTCGTCAACAACATGGTCGACCTGGTGAAGATGACCACCGTCGCTTCCGCGATCGCCGTCGGCGACGTCACGTATGCATCGATCATGATCTGGACGCAGCGCGACAACGTGCTCGAGTTGATGATCCTGATCCTGCTGTTCTTCGGTGCACTGACCTTTGCGATCAATCGTGCGGGACGCTGGCTCGAAGTTCGTCTGAGGATGCCCGGCTATGGCCACTGAATCCATTACCGTGCCTGCGCGAGACGGGCGGTATCGCTCCCTCTTTGCGTTTGCCAGCGTAGTCGGCGTCGCTTCCCTGTTGGCGCTCGCCGAACACGAGATCGCGCATGGCCCAAGCTATCCCGCACTCGCCGCCCTCATCACGTGGGCACCGGCGCTCGGCAAATCTTTGTGGGTCAACATCGAAATCAGCCTGCTTGCCGTCGCGCTCGGCACACTCGCCGGTCTTGCGCTCGGCCCCTTGCTGCTGTCGCCGATCCGGGGCGTCCGGCTGATTGTTCGCGGCTATGTGCAGGTGTTTCGCAATGCACCACTGCTCGTGCTGATCTATTTTTCGACCTACGTATTCCCATTCGAAATCGCGCTCGGGCAACACGTCGTGCCGTTTCCCGACTGGTTCAAGGTCACGCTCGGTCTCGCGCTGCCGGCCAGCGCCAACTTCGCCGAGATCTTCCGCGGCGCGATCCAGTCGATCCCTCATGCGCAGTGGGACGCGGCACGTTCGCTTGCCTTCAGTCGAACCCAGGTGTTCCGTTGGATCATCCTGCCACAATGCGTGAAGCGGATGCTGCCGCCGTGGATGAACCTGTACGCCAGCATCACGATGGCGACCGCGCTCGCGTCGCTGGTGGGCGTGCACGATCTGCTGGACACCGCGCAGGTGGCGAGCAATACCGTGGCGCGCGCGGATTTCACGGTCCTCGTCTATTTCACCGTGCTCGGCCTGTTCTTCGCTTACTGCTACCCGATCGCGCGCTTCACCCGCCTTCTTGAGAAACGCTATGCTTTCAGCTGATGTCTCGCTCGCTCCCGCATCCGCAGCCGCTGCGGGCGTGCGCCCTCTGGTCCGCTTGCGCGACGTGCATCTGTCATTCGGCGCGACGCCGGTGCTCAAGGGCATCGACCTCGACGTGTTCCGCGGTCAGGCTGTGTCGATCATCGGACCATCCGGGTCGGGCAAGTCGACGATTTTGCGCTGCATTACCGGGCTATTGCGTCCCCAGTACGGTGAGATCGAAGTCGACGGTACCCGTGTCGACCAGCTCGCCTCTGAACGCGACGAGATCGAACTACGCAAGCGCGTTGGTTTCGTGTTCCAGCAATACAACCTGTTTCCGCATCTGAGCGTACTGGACAATCTGCTTGTCGCGCCGGTGCGCATCCTGGGGCGCGACAAAGCCGACGCCACTCGCACCGCTTACGATCTGCTGAAGAGGGTGCGTCTCGAGAACAAGGCGCACGCGTATCCGGGTGAACTGTCGGGCGGTCAGCAACAGCGTGTGGCGATTGCACGCGCGCTAGCAATGCAGCCGGATCTGATCCTCTTCGACGAGGTAACCTCGGCACTGGACCCGGAGACCGTAGGCGAAGTGCTGACCGTGATCCGCGATCTGGTGAGGGACGGCATGACCTGCGTGCTCGTCACGCACGAGATGCGCTTTGCCGAAGAAGTGAGCGATGCGGTGTACTTCACCGAGGCCGGTGTGATTGTCGAACACGGTCCGGCTAACGCGCTGTTCCGCGCGCCGGTCAGTCCGCGTACGCGTGAGTTTCTGGCGCATACGCCGTCGGCGCCGGAGGCGGCACACTTGGTGCCGCCCCGCACGCCATTGGCACTGGATCTGCGTCACTTCGCGATCTAGGCGATCTGGACCTGCGAGTACAGCGCGGGTCGGGATGCAAGTTTGAAAAAAACGCGGCGTCTGCTGAGCAGACGCCGCGTTTTGTTTTCCGCGTTTTACCGCTTGTATCTCACTGCCCCGCATAGCGGCTAACAGGCCGCTGCAAACCGAGGTGATCGCGCAAGGTAGTGCCGCTATATTCAGTGCGGAATAACCCACGCCGCTGCAATTCCGGCACGACGAGTTCGACAAAATCATCGAGACCGCCAGGGAAATACGGCGGCATGATATTGAAGCCGTCGGCCGCTTCGCCCGTGAACCACTCTTCGAGCGCATCCGCCACCTGCACAGGCGTACCCCAAACGATGCGGTGCCCACGCGCGCCGGCCACCAGGTAATACAGCTCGCGCAAGGTCAGATTCTCCCGGCGTGCGAGATCGGTCAGCAGTTTGGCGCGGCTTTTCAGTTGATCGGATTCGGGCAGCTCCGGCAGCGGACCATCGAGCGGATACTTCGACACGTCGTGCCCCAACCGGTCGGACAACAGTGACAGCGCGCCCGACGTATCGGTCCATTCCTGCAACTGCGCGTATTTGTCTTTCGCTTCCTGCTCCGTCCTGCCGATGACAGGAAACACGCCCGGCATCACTTGCAACTGCTGGCCCTCACGGCCGAATTTCGGCAAACGGCCTTTCAGATCGCGATAGAAGACCTGCGCTTCTTCGATGGTCTGCTGCGCGGTGAACACCACTTCCGCTGTGCGCGCCGCCAGGTCCTGCCCCGGTCCGGACGAGCCGGCCTGAATCACCACAGGATGCCCCTGCGGCGGACGCGACGCATTCAACGGACCTTTGACGGCGAAGAACTGACCCTTGTGATCCAGCGTATGCACCTTGGCGGGATCGAAGTAGACACCACGCGCCTTGTCCTTGAGCACCGCGTCGTCATCCCAGCTGTCCCACAGTCCTTTGACGACGTCGACGAATTCACCCGCCATTTCATAGCGCAGCGCGTGATCCGGATGATTGCCACGTGTGAAGTTCGCGGCCGTGCGGTCGTACGAAGTCGTCACGACGTTCCAGGCCGCCCGTCCGCTGCTCAGATGATCCAGCGACGCAAACGCGCGCGCAACGTGATACGGCTCGCTATAGGTGGTCGACGCAGTAGCGGCGAGACCGATGTGGCGCGTGCCCATGGCGAGCGCCGACAGCAAGCACAGCGGCTCGAGACGCATCGCCATCGATGGATGCGCATCGGGGCCGCTGGTGAGGCCGTCGGCGAGAAAGACCATATCGAACTTCGCACGCTCTGCGGTCTGCGTGATGCGTTGCATCAGCGCGAGATTCTCGCTGCCCGCCTGCGCGTCAGGATGCCGCCAGCCGGCGACGTGATGTCCCGCGCCCTGAATGAAGAGCCCAAGACGCATCTGCCTGCGGGTGTTGCTGTTATTCGTGCTCATACGTGGATCTGTGCGAAGACATTGAAAAGGGACGCGAGGTCGGAGGTGCTCTGCATCGTGTCGATATGCGCGGGAATGAACGCGAGGCGTTCGTCGTGACCGGTGGCGTCCGCGAATTTCGCGGCCAAATCCGTTGCGCTGTAGAGACGGTCGGTCTTATGGCTCACTACCGTCCCGTTGCGTAATGCGATCTGGACGGTCGAGAAACGCGTGGCGGGATCGGTCGACGCGCGCGCGGCGGTTTCATCGTGACGACTAGTCACGCGCTGCGCGAGCGCGATCAGGTCGTCGCGCACGGGCACATCGGCGAATGTAGCCACGCTGGGCGAACCATCCGTCAGCGCGGCCGCAACTGCGTAGGCAACGCTGAAACGCGCTTCGAGACCCGTCGAAGGCAAATGTCTGGAAAGCGGTGTGTCGCCGCCGGGTGGAAATATCACCGTCACCTCGGCAATGTCGTCCGGCATGAGACGGTGTGTGTCGCGCAACGTCAATGCGGCATGCACGGCATAGTGTGTCGCCGTGCAGCACGCCCACGGCTTGAAGTACAAACCCGGGACTGCGATTTGCCAGGGTGCGCCCCAACCGTCGAGCACGCGTTCAGGTTGCGCGGCGCCGCCGCTGAACACGGCGAAAAACCCGACCGGTCCGTCCAGTGCTTCCGGCGAGCCCTGCAGTCCCGCCGCCGCGAGTTCAGCGGCGAATAAACCGGCGCGCGCAGCGAGCCCGGCATGCAAGGGTTTCGCTTCGCTGCCGAACTGCAGCCGTAAGCCGGCGGACTGTGTGGCGGCAAGACCCAGCGCGTTTTCGATGGCACCGGCATCGAGCTTCAGTAGATAAGACGCAGCGGCTGCCGCGCCTAGCGCACCCAATGTCGCGGTGTTATGAAAACCCTGCTCGTAGTGGCGGCTACCGAGCGCAAGACCGAGACGCGCCATCGTTTCGACGCCGACGACGTAGGCGTCGAGCAGGTCGAGCGCGCTGCTGCCGCGTGTTTGCGCCAGCGCGAACAGCGCGGGCAGCAAGACCGTCGCAGGATGTCCTCTTACGCTGCTGTGCACATCGTCGTAATCGAGTGCGTGCCCCGCGTAACCGTTTAGCAACGCAGCCTGCTGCGCGGATGCACGGGCGCTGCTGCCGATCACCGAGGCTTCGCCGCGCGAGTCGTTGGCGCTGACTGACAGGAGTTTTTGATAGCCGCTGTCGCTCGCGCCGGCAAAGGCGGCAGCAAGAAAGTCGAGGATGCCGCGTCTTGCTGCGGCAATGGCGTCGGCGTCGCGGGACGGCGACGCCTGAGCGATCGCGGCGGCCAGCCGTCGTGTCACGCCGGTGGCCTGCTGGCCGGCGTCGGATGCATGGAGGCTTGACATGTCGAAGGCGTGAGAGCTGTGAAAACGCACCGGGCAAGCGTTACGCTCACCTCGTTCGACAAAAAACCAAAGCTGCGTCGAGCAAAGAAGTAAGGCAACGACCCGAACGCCGCATGCTAACCAAACGCTGCGTCACAAACAAACAAGAATTCACGCTTTCGATATTGCAGATTCTGCGATGCTGCAGCAGACGCGTCCCGCTACCGGCTGCCCTGCATTTCACGGCATGCCGGCGCGCTCAACGACGGCACTCAAAAGAACAACAGCGTGCGCAATTCGATGCTCCGGCGCGGCGGCGCATCGGCCGGCGACGTGGGATCGTCGAATGCAGTATGGGCCGTGAGACGCGCGATGCCGTCACCCGCCGAGTCGTAAATCTTCAGCAACAGGAATTCATCGGGCGACATATGCGGAAAGTAGTACCAGCGATGCCGCGGATTGAAGACCAACGCATACGTCTCGCCGACCTTGTCAGGATAAACCAGGTCCGATGCCACCAGATCGTTGAGCGTAATACTGCGCGAATCGCATAGCGCGAGCGGCGACGATTGCACGGTTTCTCGGATCGGACGCCACAGATTGACGATCGCCACACGGCCTTGCAGCAAGCGCTCCGCTTCACCGGTTGGCAGATGATCGCGCACCCGGCGCGGCCCCGACACAAAAGTCTGGTCGTTATGGATGTACTTGACGGGCTCCCTCACGCCATTGCTGCGCTCGGGATTGCCGTCACGCAGCGTGTGATCGAACACGACCACCCGGCGAGCGCCAGTAGCCTGTTTCAGCAGCTGCTCCGCTTCTCGATAGTAGACAGATTCGATCTTTGCCGGATCGGAGAAATCGTTCAGCGCGCTAGCGTGCCGATGCAACTCGAAGCCGTTACGATCGAGCGACAACGCGCCAGGCGGCGGCGCAACGCGGGCATTCGAAATGCTCACCCGATGCGGCCGGTACACGCCACTGCGCTTCAGCACACCCGGCGGCGGTTCGTATTGGTACGAGACCGCTTTCTCGCCGGTGAACTCGAGGTAGTTCAAGTCTGCCTCGACCGTCGCGGCAGACACTGGTGCATCGATGACGATATCGCTCATGTTCGCATCCTCATCACGTTAAAACGATTCGCTGAACGGCCGCAGCACGCAACGCGTGGCGGCGGCAGACACATGCATCTATCGTTTCAGCGTAGGCGACGGCTGCGCCGGGAGGAAATAACGAATCGTGGAAAGTTATGCGCCGGATTGAAGTACAGGAGAATGACGGCTTTTCGGCCGCCGCAATCCTAGGTTCTCGCGCAGCGTGCGTCCTTCATAGTCCGCGCGGAACAACCCACGTCGCCGCAATTCCGGCAATACCAGTTCGGCGAAATCGGTCAAACCCTCCGGCAGCACCGGCGGCATCACGTTGAAACCGTCGGCGGCGCGATTCACAAAGCGCTCTTCGAGTTGATCGACGATCTGCGCCGGCGTGCCGACGAGTTGCCAATGGCCGCGCGCACCCGCGACCCGTAAATAGAGCTGGCGGATTGTGAGGTTCTCGCGGCGAGCCAGTTCGATCGTCAACACCTGACGGCTCTTGCTCGCATTCGTTTCGGGCAGCTCAGGGATCGGCCCGTCGAGTGGATAGTCCGAAAGGTCGAACCCACCGGTCAGCCCCGATACGAGCGCAAGCCCCACCTTCGGATCGACGAGCGACTGCAACTGTTCGAACTTCTCTTTCGCCTCGCTTTCGGTGCGGCCGACAATCGGGAACACGCCCGGCATGATCTTCAGATCGTCCGGATGACGGCCGTAAGCCGCCATGCGTCCCTTTACGTCCGCGTAAAAGTCCGCCGCGTCCTGCAACGTTTGCTGCGCCGTGAAAATCACCTCGGCCGTCTTCGCAGCGAGGTCCCGGCCTGCTTCAGACGACCCTGCTTGCACGACGACCGGATGTCCTTGCGGAGAACGCGCGACGTTCAGCGGGCCCTTGACCTGAAAGAAACGTCCCTTGTGATCCAGCACGTGCCGTTTGGCGGGGTCGAAGAAACGCCCTTCGGCTTTGTTGCGCACGAAAGCGTCGTCCTCCCAGCTGTCCCACAGGCCTCCTGTGACTTCCGCAAACTCTGCGGCGCGGGCATAACGCTCGGCGTGATCGAAATGCTTGTCACGGTTGAAGTTCTTCGCTTCATGCTCGCTCGACGAGGTGACCAGATTCCAACCCGCACGCCCCCCGCTGATGTGATCGAGCGAGGCGAACTTGCGGGCAATGTGATACGGCTCGTTGAAGCTCGTCGAGGCTGTGCCGACCAGCCCGATGCGCTCGGTCACGGCCGCCAACGCCGACAGCAACGTGATCGGCTCGAACTGCGCCACGTAGCTGTGCGCCGTGCGGCTCAGAAAGTCGACGTTGTCGCCACGCGTTCCGACGCCGTCGGCGAGAAAGATCAGATCGAACTTCGCGGCCTCGGCCGCTTGCGCAAGCCGAACGTAGTGGCGAAAGTTCACACCGGCGTCCGCTTGTGCATCGGGATGCCGCCACGCCGCAATGTGGTGTCCGGCAGGGTAAAGGAAAGCGCCGAGGCGCAGGTGTCCGCTACGTTTGCTCATGGAAGTCCAAAGGAAATGATTGGCGGTGCGGCCTCTGACGCTCAGTCCGCCGCAGGAATCCACGCTGCGGTAGCAGCATCGCTCGAACGGAATGCCGGGAATTTATCGCCGAGCTCTGCAATCGTCTTGATGTTGTTCTTCACCAGATCGTCGCGCGTGATCAGCGTCGGCTTGACAACAATCCGGTGCTCAGGCGTCTGCCCCGCAAGAAGCAAGGCCGCGGCCCGTACGGACACCGCGCCGACCACCGCCGGATTCGTCGCCGCCGTCGCCACCCACGCGCTATTCGGCGCGCGAATCGCCTCGATATCGGAGGTCGAAATATCGGCGCTGTAAATGCGCAGTTTCGACGACAGGTTCGCCTCGTCAGCTGCGAGCTTTGCGCCGCGCGCGAATTCGTCGTAAGGCGCGAACACCACACGAATCTCCGGATGAGCACGATAGGCCGCAGCAGCCTGGTTGGCCACCGACTGCGCGATCGGATTGTCCACCGTGCCCCAGCGCGCCTTCTCCTGAACCTTCGGATGAGCGGCCTTGAAGTCACGCCATACCGCATCGCGCCGGTCGAGCGGTGCAAAACCCGCTACATACACATAGCCGGCGGCAAAGGTATCGCCGTTATCTTTCACCGCCTGATCGAGCAGCAGCGCTGCCAGATCGCGATCGCTCTGTTCGATCTGCGGTACTTTCGGATTGCCCAGGTCGACGTCGAACGCGACGACCTTGATGCCTTTATCCAAGGCACGCTGCACGACGTCCTTGAGCGATTCAGGCAAACCGTGATTCACGATAATTGCCGATACGCCCAGGCTGATCGCTTGTTGAATCTGTTCACGTTGTTCGGCCGCATCCTGACGGCCTTCGTAAATGCGTAGATCGATGCCGAGTGCTTTGGCCTGCTTTTGCGCACCGGCTTCATAGGCCTGGAAGAAATCACCCGTCGACAGATAGTTGACGAGCGCGATCTTCACGCCGCCCTTGTCGAACGGTGCGGGCGCACCTTTAAGCGGTGCTGCATGCGCCGCGGCGCCTGCAAGCATCGTGGCCGCCGCCAGGGCGAGTGTACGAAACGTAAGGCTCACATCCAGCTTGCGACGAAGAAACGATTTCATCAATGATCTCCAACCTGTTAGTCGATGTTTTATGAGTAAGCGGCGTGCTAGCCGGCATGGGCCGGCGTGTGCGTGCGGTAGGCCGCGCCGGGATGCGGTTCAGCCAGTCTCGGACCACCGCCATGCAACTTTTCGCGCAGCGTGCCGTTGGTGTAGTCGGTCTTGTAGACGCCTCGTCGTTGCAACTCAGGCACGACCAGATCGACGAAATCTGCGAAGCTCTCGTGGGTCAATGCATAAGCGAGATTGAATCCGTCGACGTCGGTCTCCTCGACCCACGACTGCAACTCGTCGGCGATCTCCTGCGCGCTTCCCACTGAAAGCGGTCCGAGTCCGCCAATACCGCCCCACTTCGCAATCTCACGCACGGTCCATACGCGCGTCGGATCTGCACTTGATAGAGCCTCCACGGCCGATTGCACCGCATTGCTCTCGATATAGCGCAGCGGTTCGTCGAGGTCGTACTTCGACAGATCGATGCCGGTCCACCCTGACATCAGCGCGAGCGCGCCCTCGTCGCTCGTATAGCGGCGATAGTCGGCGTGCTTCGCGTGTGCATCCTCCGATGTCTTGCCCGTGATCACCGTGTGCAGATTAAAAATCAGCACGTCGTGCGGATCGCGTCCGAACGACTTCACGCGTGCCCGGATATCGGCGACGAAATTCTTCAGAATCGTGCGCGACGGGGCAGCGATGAAAATGCACTCGGCGTGCTGCGCGGCGAAATCCTTGCCGCGCTTCGAGGCGCCCGCCTGGTAGAGCACGGGCGTGCGCTGAGGCGACGGCTCGCAGAGATGAATGCCCGGCACGTCGAAATACTGCCCGCGGTGGTTGATGGGATGAACCTTCGACGGTTCGGCAAAGACCTTCCGCACAGCATCGCGCACAACAGCGTCGTCTTCCCACGACGCTTCCCACAACTTGTAGCAGACCTCGAGATATTCCTCCGCAAGCGAGTAACGCTCGTCGTGATTGGCCTGCGCCGGCAAGCCGACATTGCGTGCGGCGCTGTCCAGATACGACGTGACAATGTTCCAGCCAACGCGACCGTTAGTTAGGTGGTCAAGCGTCGACATGCGCCGTGCGAACGGATACGGGTGCTCGTACGAGAGCGAGCAGGTCACACCGAAGCCGAGATGCTCGGTCACGTTCGCCATCGCCGAAACGAGCAGCACGGGATCGTTGACCGGGACTTGCGCGGCCTGGCGAATCGCGGCTTCCCCATTGCCGTTAAAGACATCGTAAATGCCCAGCACGTCGGCGATGAAAAGACCGTCGAACTTGCCGCGCTCGAGCAATTTCGCGAGGTCGGTCCAGTAATCGATTTGCTTGTAACGCCACGACGTGTCGCGTGGATGCGCCCATAAGCCTGGCGACTGGTGCCCGACGCAATTCATGTCGAATGCGTTAAGGCGGATTTCTCTGGCCATGATCGGGTTCAGTTAAGGATTGCGCCTGGTGTCAATTCCAGGGATGGCGTGCCGGCTTGACGCCGTTCAGATAGTAGTTACCGACCAGGTGATACTTCCAGCGCACCGGATCATGCAGCGTATGGACGCGTGCGTTGCGCCAGTGCCGGTCGAGATTGTGTTCACCAAGTGTCGACTGGGTGCCGGCGAGCTCGAACAGTTTTTCGCCTGCCAGTAAGGCGATTTCCGTCGTCAACACTTTCGCTTCGCCCACGGCTACCGATGCGCGCGCAACGTCGTCTTCGGTCGTTTCCGGCTTCGCTGCGATCTCGTCGATCACACGCGCGGCGCGTTCGAGCAAGGCCTCGGCGGCATGCAGCTGAATATGCAAATGACCGATCTCCCGCACGGTCAGCGGATCGTCACTCGCGCGCTCGACCCCGCTGTCGATCCACGGCCGCGAGCGCGAGCGCACGAACGTCAGCGTGTCGTCGAGCGCCGCCTTCGCGATGCCTGCGTCGATAGCGGCCTGGATGATTTGTGAAATCGGACCGTTGAGCGTTGGAAAATCGGACACGCGATGCGCCGGCAACACATGCGAGGCCGGCACGCGTACGCCTTCCAGCACGACTGTGCCGCTTGCCGTAGTGCGTTGACCGAAGCCCGACCAGTCGTCGATCACGGTCAGCCCCGGTGTGCCCTTCGGAATGTAAGCGAGCCAGCCTTTGCGTTCGCTATCGAGTCCCAGCACGGGCACGAAGTCGGCGAACAGCGCGCCGGTCGAATAGAATTTGGTGCCCTGTACGACGTAATCGCCGCCGTCCCGCGTCACGCTCGTCTTCAGATCGAGCACATTCTTTGTGCCCTTCTCCGAAAAGCCGTTACCGAAACGCTTGCCGCCCAGCACCTGCGCGAAGAAATATTTCTTCTGCTCCTCCGTGCCGGTTAGCGCGATCACGTCGACCAGGCCGAAGTGATTCTGCGGCAGCTGTCCGAGCGACGGATCCGCTGCAGCAATGATCTTGATGACTTCCGTCAAGGTGACGAACGACACGCCCGCTCCGCCGTACGTTTTCGGTACCGTGATGGCCCATAGCCCGGATTGCGAGAACCACTCGATCTCCTCGTGGGGCAAGCGGCGTTCGGTATCGCGTGCGGCAGCGCCTTGCGCGAGGCGGCCTGCAAGCTCGTGCGCTACCGCTATAGCCTGCGCGTCATCGGCGATCACACGGACCGCGTGTCTACTCTCGTCGCGGATATTCGATGAAGCTGCTTCGCCAAACTCTGCCATGGGAATCTCCGCTTGAATGACTGTTCGCTCAATCTATCAGCGGACATCGCATGCGCAAACTGAACGATTCGGCAATCGATATTCCTTCGGATGGCAAACGACATTTCGGCGGCTCGGTGGCCTCAGCCGCGCGAGTCCGCGGGCCGTCCAACACTGAACGTAAACGCCAGCGCAAGAACCAGCAGCACACCTTTGATGAAATCCTGCATGTAGTAAGGCGCATTCAGCATGGTCAGGCCGTTGAGTAGCACGCCGACAAACACCGCTCCTACTACGGTGCCGAACACGTTGGGCCGCTTCGCGCCCCACACTGCATAACCCATCAGCGCAGCCGCCACCGCGTCGAGCAGCAAGGAGTGTCCGGCGCTGACATCGCCTCGCCCGACACGCGCTGCAATCAGCACGCCACCCAACGACGCAATCGCCCCCGAGGCGGCATAGGCCGCGATCCGGTAGCGGGCTGTGGGCGCACCCGCCAGCCGCGCGGCCGTCTCATTGCCGCCGATCGCGTAGATCACGCGGCCCCAGCGCGTCGTCTCCATTACGATGCAGGCGAGCACCGTCAAGGCAATAAGAATCAGAACAGGCAGCGGCACGACATCGAAAAGACGCAGACGTCCCAGCGCCAGAAACGCGTCCGAGAATATTCCGCTCGCTTCCGTACCGTCGGGCAACACGGTACCGGTTGCGAGCGAGCGGCCACCAGTCGGAATCAGTTGAAGACCGGCCAACAGGAACAGTGTGCCGAGCGTCGCGAGTTGGTCCGGCACGCGCAGCCGCGTGATCAGCAAGCCGTTGAACAGGCCAGCCGCGATGCCGAGCGCCACACACGCGGCCACGGCCGCCAGCGCGCTGCCATGCCAGACGATCAGCACGTAGCTCGCCGCCATCTGCGCCGAAGCAGCCACGCTGCCCACCGAGAGATCGAAGCCGCCCGCCGCCAACGTGATCGTCACGCCAATGCCGAGCAACGCCACGATCGATACCGCCTGGAGAATGCTGAACAGATTGTCGATGTTCAGAAAGGCGGGCTCCCTGATGGCGAACACGGCAATCAGAATCGCCAGCACGAGCAGGATGCCGGTTCGCTCCAGGTGATCGCGCAAACTACGCCATGCTGACTGCGCCCGTTGGTCGGATGCCACGTCGCCGGGAATCGAAGGGGTAAGGTGTTTCATGAATGAAGTTCAGAGCTTGCGTCGTGGATGGGTTGAACCGTTGGGCGCTCGAGCGTCGCACGATCGAACCGCACGACGCGATCGGCAATCTCTAGCGCCTCTTCGAGATCGCTGACGAACACAATCGTCGCTCGTTCATGAGCATGTCGCCGCAAGGTATCGACGATGTCGGCGCGCGCGCCGGCGTCGACGCCCTGAAACGGCTCGTCGAGCAGCAATAAGCGCGCGCGTTCGACATGCCAGCGCGCAAGGACGACTTTCTGCTGATTACCGCCGGATAAACGCGTCAGGCGATCGTCGGGGCCGGTGCAGCGAATGCCGAAGGTTCTGATCGCTTCGGTCGCGGCATCGCGCTCCGCGGCTTCGCGTACCACGCCGCGCCTGAACCAGTTCGACAGAAACGGAAAGCTGAGCGTGCCTGCAATCGATGCGAACGGCACGCTCTCGGGAAACAACGAGGTGCGCCAACGATCCTCGCCGGCGAGGAACACGCCGGCGCGAATCGAATCGGCTGGCGAGCGAGGACGCCATGGCTTGCCGTCGAGCACCATCTGACCACCGCTCGCATGTGCCGCACCGAAGATCGCTCTTGCGAAACGCGATTTGCCACCACCCACCGGCCCTGCTATCGCTACGATCTCGCCGCGCTGCACGTCGAGGTCGAATGAGCGACTCGTCGACGTCAATTGGAGATCGCGCACGCTGAAACAGGGTTCGAGTGAGGCGGCGTCTTTCTCAACCTGAGTTCGAGCTTGTGGCAGAGGCCGTCCAATCATCGTCTCGACGGCAGCGTCGAAATCGATTGGCGGGTGAAGATCGGCAACGAGATGTCCGTCGCGCACGATCGCTACCCGATCCGCCATGCGCCGCAGATCACCCAGCCGATGTGAGACCAACAGGATCGCGACGCCCTCCTCGCGCAAGGGCTCCAGCCGCAGGAACAGCCGTTCCGCTTCTGCAGCAGAAAGACTGGCGGTGGGCTCATCGAGAATCAGCAGCCTGGGACGCGAAGCCCGAGCGCGCGCCAGCGTCACGAGTTGCTGACTCGCGAGCGAGAGCGACCCGAGCGGCGCCGACAGATCGACATCCAGCCCGACGCGCTCGGCAAGCGGCCTCGCAGCCTCACGCCGCGCCGCCGGCGGCACGCGCCAGGGCGATGCCGGATCGCATAAGCGGTCGAGCAGCAGGTTGTCTGCGATCGAGAGCGCCGGTACGACCGCGTCGGCAATCGACTGGTGCACTGTGGCAATGCCAAGTTGTTTGGCCGCTTGGGGCGAGGTGGGTCGATACGGCTTGCCCAGCAGCGTCAAGGTGCCACCGTCGGGTGCATACACGCCGCTTAAGATCTTGACGAGCGTCGACTTGCCCGCGCCGTTGGCGCCCATCAGCGCGACAACTTCGCCGGGATGGATCGAGAAATCGAGCTTCGATAGCGCGACGGTTGCACCAAAGCGTTTCGTCAGCGCGGAGGCAGTCAGGATCGGCTCGCTCGAACGCGGAGGCTTTTCCATATGATCGGGAAGCGGTGAACGGGTCAAGTTAATGGGGGCCTTCATATACTCGGATTGAGCAAGGCAGACGTTTCATTGTTTCTCCGGTGGGCCCAGCCAAGCAGACTCACTGCAGCAGCGGCATGCTCCGGCAACGAGGACGCATTGCGTACCGTCACCCGGGAACGATTGTCTGCCTGGGCGGGACTCGCGGAAAACCAATTTGTTCTGATATGCAAAGCGTCACGCATGGCGAACCGCGACCAGAGCAGAGAGCGACGTAGCCCTGCGCTTAGTCTTCGCCGGCATATCGATGCCAGAATTCCTTCGTGGTCTCGAACCATCCGCTATTCGACAATGGGCGAATCGGTCAGAGCGTTCGTCCGTTCGTTGCTGGCTGCTTCCGCATTCGAAAAGACCATGAGAACCGACCCGCCGCGCCAGCTTCATCTGAACGTCAATATCCTCCACTCCGGCTTTGTCCCTTCCGCATGGCGTACGCCCGAAGCTGATCCGCGCGCCTTCGTCGATATCGCCCACTACGTTCGTGTCGCGCAGATTGCCGAGGCGGCGAAATTCGATGCCGTGTTTCTCGCGGATAACGCGTCGATTGCCGATCAGATCGACTTCCGCCCGATCACGGCGCTGGAGCCGACCATATTGCTCGCCGGCATTGCCGCGGCCACGACGCATATCGGCGTAATCGGCACGGCATCGACCAGTTATAACGAGCCGTACAACATCGCGCGCCGCTTTGCCACGCTCGATCAGCTCAGTGCGGGCCGGGCCGGCTGGAACATCGTGACGACCGCCGATCTCGGCTCAGCCCGCAATTTCGGCCGCGAGGCGGTGCCCGATCACGCGCAACGCTACGAGCGCGCAGCCGAGTTCACGGAGGTGGTGAAAGCGCTGTGGGATAGCTGGGAAGACGACGCTTTTATCGGCGACAAGGCGAGCGGCCGTTTCATCGATACCACGAAGGTGCATCGCATCGATCATCGCGGCAAGTACTTCAGTGTCGATGGGCCGTTCAACCTGCCGCGTAGTGCACAGGGTCATCCGGTATTGATTCAGGCTGGTGGCTCATCGGATGGACGCGAACTCGCGGCCCGGCACGCGGAAGCCGTGTTCTCCGCGTCGCAGTCGTTCGACGAAGCAGCCGCCTATGCGCGCGAACTGAAGTCTCGCGCCGCGGCGTGGGGACGCGGCAGCAACGCAATTCGCGTGCTACCCGGTCTCACCACCATCATCGGCGCAACCGAGGCCGAGGCGCTGCGCCGTCGTGATGAGCTGGTCGACCTGATTCCGTGGAGCTATAGCCTCACTCGACTGGCCGGCATATTGGGCATTAGCGTCGAACGGTTGAAACTCGACGAGCGCCTGCCGGACGATCTCTCATTGCCCGGCAACGGCAACGGTAATCACACGTTCTTCAACGCCACGCTCGCGCAAGCGCGGACCCATGGATACACGGCGCGTCAGTTGATCCGCGCGCTTGCGGGCGGCGGCGGACATCGTGTTGTCGTCGGCACACCGGAGCAGATCGCCGACGATATCGAACACTGGTTCAAAGGCGGCGCTGCCGACGGTTTCAATCTGATGCCGGACGTTCTGCCGGGTGGCTTGCAGGACTTCGCCGATGGCGTGGTTCCGCTTCTGCAGCAACGTGGTCTTTTCCGTACCGAATACGAGGGCAGCACCCTGCGCGAACACTTCAGGTTGCGACGGCCTGTCAGCCGCCACCTTCATCCACGCGAAGCGGCCGCAACCGCGTAAGCGCGCTATCTATCTCTATCGAATGTGATGAACTGCGCCGAGGTCCACACCTTGCTATCGTCGCGCTGACGCCCGAACACGTACACCGGGCGAAAGCCGAAGCTGGCGTTCTGCGGTGCAACTTCGAATTGCCCAGTCAGATCCACCGGCAACGGCTGATCCGTCAAACGTTCGACAGCGAGGAACAGTTCGGTGCCGCCGAGCTCATGCCGCGCCGTGCCGCTGGCAAGCAATTCCGCCCCGCTGATTTCCCAGTGAAAGGTCGGCGCGTGCGCAAATGGATTGCCCTGCAGCGGATCACCCACCTTCACGAAACCGTCGATCGTGCCTTCGATCACTATGCGCGCCTGCGCCAGATTGCTCACGTCGATCTCGATGCTATCGGCGTCGCCATAGGTATCGCTGCGAAACTCGATGTCCGTTGCCCCCGTGCGCCACGCGGCCTCCTCCACATGCTCGAAGCCTCCAGCGCCGAAATTATTGATCGTGCCGTTGATGATACGAATGCGTCCTTGCCACGATGCCCAGCGATAGCGGTCGCGAATCCGCGCGCCGCCCCAGCGGACTCGGATCAGACGTTCCGCGTAGCCAAGTTCCTCGTGCAGATTGCGCTCAACCAGCAGACCTTTGTGATCGAAGGCAGCCACATACTCCCAGCCGGCGCGCCCCAGCAAACGATAGTCGAGTGTGGCCGGCCCGCAGTGTGCGAAGGCGTCGCCCTGCCGGAACTCGCCGCAACGAACCAGCGCCGCGCTGTGCTCGCCGGTGGTGGCCCACGTCCGGCGGGCTCGTAGTGCCTCGCCGACCGAGCGCCGGTCGAGCGAATCGGACAGCACGCCGGTCAGGCCGCCATGCACGCCGAACACGCTGACGCCGGGCGCACCACCGCCGGGCCGGCCGCGATGTTCGTCGCCGCTCGCGGCCACACCGAGTTGATAACCGCGTGCGATCACGTCACGATAGAGCCAGTCGAAATGGCCCCACGTCGACGCAATTTCGACAAGCCGTTCGAGTTCCGGATGATGCCAGTCAGGGATATAGCGGCGGCCGCCCACATGCGGCATCACCAGGTGGTGAGCGGCATCGTCCACGTAGGCGTCCCACAGTTCATCCACCGGCCAGCGGCCTAGTTCGACCGCGGCGCCCTTCATATCCTCGTTCCACACCAGC
The DNA here is from genome assembly GCF_905221015.1 of Paraburkholderia nemoris. Taxonomy (NCBI): domain Bacteria; kingdom Pseudomonadati; phylum Pseudomonadota; class Betaproteobacteria; order Burkholderiales; family Burkholderiaceae; genus Paraburkholderia; species Paraburkholderia nemoris. The sequence goes on along the minus strand of NZ_CAJNBO010000017.1, from coordinate 52,469 downwards.
GTGCGGTTGTGTTCGCCACGCGCGTTGTACGGAAACCCTGGCCGCTCGTCGCCGAGAAAAACGACGTTGTGATCGCCGCCCGCCGTCGAGCTGCCGCACCATTCCTGCACCGGATAAACGACGAAGCGTCCTGCCTCGTTGAACTGCTCGACGGTGTCGACGCCCAGTTGCCAGTTCGCATCCGTGATCTGGAAATCGTTGGCGGTGTAACCGAGTACATCGATGCTGCCGATATCGCGTGCATAGGCGGCGTTATAGGCCGGACTGTTCGTCCCCACCGTATCGTGTGCGTGAACATGCAAGTCCGCGTACAGGGAACGGGTGACCGGCAACGCGGCATCCACCGTCAGGAAGACTTCTGCCGCGCGCACGTCACGCAGCGAGGGCACATCCGCCACGATGCGCAAGCTGCCAGGCGTGGTCGGCAAGTCGGCTAGCGCTATGCTCGCCCAGCCTTCGGCCGGCAACGGCAGCTCGTGGTCGTAAATAATGTGCTGGCGTTCGTTATAGGCTCGCACGCGCACCGCACCGCCGGTATCGCGGCAGGCATTGCCCCAACGGTCCTGCAACGAAAGCCGGAACGGCGCGGCTTGCCCCGGTTGCACGAAACGCGGACCATTGAGCAGCACCTGGGCCGGCGCACCGGCGTGGATGTCGATCACGACATCGCCTGGCACCGCGACAAAACGCGAGGTGCCGAGCGGGTCGACGTAAAAACGGAAACGGAACTGATCCTCGACGAAGGTCTGCACCCGCGTACCCGGACCGCGCCGCCGGTCGCCCAAGCGGATCACGATGTGGTCGCCGGCATTCAGGTAACCGTCGGCAACATCCACAATGACGGCCTTCTGAAAGGGCCTTTCGTGGCCCTTCTGGTCGAAGCGTACGTTCAGCGACTGGACAGTCGCCGGGCTTTGTCCCGGGACGAGCGGCGTCGCGTGATATTCCGCGCTGATGTAATTGGCCGCGGTCGGATCGCTGGTCTGAAACAGTGCCCAATCCGAATAGAACTTGAAGGTCGCCTTCAGCCATGCACCATCGGCGATGCCTGAGGCGCCCACTTCATAGTCGAGCACGATTTCGCTCCAACTGCCCGCTTCGAGTTGCGTCACGTTGCAGCTCACACGTCCCGCGAACGGCAGCGCCTTATGACGCTCATACAAACCGGCCGGCGCGACATGCGGGCCGAGGCGCTTGCGCAGTGCGGCGCCCTTTGCTGCGAGCGTTGCTTCGATGCTTTCGTTGCCGTTATCGTTCTCGTGGTCGTGGTCTTTGTTCACGTCAGTGTCTCTTGCTCAAAGGATGGAGTGAAGCGCAGCGTGGTCAGTGCGCGAACGGCCAGGGCGCGGCGGGATTCCAGATCGGGATGCCCTGATACGCGTACCACGGCGCCATCACGCAGATACCGTAGACAATCGCGATCAGCACCGAGACCACGCCGACCTTGGCGTAGTCCGATGTTGTGAAGGCGCCGCTGCTATACGCAATGACGCCCGCTGTGATCTGCGTGGGCAGCAGGTAGGCAAAGCTGTCGGTATCGCTGATCAGCAGCGTGAACGCCACCGGATGCAAGCCGAGTCGCGGCGCCAACGCCAGCGCGATCGGCGCGATCATGGTCACGGCCGCGACGTTCGACAGCATGCCGATCCGGATCGCATGCGTGCCGATCATCACGATCGCCAGCATCAACCACCAGACATAGTCGTGCGCGAGTGCGTAGATGTGATCGGCGGCCCATTGCGCGAGCCCCGAATCTCTGATCGCGGCGGACAGCGAGAGCGCGCCGCCAAGCAGAAACAACGTGCCCCAGATGGTGCGTTCCTGAATGTCCTTCCAGCTCGAACGCAGCACGCCCGGCGCGAACATCAGCGCAAGTGCGATCAACGCGACGATTTCCGATTGCAAATGATGCAGCGATTCGGTGGCCCACATAACAGCGACGAATCCGAATACGGCGAGCACCAGCCAGTCCTGACGCGCCACCGGCGGCAAACTGCGGCGCGCGTCGACGATCGCCTGACGGCCGCCGGGCACCGGCACGCCGCGTGATTTGAAATAGTGCTGCACCCAGAACTGCGTCAGCACGAACATGCCGAGGTACGGCCATTGCAGCCGGAACCACGTGAAATACGAAATCCGCACACCGAGCTGCTTCTCCAGCAAACCGGAGACAACCATATTCGGCAGATGCGCGGTGAGAATGCACATGCCGCTGATCATCGAGCCATAGACCAGCGTTTGGATGACGATGGCCTTCCTTGCATTACGCTCCCGGGCGCTATCGCCAAACAGCCCGACGATGCCATTGGTCACCGGCAACAACGCAGCCGCACGAGCGTTGGCGGCGGGCACCACCAGCGACATCACGAAGTTGACGACGAACATCGCCCAGATCACGCCATTCGCCGAGCGCACCTTGAGCTTGTCGAGCAACACCAGCGCAATACGGCGGTCGAGTCCGGCCGCCTGCATGATCGCGGAAAACAGGAAAGCGGCAAGACACAGGAACACGACCGGCGCGGCGAAGCCGCTTGCGGCTTTCGGGAACGGCGTCACCGCGTGCGACAACACCAGCAGCATCGGCAGCAGAATGCCGCTCACGCCGACGGGAATCGCCTCGGTGATCCACACGATCGCCACCCACGCGACCACAGCCAGCGTAGCCCTGCCGTGCGGCGTCAGACCTTGTGGCGCGGGCAAGATCCAGGCGATAGCGACGAAGCACAGCCACGCGAGCAGGAATCCCGCGCGAGCCCTCAACAGACTCCCGCGCGCCGGCAATTGCGCCGCAGCAGAATGACTCGCGTGTTGCGGCGCGGCTGGACTGACACTTGCGACCGACGCATAGCTCGATGTTTCGTTTGCCACTTCCCCGCTCCTGTAAGGCGGCCAAGATTCGTCCGCATGGGGACATGACCTGCCGGAAAGTTGGCATAATACGTATTAATACAAGTTGTCGATCTAAGCTCTTCTCATATCCTTATACGAAGATATGGCTTAGCCCGCAGCATCAATTCATCGCAGTGCCGATGCGTACTGCAAGAGGAAAAGGAACCAATGAGCCTGGTCCGTGAGAACGTCACGTCGCTTTACGATCAGATTGCCGGCACCTTGCGCGGCGAAATAGAAAATGGCAGTTACGAGCCTTCCGGCAAGTTGCCGTCGGAAGCCGAGCTCAGCGAGCGTTTTGGCGTGAGCCGCGTGACGGTGCGTCTTGCCATCGGCAAACTGGCGGACGAAAAGCTGGTGGAACGCAAACAGGGCAAAGGCACCTTTGCCAGCGGCAAGCGCATGCAGCATCGCCTCGATGTACTGCGGGGCTTTTACGATTCACTGGCGCGCCAGGGCGCCGAGCCGCAAATGAAGCTCCTGCGCATGCAGCCTGGCAAGAAGCTGCCGGCCGACATGGCCGGTGTGTTCGCGAACGAGGTCAAGACCGCCGTGTATCTCGAGCGGCTGCATTCCGTAGACGGCGTCAGCGTCGCGCTGGCGCAGACGTGGCTGCTGCCGGAAGCGGAAACGATCTCCGAACAGCTGGCGCAAACACGGCCTTCTTACGAGATCATCGAATCGATGCCTGGATGGAAAATCGCCCGCGCGGACATGAGCATTACTGCTGTGGCGGCGTCAGCGGCTATCGCGCGCAGCCTTCGGACAAAGGAACATGCGCCCCTGCTGGTGATGAAACGGGTCTCGCGCCTTACCGATGGGCGCGTCTGCGAGTCGACGCTGTTTCATATCCGGCCGGAGCGGTATGAGTTTGTCGTGAGCAGCGCGATGAATGGCGAGCTGACTGCACGCACGGGCGAATAGGTTCCCGGCGTCACATCGACTCGCGAATGCACCGTGAAATAGGCCGATTAGTGGTTCAGTAGTCGGTCGTTTCACCGGGCAAAAAAACGGTTCTCAGGCCGTGGCAAACCCAGATTCTCGCGCAGCGTCGCGCCTTCGTATTCGCGCCGGAACAAGCCGCGCTTCTGCAACTCGGGAATGACCTTCTCAACAAAGTCGTCAAGACCGCCTGGCAGATACGGGAACATCACGTTGAACCCGTCCGAGCCCTCTTCCACCAGCCATTGCTCCATCTGATCGGCAATCATTTTCGCCGTGCCCACCATCTCGAGCCCCGAGTATCCGCCGATGCGCTGAGCGAGTTGCCGAATCGTCAGCCCGTCGCGCTGCGCCCATTCAACCACCCGTTGCCGCGCCGTGCGGCTCGCATTGGTCTCCGGAATCTCGGGCAGCGGGCCGTCCGGATCGAAACCGGACACGTCATGCCCCAATGCAATCGACAACGACGCGATGCCGCTCTCGTAGTGCACGAACGTGTCGAGCCGCGCCCGGGTTTCCAGCGCCTCTTCCAAAGTATCGCCGACAACCACGAAGGCGGCCGGCAGGATCTTCATGTGATCGCGTGCACGGCCGAGTTTTTCCATCCGGCCCTTCACATCGGCATAGAAGCGCTTGCCGTCAGCCAGCAAGGTTTGCGCGGTGAACACCACCTCGGCGGTTTCGGCGGCAATCTGGCGCCCTGCTTCCGATGAACCAGCCTGAACGATGACGGGCCATCCCTGCACGGGGCGCGCAATATTCAACGGGCCGCGCACCGAGAAGTTCTCGCTCTTGTAGTTCAGCACATGCAGTTTTTCCGGATCGAAGAAGGTGCCGGTTTCCGTATCGCGGATAAACGCATCGTCGGCCCAACTGTCCCAGAGTCCGGTGACCACGTCGAAGAACTCGCGAGCACGCCGATACCGCTCGTCGTGTTCGACGTGCTCGTCGAGACCGAAATTGAGCGCGGCATCGGGGTTCGATGTGGTCACGAGATTCCATCCGGCGCGGCCGCCGCTGATATGGTCGAGCGAGGCAAACCGTCTTGCGACGTGATACGGCGCATCGAACGTAGTGGACGCCGTGGCGATGAGCCCCAGCCGTTCCGTGACCGCCGCCAGCGCAGGCAGCAACGTCAGCGGCTCGAACGACGTGACCGTGTGGCTATGCTTGAGCGCGTCGAGCGGCATGTTGAGCACCGCGAGGTGATCCGCCATGAAGAACGCGTCGAAGCGGCCACGCTCGAGCGTCTGGGCGAAACGCTTCAGGTGCGCAAAATTGAAGTTGGCGTCGGGATAGGCGCCGGGATAGCGCCATGCGCCGGTATGAATTGTCGTCGGACGCATGAAAGCGCCGAGGCGAAGCTGACGTGACATGTAGCAAGCTCCATCGCAAACAGGTCGGGCCAGTTTAATCGTCCTTCGCCGACGCTGCTTGCGACCGCCCGCCGCCCCGTACTCGCCCGCCGAACGAGACGCGCAGGGGCTCCGGCGCTATCGGGCACGCCGAAAGCTGTTCCGCAGAAATGCAAAGCACAAAATCTTCGTTCGCCCCTCAAGGCTCCCTCACTAGACTGTGATCCAACTTGTCATAACAAGTAAAGACAACCCACAGATCATGCAGAAACCCAACCCGGCCAACGTGCTGCCTCTCTCCGCCCCGCCGCTCTACGAGCAGATCAAGACTGCTTTGCGCTCGCGCATTCTCGACGGCACGTATGCGGCCCATTCGCAGATGCCGTCTGAAAACGACCTCTGCGCGATGTTCAACGTCAGCCGCATCACCGTGCGGCAAGCACTCGGCGATCTGCAAAAAGAAGGCCTCGTTTTCAAACTGCACGGCAAGGGCACCTTTGTCTCCAAGCCGAAAGCCTTCCAGAACGTCAGCGCGCTGCAAGGCTTCGCCGAAGCGATGTCGTCGATGGGCTACGAGATCGTCAACCAGCTCAAGCATATCCGCTTCATTCCCGCCACCGCGCACATCGCCGGCCGCCTTCAACTGCCCGAAGGCACGAAGGTCGCGGAAATCCGTCGCGTGCGGATGCTCAATCGCGAGCCGGTATCCCTCGAAATCACGTGGGTGCCGGAAGCGTTAGGCAAGCGCATCTCAAACGCGGACCTCGTCACACGCGACATCTTCCTCATTATCGAGAACGACTGCGCGGTGCCGCTCGGCCACGCCGACGTCTCCATCGACGCGATTCTCGCCGACGATGAAATCGTCGAAGCCCTGAACGTTGAAGAAGGCAGCCCGGTGCTGCGCATCGAACGTCTCACGCATAGCGCGGACGGCACGCCGATCGACTACGAATACCTCTATTTCCGCGGCGACGCGTTTCAGTACCGCTTTCGCATCGACCGCCAGAAAGAGAAGAAGACTACAAGGAAGAGCAAATGAATACGCACGTGATCGAGTACGACCTGGTCGTCGTGGGGGGCGGCACCGCCGGTCCGATGGCTGCCGTCAAAGCAAAAGAACAGAATCCAAATCTGAAGGTCCTGCTGCTGGAAAAGGCCAACGTCAAGCGCAGCGGCGCGATTTCGATGGGCATGGATGGGTTGAATAACGCCATCATCCCAGGCCACGCCACGCCCGAGCAGTACACCAAGGAAATCACCATCGCCAACGACGGCATCGTCGATCAGGCAGCCGTCTACGCGTACGCCCGGCACAGCTTCAAGACCATCGAAGAGCTCGACCGCTGGGGCGTGAAGTTCGAAAAAGACGGCACAGGCGACTATGCGGTCAAGAAAGTGCATCACATGGGCTCCTATGTTCTGCCCATGCCAGAAGGCCATGACATCAAGAAAGTGCTCTACCGGCAGCTCAAACGCGCGCGCATTGCGATCACCAATCGCATCGTCGTCACGCGTGTTCTGACCGATGCGCAAGGGCGCGCTTGCGGCGTACTGGGCTTCGATTGCCGTACGGCGGATTTCTATGTGGTGCGCGCGAAGGCCGTCATTCTCAGTTGTGGGGCAGCAGGACGCCTCGGTTTGCCGTCCTCGGGCTACCTGATGGGCACCTACGAAAACCCCACCAACGCAGGCGACGGTTACGCGATGGCCTATCACGCAGGTGCCGCGCTAGCGAACCTCGAATGCTTCCAGATCAATCCGCTGATCAAGGACTACAACGGCCCCGCCTGCGCTTATGTGACGGGCCCGCTCGGCGGCTTCACCGCGAACGGCAAGGGTGAACGTTTTATCGAATGCGATTACTGGAGCGGCCAGATGATGTGGGAGTTCTATCAGGAACTCCAAAGCGGCAATGGGCCGGTATTTTTGAAGCTCGACCACCTCGCCGAAGAAACCATTCAAACCATCGAGCAAATTCTGCACACGAATGAACGCCCGAGCCGGGGACGATTTCATGCGGGACGCGGCACCGATTACCGGCAGCAGATGATCGAGATGCACATCTCGGAGATCGGCTTTTGCAGCGGCCATAGCGCATCCGGCGTCTACGTGAACGAGCGCGCGGAAACCACGGTCGCCGGTCTCTACGCCGCCGGCGACATGGCCGCTGTACCGCACAACTACATGCTCGGTGCATTCACGTACGGCTGGTTCGCGGGGCAAAACGCGGCGCAATACGTCGACGGCCGTGATCATGCGGCGCTCGATAACGAGCAGATCGAAGCCGAACGGGCGCGGATCTATGCGCCGCTCGAACGGGAGACAGGGCTTGCGCCGGCGCAAGTCGAATACAAGCTGCGCCGCATGGTGAACGATTATCTTCAGCCGCCGAAGGTCACGCGCAAGATGGAAATCGGCCTGCAACGTTTCGCGGAAATCGCCACCGACATCGATCAGATCAAAGCCGACAATCCGCACGAACTGATGCGCGCCGCTGAAGTTCGTGCGATTCGCGACTGCGCCGAAATGGCGGCCCATGCGTCGCTGTATCGCACGGAAAGCCGCTGGGGGCTGTACCACCATCGCGTCGATTATCCGCAGCGTAATGACGCGGATTGGTTCTGCCACACGCATCTGAAGAAAGACGCAGCAGGTCGCATGGTCAGCGAAAAACGCGCTGTCGAGCCGTACGTGGTGCCGCTCGACACCCACGAGAGTCACGCCTATCAGAACCTGCGCATCGGCGAGCCCGCGCTGGCCGACGCTTGAGGAGCCACCATGTCTACGACACCGCACAACATTTTCCAGCGCAGCGCCGCGCCGGTCACGATCGACGAAGACAAATGCATCGCCGACAAGGGCTGCACAGTCTGCGTGGATGTGTGCCCGCTCGACCTGCTCGCGATCGACCTGAGCAAAGGCAAGGCCTACATGAAGTTCGACGAATGCTGGTACTGCATGCCGTGCGAGAAGGATTGCCCGACCGATGCGGTCAGGGTCGACATTCCTTATCTGCTGCGCTAGTAGCGAACCCTCAAAACACCACTCAACTCATGACCGATATTTCGCTTCCGCTGACGTTCGACCCCGACTCCCTCGATCCGGAAGCCGCCGCACTCCTGCCGCGCCTCGCATCCGCGGACGCCGCCGTGCGCCGCATCGCCCTCCTTGCGCTCGCCGACCTCGAAGACGAAGCCGTACTCGGACCGATTGTCGCCGCGTTGCGCACCGACCCATCATCGGACGTTCGCGCTCAGGCCGCCGAAGTGCTCGGTGCATGGGAGCGCACTGACGCGGTTGAGGCACTATGCGAAGCGCTGGCAGATCATGCGGAAGATGTCCGCGACGCAGCCGCGCTGAGTCTGTCCAATCTGAAGGATCCTGAATCCGGGCCTTTGCTCGCGCCGTGGACCGCGCATAGCGATCCGTTCGTGCGCCAGGCTGTGCTTCGCGGTCTGCGCGAATTGCGCTATGCGGGTGCGTTGGAACCCGCGCTGGCCGCGCTGAACGCAAGCGAAGATGGTGTGCGGCTCGAAGCCGTGAGCGTGCTCGGCTGGTTGAAGAGCGAACGAGCGCTGGCCCCTCTTACCGCCACCGCCGCGCAGGATGCGAGCGCCGCCGTGCGGCGCGCTGCAATCGGCGCGTTGGGCATCGGCGCAGCAGCGACGGATGAGACCATCGCCGCGTTGCTCAGCGCGTTGCGCGATGCCGCGTGGCAGGTCCGTGAAGAAGCGGCGGCCACGCTCGGCAAACTGCGCGCTTCGAGCGCACAGGATGCACTGATCGCGGCCCTCCACGACGACTACTGGCAAGTCCGTTTGCAGGCGGTCCGCGCGCTAGGCAAACTCGGCGATGCAAACGCAAACGCTACCGCGAGCACGGCAGTCGCCGCGTTGCTCACGCATGCGATCAGCAATCTGCGCAAGGAAGCGGCATTGTCGCTTGGCGAATTAGGTGACACAACGTCACTGCCCGCCTTGCACGCAGCCGCGACCGATCCCGACCCGGAAGTACGCAAGGCCGCACGGATAGCGTTGGCACAGCTTGAAAAGGCGCACTGATGAACGCGCCCGAACACGTGACGATTCATGCCGCGACGGGGCGACTGTCTCTAACGTGGCGTGATGGCAAAACGAAGTGGATCGACAACGCCACACTGAGAGAACGGTGCCCTTGCTCAACATGCCGTCGCTTGATGCATTCGGGCAAGACGGCGCGAATCGAGCCACACCTCGCAATTGTCGACATGCAGCCGATGGGCTACGGCGTGCAGATCGCGTTCAGCGACGGACACGCGCAGGGGATCTATCCGTGGGATTATCTGGCGGGAATTGCCTGAATGCAGGCGTAAGAAAACGGCGGCCGTAACAAACGGCCGCCGTTTTTCATTAGCGTCGCGAAGACAACCGACGCACAACCGACACGAGCGCATCGACTTCATCGCAGGTGTTGTAGAACGCAAGCGACGGCCTCACCGTAGCTTCCACGCCAAAGCGCCGCAAGATCGGCTGCGCACAATGATGCCCCGAGCGCACGGCGATGCCCTCTTCGTTCAGCGCCTGCCCTACTTCCTCGGTCTCGTAGCCCTTCAACACAAAGGACAACACGCTGGCCTTGTCGCGCGCCGTGCCAATCAGGCGCACCCCCGGCACGGGCTGCAACACGCTCGTCGCATACGCCAGCAGATCGTGTTCATAGCGCGCAATATTCTCGATGCCCACGCGCTGAACGTAATCGATCGCAGCACCCAGACCCACTGCATCTGCGATATTGCCCGTACCCGCTTCGAAACGATTCGGCGGAGGCTGGAATACGGTGCGCTCGAAGGTGACGTCCGCGATCATGTTGCCGCCACCCTGCCAGGGCGGCATGTCTTCCAGAATCGCGCGCTTGCCGTAGACCACGCCGATGCCGGTCGGACCGAACACCTTGTGCCCCGAGAACACGAAGAAGTCCGCATCAAGCGCCTGCACGTCTACCCGCATATGCGACACAGACTGAGCACCATCGACCAACGCTTTCGCACCTGCACGATGTGCGAGCTCGACGATCTCCTTCACCGGCACCACGGTGCCCAACGCATTCGACACCTGCGTGACCGACACAATTTTCGTTCGGTCATTGAGCAGCCGACGATATTCGTCGAGCAGAACCTGGCCACTGTCGTCGACCGGAATCACGCGCAGCTTGGCACCGGTTTGCGCGGCAAGCTGCTGCCACGGCACGATGTTGGCGTGATGCTCCAGATGCGAGACGATGATCTCGTCGCCCTCGCCAACGTTCTGCACACCCCACGTCTTCGCGATCAGGTTGATCGCTTCGGTGGTGCCGCGCACGAAGATGATTTCCTCCGGCGATGCCGCGCCGATGAAACGCTGCACCTTGCTGCGTGCGGCTTCGTACGCATCTGTGGCGCGGCCGGCTAGTGCATGGGCAGCCCGATGGATATTCGAGTTTTCATGCGCGTAGAAATACGCGAGCCGATCGATCACCGCCTGCGGTTTGTGCGTGGTCGCGGCATTATCGAACCACACCAGCTGACGGCCGTTCACACGCTCCTGCAGAATCGGAAAGTCCCGGCGGATCGCATTCACATCGAACGGCGGATGTGCTGACGGCCCGGCATGCGGCACGCCATCCGTCTTAGCGGAAGAGTGCCCGGGAAACTGCGATCCCTCATTCAGATTCAGGAAATAGTGCGAACCGGCGGTGTGCTGTGCCGGTGCGACGCCCGGTGCCGCTTGCGATGCTGCCGGCCTGTCGTACGGAAAGCGCTGCTCGGCGAGCGGCTGATCGACACCAGGGAGTCCGAGCGATTGCGCGCTGACTTCATTCCAACCCGGCACGACGATATCCGGCGAAGCCACCGTCGATGTCCGGGCTTGTGCCGTTTCGCCCAGGAAATAATAAGGCGACGCAGGCGCTGCACCACCCGCGGACGGACGCTGCGCACCGTGTGCTTCAGGTACGCCCAGCGCCGCCCCGCCAAAACGCGGATCGAGCGCCGGCGCAACGGTCACCGCGCTATCCGGCAAGCCGTTCTGCGCAACGGCATGGGGAGCCAACGCAGGCGCGCGATTCCCCAACGACAGAACATGCGTCGGCGCTGAAGGCAACAGGTTGCCTCCCGGCACATGCCCCTGCGGCAACGCTGCACCGGGCACACCCGTGCCCGCGCCGCCGGGACCCGCGAGCGGCGAACCGGCCGGGGCCGGATTGCTGATCTCGCCGGTCACAGGCGCCGTGTACGGCAGCGTGGCGGCCACGTCGGGCGCACCGCCTACCTGCGGCGCGTTGCCCGGCAGCGCCGAGAAGAACGCATTGGCGAGTGACGCCAACGTCGCCGGATCAGGCAAACCCGCGGGCGGACCCGTCGGCACATCGTGCGGCAGGACGCTATCCATGGGCTTACTTGTAGGTGTCTGGGTAGTCATGGTACTTGCCGATCTCCACGTCATCGAGAACCGCCAGCGCGTCCGGCGAATGCACCGCGAGCGAGCAATAGAGCGAGATCAGATACGACGCGATCGCATGGTTGTTGATGCCCATGAAGCGGACCGACAGACCCGGACCCTGTTCGCCGGCCACACCCGGCTGGAACAGACCGACCACGCCCTGGCGTTTGTCGCCCACGCGCAGCAGCAGGATCTTGGTCTTGCCATCGGCAACCGGCACCTTGTCCGATGGAATCAGCGGAATGCCACGCCATGTCAGGAACTGCGAGCCGAACAGGCTGACCGTCGGCGGCGGCACGCCACGGCGTGTGCATTCACGGCCGAAGGCGGCAATCGCGAGCGGATGCGTCAGGAAGAATGCCGGCTCTTTCCATACCTTGGTCAGCAATTCGTCGAGATCGTCGGGCGTCGGCGCACCGGTCAACGGAAACACGCGCTGCTCTTCGGCCACGTTCGCAAGCAGGCCGTAGTCCGGGTTGTTGATCAACTGGCTTTCCTGCAATTCCTTGATCGTTTCGATCGTGAGGCGCAGTTGTTCCTTGATCTGGTCATGCGGGCTGCTGTACAGATCGGAGATCCGCGTATGCACGTCGAGCACGGTGCTGACCGCATTCAGGAAGTACTCACGCGGTTGCTCTTCGTACGGCACGAATGTGCGCGGCAGGATGCTTTCATCTTCGCGCGCGGTGCAGGCCGCCTTGACGGCTTCAGGATTCTTCACCTGGTTCAGACGGTAGATGCCTGCCTCGACCGGCAGCCATTGCAGCAGATGCGTGAGCCAGCGGGGCGTGATCGTGGCGAGTTGCGGAACGGTTTTGGTGGCATTGGCTAGTTGCCGTGCTGCGGTATCGCCGAGCGCCGTCAGGCCGCCGACTGTTGCTGTCATCTGAAGCTCCAGGATTGATAGAAGAAAAACAGGAAAGCTTATGAACGAAAGTGATTATGGGAAGACGCCCCTGGCCGTTCAACATGCTATAGACGGCAAAGCAGCGGTCTAACGAGCGGACGCAGGATCGATGAGTGCGGCGGAATGGGGGCGCGCGGCCACGCTCACGCCATCGGACGAATGACTGAGCAGGCGTTCGACCGGCACGTTGAAAGCACGGGCAAGCTTGTCGAGCGTGACAATCGACGCGATCGCAGAACCGCGCTCGATCTCGCCGACATAAGACCGGTTGAGCCCGGCGTGCTCGGCCAATTGCTCCTGCGACCAGCCGGACGCCTCACGAAAGCGCCGCACCGCGGCGCCGAAGTCTCTGACGAGCACGCTCATCGAGCCGCTCCGGCCGTGGCAGGCTCCGCGACTGTCTCCTGATCGCGCAGCGGCCGTTCGCGGACTGCTGCGGCGCTCGTGCCTTCGTTGCGCGACACAGCCTGCGTCACATGCGAACCCGGCGCGACATCCTGCGTGACCCACACATTGCCGCCGATCACCGCGCCCTGCCCGAGCGTGACGCGTCCAAGAATGGTGGCGCCCGCGTAAATCACGACGTCGTCCTCGACGATCGGATGACGTGCGTGGCCCTTTTCCAGATGACCCTGCGCATCGCGCGGAAAACGCTTCGCGCCCAGCGTGACCGCCTGATAGAGCCGAACGCGTTCGCCGATGATGGCCGTTTCACCGATCACCACACCCGTCCCGTGATCGATGAAGAACCCCGCGCCGATCCGCGCGCCAGGATGAATGTCGATACCGGTCTGCGCATGTGCGAGCTCGGCGATGATGCGCGCCAGCAGCGGCAGCCCCAACCCGTAGAGCTCATGGGCGAGCCGATGGTGGATCATCGCCAGCACGCCGGGGTAGCACAGCAGGACTTCATCCACACTGCCGGCCGCCGGGTCGCCGTGAAACGCGGCCAATACGTCGCTATCGAGCAAGCTGCGAATCGCCGGCAAGCGCGCCGCGAAAGCGCGCACCGCGATACCGGCCTGCGCCTCGATCGTGGCGGCCGGCGGCGGTTGATGGCGGCTGCGATAGTGAAACTCCAGACGCGCCTGACTCAGCAACGCATGCAGCGCAGCGTCGAGCGCGTGCCCGACATAGAAGTTTTCGCTTTCCTGACGCAGATCGGGTGGCCCGAGCCGCATCGGAAAAAGCACGCCCTTCAGCGTTTCGATGATCTCCGAGAGCGCTTCGCGCCCCGGCAATTCGCGCCCGCCCGGCTCGAGCGAGCGCTTCTGCACTTCGCGCCATTGCTGGCGGACCGTCTGAAGCGCGTGAACAATCTCATCGACATCAAACACAGCCACAGCGGTTACTCCCCGTAAAGTGCAGCATGGACGATCAGACTGTCAGTCCTGAATCCACGGCAGGCCATGAAAGCGCCAGCCATTGCTGGCGCCGCGCCGTTGCGCGCCGTCCAGTTCCCCTTCAAAGCCTTCCAGAACATTGAAGACCTGCGTGAAGCCGGCTTTCGCCGCGGCCTCGGCGGCCAGTGCCGAGCGGTTGCCGCTGCGGCACAGCAGCAGCACGACGGCGTCCTTGCCGGTTTTTGCTTCCAGTTCACGCGCAAAGCGCGGATTGCGCGTCAGGCTCGTGCCTGTCGCCCACGCGACGTGCAGGCTGTCCGGCACGAGTCCAACGAATTTGCGTTCTTCGGCGGTACGCACGTCCACCAGCACGGCGTCGCCGGCCTGGACGAGCGCCCACGCATCCTTTGGCGACAGGCCGCCGGCATAGGGCAAGCCGGCTTCGGCGGCGTTCGCACGGGCGGCTTCGAGCAATGCAAGCGTGGGGCGTTCTGCGAGTTCAAGCGTCATGATGTCTCCGTCGATATCGCGCGAATCAGTACGCGCGGGTCTAAGCCATCTGCGAATGCAACCGCCTATAGCCATCAGAAGACACTATGAAAGAGAGTTAGCCGAAGCCGAACCAATTAATTGTCATTTCTAAAGAAGCATCGGTTCGGATGCTCCGGCTTGCAGCGACCCTGCTTTGCCCGTTCGCCGCGGATTTACGGCGCGATCGCCGCCGGGCGCGTTATTCCCGTGGGATCTCGAGCGGCACGACAAACATGCCAGCGGTGTATTCCATATGGAAATAGCCGCAGCGCGCGTAAGCCGCAATGCGTTCGAGCTGTTCGGGCGATGGGGACGTATGGGTCGCGGCAGCCGTCTCGTCTGAGGATTGCTCAGGCGTAACAGGCGCGCGTTTTGACAATTGCTTCTGCAGACTTCGCACAGGATGCCGAAGTCCGCCCCAGATAAGCGTCGCTGAAAGTGCGGCCATACGGCCTCCGTCGATTCATTGCGATACTAATGAATCTAGCGACCTGGATACGGAATCGCAAACAAGCTTTTGTGGAATGGTTTTCGGAGAACGGATCAAACCGTAAGCAGGGTTTGCGCTGGCCGTGGTGCATCCGCGTGGTGCACCCGTGCATCACGGGCAGCACTCTTCCCTGCCGAGTCCTGACGACGCTACAGCCCGTGCAACGGCGCCTCGCCGTACCAGTAACCGCACTGATGCGCGGCGTACGCATCGTAAGTGTTCGAGACCGGATAACCGAAGTCGAGCGTTTGCCGGGTCGCCGACGTATACAACGGCCAGTTCGCCACCGTGCTGCCCGAATTCGGATTGCCGGTATGCGCGAAACCTGCAAGCGCGGTTGTCATCGCCGTGGACAGGCTTGCCTGGTTCGCCGTCGGGATCGGGATCAGTTGCCACCAGTAGTCGAGATCCGATGAGTGAAAGGCGCCGTAATTCATGGTGGTGGGCGGCAGCAACGAAATCAGGCTGTGTACGCTATAGGGCGCGGGATCCGAAAAGCGGTACATGTAAGCCGCTGGCGAATATTTCGCGAGGTTGTCGGCGTCCTGCATTTCGCTGCAGGTGAACAGGTAGTCGCCCGTGGCTTTGGCCAGTGCCTGGCTCGGCGAGGTGAACTGGCTCGCCGGATAAAGCGCCGCGGTGGCGGCGCCGGGCACGCCGAGGAAATTCTGGATCGCCGTTTCGTAGCCCGCGGATGTCACGGGATTGCCCTGCGCATCGAATGCCGCCCCCACGAAGTACGTTCCTTCGTCCTCGGTGAAACCGGATATCACCGGCACGCGGTTGTACTGGCCGCTGGCAAATGCCACGCTCGTCGAACTCGGCAGTACCTTGCCGTCGATCGTCGCATACCAGGCCACGGGGTTGCCTTGCAGCAGTGCGGAGGCCGGCAGATTGCGCAGGCAAGCGGCGCTGGTGGTGTCCGTGCAACCCCATGTTTTGGCGCAGCCAATGCCATCCGTTTCAGCCTGCTGCAAGGTCTCCTGCTACCGGCTAAAGCCACCGCTCATAGCGACCGCCTTCGCAAACAGACCCGCAGCACCGGGCGAAGCAAGTTGCACATACACCGAATGGCCGCCCGCCGAATCGCCGAAGATCGTCACGTTGGCAGGATCGCCGCCGAAAGCAGCGATATTCTTCTGCACCCAGGCAAGCGCGGCGGTCTGGTCCATGATGCCGTAGTCGCCGGAAGCGCCGTTGGGATCTTCCGCGGCTAGTGCCGGATGAGCCAGAAAGCCTAGCGCATTCAGACGGTAGTTGATCGTCACCACAATCGCGTTCGCCTTCTGGGCAAGCGCGCTGCCATCCGTCGCGGAACCGGAGCCGACAATGAAACCGCCACCGTGAATCCAGAACAGAACAGGCAACGCCGTAGTGCTTGCGGTGGTGCCGGGAACGTAGACGTTGATGAAGAGACAGTCCTCGCTGCCAGTCGGTGCCGTCGCCGTTCCCTGTACACACGACGAGCCGACGTGCGACGCGTCGTACATGCTCGTCGTGTAGGCCGCGGCAACTACAGGAGGTTTCCAGCGCAGCGCGCCTGTTGGCGGCGCCGCATACCGCAAGCCGAGAAACTCACGCACGCCGTTGACGGTGACGCCTTTAACCTGTCCTTGCTGGGTCTTGACGACAGTGGGGTCGGCGGGCGCTGTGTCGTGAACACTACCGCCGCACCCGAGAATGACCAGTGGAATCGCTATTGCAATGAACCATCGAGTGACGCGCTGGTGATAGGTACTCATGCTTGTCTCCTGATCTCCGGAGAACGCCACCGCCTGACGCTTACTCCGGATCGGGTCCAACTGGCGGTTTGAAATTAACCACGGCCAATACGCCGCGCCGTCGCTGTTGACGCATCAGGTCTAGAACAATGTCCGCAGCCCCACCCGCACCGCGGTCGACGACTGAGCTGTGCCGACATACACGCCATTGGCAAACACCGGCGCTGCACCGCCGCCGAGGAACACCGGTGCCGCGCCGCCCGATGCGCGCAGATAAGTCGCGCTCGTATAGACATCGGTGCGCTTCGACAGCGCGTAATCGAGCAGGAGCGTGCCGTTCTGCCACTTCTGCGAGCCGAGCTTGCTGTACCAGTAGCCGCCCATCAGCGTCGTGGCGGGGGTGAGTTGGAACACCTCGTTCACTTCATAGGTCGGCATCGAACCGTTGTCGTGGCCGATGCGGAAGTGCGTGTCGGTGAACAGCAGCCGCGTCAGGCTCCTGCCGAAGCGATAGCTGCCGCCCACACCGAAGCTGCTGACGCTGCTCGCCAGCACAGGCGTGGCCGGCAGATCGGGGAAGAACGTGGTGCCGGCCTGGCTCGGCCCATTCAGGCCGAGATCATGCGTATCGGTGTACGCAGCGCCGAGGTTCAACGGACCATTCGAATAACGCAGTCCAAACGCAATCACGCGCCCGGTTCCTGCTGATACGGATTGCGAAGGAAATGCGTACAGCGCGCCTGCCTGCAATCCCAGGTAGTTCGGCGACGTATACTTGATGGCGTTATTGATGTGCAGCGTGCCCGCAAGGTGATCGAAGTCGCCCGGGTGCCACGAGTACTGACCGGCGACCTGCCCCATCGCAAACTGCGTGAGGTTGTCCCAGAAGAAGTCGTATTGCTTGCCGAGCGTGAACCGGCCATACGTTGAATTTTCGATACCCAGCCACGCCTGACGGCTAAACAGCACACCCGATTGCACCATCGTGCCCGAGTAGAGATTGAAGCCGTTCTCCAGCACGAAGACGACGCGCGTGCCGCCGCCGATATCTTCCACACCGCGCAGGCCCCATCGATTCGACTGGATCGAGCCGTCGTTGGCGACGAAGTTCGAATGGCCGTTCACGTTGCTGAAGTAGGTAATGCCCGCATCGATAATGCCGTACAGCGTCACGCTGCTTTGTGCGTGCGCGACCTGGCTGCTCATGCTCAATGCCAGTACAGCGGATGCGCTTAAGCTCAAGGCAAACTTTTTCATTGCTCGTCTCCAGTGGTTTTATTTTAAAAAGGCAAAACGGTGCCCTCCCTTGCAGAAGGGATATCTGTTCCCTGTCGGGAATGCCCGGCGGGCGGCCGGGCGCTGGGGATGTCGTTTAGGCGCTAACCGTTGAACCGGTATAACGTCGAATCAGTGCGAAAGCGGATTTCTTCACTCAGGCTGTTGCTGACTACCAGATAGCGCTGACCGTCATCGACGAAGCTGGCGGCATCCGTCGCAGCGGATGTCGCGAAGTCGCCCACCAGTTCGAAGCAGCCATCGCGCCAGCGGAAAATCTCCGATTGCGGCACGACAACCGGTGCCTTCGGCGTGCCGGTGATAAAGCACACGCGCACCAGATAGCGCCCCTCTTTGCCGTCGATCAGACACAGTTCGCGCCCGCCAGGGCCGCCCAGCATCTGCGTCTCGACGAATCGCGCGCCGTCGAATCGATACAGCGTGGTGTGTTTGAGCAGGTTCGCGTGCAGCATCCAGAGCGCGCCGTCGGCTTCGAAGAACCGGAACGCGCGTCCGCCGTTTTCCTCGAACGTTTGCAGCGGGACAAACTTCTCGCCGTTCCAGCGATTCACCGACGACCCGCTAACGTGGTCCGCATACGCGAGATAGTGCTCGCCACCGAACGACACGAACGCGAAGTTGTAACCCCACTGTCCGTTGAAAGTCTGGAACGGCACGAAGCGCTCGCCATTCCACTCGAACAGGCACGACTCGCGAGGATGTTTCGGCACGACACCGTCGACCACCACGCCTTGCGACAAGCCGAGAAAATGACGCGAGTCGAACGAAAAAGCCGTCCACTGCTTCGCCCCGAATACCGGAAAGCTTTGCAATGGCACCCATGCGCCGGCGATGCGTTCATACAGCACTGCATCGGTATCGAGATCGTACGGCCCCTTGCCGGTTCGAATGCCCGCCACCGCGAGGAAGCGCCGGCCGTCGATTTCGAAGTACTCAAGGTCTTCGCCGCCGGGCAAGGGCAGCGCTTCATGCTCGACGAAACGGCCGTCCTGCCAGCGGTAGATCGGTGCTTCGATGTCGCTGTCCCCGCCGTTCATGTAAGGCGTCTCACCCGGCACATCGCGCGCGAGTTGCGGGACGCCGAGAAAGGTGCCCTCGTCCGTCGTAAAGACTTCGACTGCGCGCGCGCCGCTGGTCGGCAGCTCCTGCAACCTGGTGAGCAGACCCGCGCCTAATTCAGTTCTTGCCATGACCCGCCTCTCCCAACTCCGAACCCGTGATCGCAAAAGACGCAGCCGGCGTGACCGCGCCACTCTCTGTTTCACGCGGCCGCAGCACATTGGCGAGAATAATGCCGAGCGCCGCGCCTACGGCGAGGATCGCCGCCAACATGAAGAGTGCTTCGAACGACAGATGCTGCGACAGCAGGATGCCGCCGACCACCGGCCCGACGATCGAACCGATGCGTCCGATCGCAAGCGTCCAGCCGACACCGGCCGCCCGCACGTTGGCGGGAAAGAGATAGCTGGCAATCGCCGGAAACGTCAATTGCCCGCCGACCAGAAACCCGCCGACGGCAAACAGCATCGCAAGCGCGACATTCCCCGCACCGATGATCTGGCCTAACGCCACCGTCAACACCGCGCCGCCCAGAAACGAAATCGCCACCGGCACGAACGGCCCGCGTTTGCCGACCAGGGTCGAAATCACCAGCGCTCCGCCGATCGCGCCGAAATTGAGCACGACCGAACCGAGCGCCGCGCGTCCCGGTTCGACGCCGTTCATGTTGAGAATGGTCGGCATGAAGCTGACCAGGAAGCCCGACAGAATCATGCTCGACAACACGCCGAACCACAGCGCCAGCGTCGCCGGAAGCCGGCCACCGGCGAACACGCCGCCGATCACGTTCAGACCGCGCGCCGCATGCAATCGCGCTGCCACGCGTTCGGCGCGGCTCACGGTTTGCGCCGGAATCACGAGCAGCACTGGAATCATCGCGAGCAAGGCGAACGTGCCGCCCATCAGAAATACGAACGGCCAGCCGAAGCGCACCATCAAGGCCGCGGTGATCGCACCGCCCACCACCGCGCCGAGCGGAAAACCGATGAACATCAGAATCACCAGCGAGGAGCGGCGTTGCGGCGAACCGCTCTCGGCCGTGATCGCCGCCACCGGCGGAATCGCGCCGCCCATGCCGAGGCCGCCGATAAACCGGAGCGCGGCCAGCATCGTTGCCGACGTGGCAAAGGCACAGCCCAGCGTGAAAATGCCGGTTACGGCAAGCGCCAGTAGCAACATCGGCCGTCGACCGAAACGGTCCGCCAGCGGGCCGACGATCAGCGAGCCGAGCACCGTGCCGATGAAACCGGCGCCGAACACGCGGCCGAGTGTGGCGTGATCGATCTGCAAGGACTTCGCCAGCAAGGGCGCGACGAACGACAGCATCAGCGTGTCGAAGCCGTCGATCATCGACACCGCGAAGCACACCAGCGTGATGCGCAGCACGTTGCTGAGCGGCGGACCCGCCGACGGCTCTTGTGCAAGTGAATTCATGAAGCCTGTCTCCTTCATCAAGGGCATTTTGTTATGGCCCGCGCGGCTGCCCTTACGCGCGGGTATGGGTACGGCGTCCGTCGTTACGACTGCACGGCGCTCGGGAAAGTCACATTCGTAAAGCCAGGAATCGCAACCTTTTGCGGCTGATTGCCATTGCTGTACAACTGATCGACGATGTAGTCAGCGACGCAGTTGGACAACAGTTGCGTCGGATCTTCCATGATGCGGCGCAGGCGCGCCGTGGTCGCATCGCGGTCGTCGATCGAGGTGATGGGCGGCATGCCGCCGGCCGGCACCGGATCGAAGTGAAACGGCCGCTGCCCGGGAAACAGCAAGCGCGCGACATCGATACTCGAGCGGGTGTTGAGCCACAACGCCCGATAGGTGCGTTCCAGTTCCGCCATGCCCGCGGCGTCCGGTAATTCGGCGACCGAGAACGACGGCGCATGCGGTGCGATGAGCACACGCTCCGGCAACAGCACGCGATCCGACGCGCACCACACCAGATAGCAGATGTTGTTCGACGCCCAGCTCACACCGGCGGTCGGCCTTCCCGACTGTCCGCTGACGAGGAACATCAGACGGTTCCAGTCGATTGCTTGCGCGCGAAACCAGTTGCCGATGCGGTAGACGATGTCGAGAAACGCCAGCCCGAAGGTCGCGAACATCACGTCGTTCATCGGCACCGGAAACACACTCGTGGACGGCGCGGCGAAGTACTCTTCGTTCAGACGTTCGAAGCTCAGCAGCGAGTGATCTTTCTCGATCCGATCAAGCAGATCGATCGTCACGCCGCAGGTGTAGTCGACGAGATCGGCAATCTTCTGCTCGTGGCCCGCGAAGCTGGCGACCGCGACTTGATCGCGCCACAACGCGAGCGAGTTCGCCGCGCGAGTTGCCTCGGCATGACTACGCAGGTTCGACGCGTCGCGTTGCCACGCGTTGTCGTGCGGCGACAGTTCACGCATTCGCGCAAGGTAAGCCAGCGCCAGCGGCAAATGCGATACCGCCGTCAACTCGATAAAGCCACGCGTCGATTTGCGAAAACTCTCGATCGACGGCGCGCGCCCCGCGCCGGGAAACAACACGATATCGCTGCCGGTCGACACCAGCATTGGATCGTCCGCCTGCAACTGCGCCATCTGCTGCGTCAGATGGATGCCAATGCTCTGCGGGTCCGACGTGAACGCGCGAAAGAGACCGGCAAACGCTGCGTTGGGTTGGTAGGACATAGTGGGTGTGGATTGCCTCAATAGTCGAACAAGCGTGCGGGGTTGTCGGACAGAATCATCTTGTGCACCACCGGATCGTTGGTCCATGCGCCGAGCAGATTCAGCAATTCGCCGGTGTCGCGCGTCGAATCGGGAATGTGCGGCCAGTCCGAACCCCAGATCACTTTTTGCGGTGCCGCCTTGATGATCGCCTCGGCCATCGGCGCCACGGCTTCGTAGCCGCGATGTTTGGCGATCCGATACGGCGCACTGAGTTTAAGCCAGCAGTTGCCGTCTTTCAGCAAGCTGAGGAGACGGTCGAAATCCGCCTGCGTGAGGCCGTCTTCTTCGAGCATGTAGCCCATGTGATCGATGACGAAATCCGTCTGCACGTCAGCGAGAAACGGAATCAGATTACGCACGACCCAGCCCGGCGCATAGAACTGCACGTGCCAGCCGAGGCTCGCACACAGGCGCGCCATGCGCGTGATGTACTGCTGGATTTCAACGGTCGGCAGGCCGGAACGTGCAAACAGATCGAGACGCACCGCGCGAACGCCGGACTGACGGAAGCTATCCAGCGTGGCCGCGTCCGTGCTCTCCTCGATCATCACGACACCGCGCGCGATCGAACCTGCCACGTGCAACACGTCGATCAGGCAGCGGTTGTCCGTACCGTAAAAACTCGGCTGCACGATCACGAAACGCTTCAGGTGCAGCACGCTCATCATCTGCAGATAGTGCGAGAGCTTGCCGTCCGGCAGCGTGTAATGCGGATGCTCGACCTTCGGATATTTGTCTTCGGAGCCGAACACGTGCATGTGCGCGTCGCAGGCGAGCGGCGGCATCGTGAACGACGGGCGTGACAGGGTTTCATAGTCACGCATCGGCGTGGAAATCAGCGGGGTTTCTGCCATGATCTGAAATTGGAAGTTCGAATTAAAGTTGACGTGCCTGTTCGACGCGTTCACGCAGCGCCGCCAGATAAACATCGCTGTCGATGCCGGCAAACACAAACGGTGCCGCGCCCTCGCGGCGCAATTCATTGAGCGCCTCGCACTCCGGCATGCCACCCACGATCACCACCTTGCCGTGACGCTGTGCTGCCGCGATCACCTTGCGGCACGCGGCCACCACCTCGGGATGCGCCGATTCGCCGGTGTGGCCCAGATCGGCGGAGAGATCGTTGCAACCGAGCGCGAGCACGTCGACGCCTTCGATCGCCGCTATCGCATCGGCCGCTTCGACGCCGGCGCGGCTTTCGATCAGCACCTTGAGCACGGTCGCGTCGTTCAGACGCCGGTTGAGGTCGCGAGCGGGAAGTTTTTCGAAGTTGACGTAGGGCAGCGTCGCGAGTTGCGAGCGCTGGCCGAGCGGCGGAAAGCGCGTGGCGATCACCGCGTCGCGCGCCTGTTCGGCGGTCTCCACGCGCGGCACGATGATGCCGAGCGCGCCGCCGTCCAGCACGCGGTTGATCGTGCCGTAATCGCGTTCCGGCACGCGCACCCACGGCATCAGGCCGAGGTCGACCGCGCATGAGCACAGTTGCGACACGGTATCGACCGGCAGCGAGCTGTGTTCCATATCGACCCAGATCGTGTCGTAGCCGGCAGCTTTGGCCCAGCGGACCGCATCCGTTGTGCGCGAGGCGCGAATTCCCAGCGCAATGATCTTGTGTCGCGCCCGCAGGCGTTCGACCAGTTCCGCACCGTTCATGCTGTCTCCGTCGTTTGAGTAAGTGGAAAACAGTATCGCCCGGGAAACAGTTTTGATTTATTCTCCAAATCAAGGTTATTGATTTACAGAGCAAATCAATGAATATCCGTCATCTGGAATTTTTCGTGGTGCTGGCGCAGGAGCTGCATTTCCGCCGCAGCGCCGAGCGGCTGGGCATTACGCAGGCGCCGCTGAGCCTCGCGATCCAGTCGCTGGAGACGGAACTGGGCGCGCGGCTCTTCCACCGCACGCGCCGCTCGGTCGCGCTGACCGAGGCGGGCCTGGCCTTGCTGGACGACGCCCGGGCGATCCTCGCGCGGATCGAACACGCGAAGGAAAGCGTCTGGGAGACCGTCAGCGGCGACGTTGGGCGGTTGCGAGTTGGCTTTACCAACGCCTCGACGCTGTCACCGTTTTTTCCCAAGCTGATTCATGCGTACCGGACGCAGCGCCCGAAGGTCAACATCACGCTGCTGGAGTTGTCGTCATCGCGGCAGATCGAGGCGATCGAGCAGCGCGAAATCGACGTCGGTTTGTTGCGGATGCCCGAAAGCGTGCCGCCTACCGATCTGGTGTTCACGCCGCTGATGGAAGAGCCGCTCGTGCTCGCCATGCATGCGCGGCATCGGCTCGCCAAAGCCGCGTCGATCAAGGTGAAGGATCTGCGCGACGAGCCGTTCATCGCCTACCCGCGGCAAGCGGGGGTCGCGGTTCATGAAAAGATTATCGCGTTGTGCGCGAAGCGTGGATTCGAACCTCAGGTGGTTCAAGAGGCCCAGCAGGCGTCCACCCTGATCGGGCTGACCGCTACCGGGCTCGGCATTGCGATCGTGCCCTCGACACTGCAGACCATCGCAGTGCCGGGGGTGGTGTTCAGAGAGCTGGACGAGACGGACACCATCACTACGCTGTACATCGTTCATCGTCGTGGTGACGCCAACGCCCGGGCAATGCAGTTTGTGGAGCTGGCGCTGGGGCTTCGGTAGGCCGCGGACGATACCGTCGGCACTGTGCACATCATGCACAGAACTTGTGACGCACACGGCGTTGTCGCGACAAGCTGCGGACCCTAGACTTCGTTCCTTTCCAGTCCTTCGAAGGGAACCTCATCATGTCGAAGCGCACACTGCGCAGCATCCTCGGTGCGGGTACGCCGGCATCTTTGCCGGCCCACACCACTGCATTGCTGGTGATTGACTTCCAGAACGAATATTTCACGGGTTCGTTGCCGATTCCCAACGGCATGAGCGCGTTGCAGAATGCACGCGCCCTCGTCGACTACGCCGATCACCATGGCTGGAACGTCGTGCACGTGCAGCACATTGCGCCGGCAGAGTCGCCGTTGTTCGCTGCCAATAGCCGGAATGCCCAAATCTGTTCAGATATCCAGCCTGGACCGAGCCATCTGCTGGTCAAGAAAACTTCCGTGAGTGTGTTTGCGAGCACCGATCTGGCACAGACGCTGAAAGCCGACGGTGTCACTCACCTCGTGTTGTGCGGTCTGATGACACACGCCTGTGTTGCCGGCGCTGCGCGTGACGCCGTGCCTGCGGGCTTTGAAGTTGTGGTGGTGGCCGACGCGTGCGCGACCCGGGACATCGAGTTCAACGGCACGGATAGCGTCCCGCACGACGTGTTGCACCTGTCTGCGTTAGCCGAAATCGCGGATACCTTCGGCTCCGTGGTGAACACGCGGGATGTGCAGTCGCTAACTTCGTAACTGGCCTCTTCCAGCCCGGGTGTGCGGCGCGATGCGATGCGGTTCGGCTGCAGGGTCGTGATAGCATCCGACGCTTCGACAACGCGCTCGATTCATGGATCAACTGCTCGCCATGCGGGTCTTCCGCAGCATCGCGGATGCCAAAGGTTTTTCTGCTGCAGCCGAACGGCTCGGTACTTCTCACTCGACCGTATCACGCCAACTGAAGCAGCTCGAAGCCACGCTCGGCGTCCAGTTGATCAACCGTAATACGCGGCGGTTTGCACTCACCGCTGCGGGCGAACGCTACTTCGCGGCGAGCGTCGACATTCTCGAACGTGTCGATGCGGCAACCGAGGCGATGGCCGGTGAACATCAAACCGTGGCTGGCCGCTTGCGCGTCAGCGTGCCACTTGCCATTGGCACCCTTGAACTGGCGGACTGGCTTCCGGCGTTCCAGAGACGTTACCCTGACCTCCAGGTCGACCTGTCTTGCAGCGATCAGTTTGTTGATCTCGTAGCGGAGAGCTTCGATGTTGCGTTACGGATCAGCGGGCCATTGGCCGACACCAGCCTCGTTGCCCGAACGCTGACGGTATCGGACATCGTCCTTGTCGCGTCACCCGCCTATCTGGCACAACACGGGCTGCCGCGCACGCCTCCACAACTCGCCAAACACGAGTTGCTGACCTTTTCCGGCGCCCATGCGGCGGACCGCTGGGTGCTGACCTCCGGGCGAGGCGCACCGGCCCATGTCGAACTGAACGGCCGCCTCACATTCGATGCGATCACCGCGCTTTATTCCGCCGCGCTGGCAGGCGCGGGCATCGCCGCGTTCACGCGGCATACGGTTCAAACCGATCTGGCTCGCGGCCACCTCGTCCACCTCCTGCCCGGCTACTCTCTCGGCACGCGCCACTATTACGCCCTCTACCCGCAAACGCGGTACGTAGCGCCCAAGGTGCGAGCTTTCGTCGACCATATGGCCGAGCACTATCGCGAACGCTGACCACTCGATTATCGGGGCCGTTATGTAGGACAATAGGTTCCTAACGGCTGCGACGCTCCATCGCGCGTTGCCGGGACAACATCAACGCGGTCCATGAAAAACTCCGCGATGTATCGTCGGGCACGGCATATGCGTCGTGCCTTTGGCGACACGAATGCACTGAGACGACCAGAACACCAACCGAACAGGTCAGAATGGACAGCTTGCTTATAGGGCCCGCGACACGCAAACAGGCCGTCTTTGCAGGTACATGTGCGTTGCTCGTTCTGCTCATATTCGCGATTGCCGGTCAGCGTGCGCACCAGCCGTTGCCGGCAATCACGCCCTTCATGCCGATGTGTGCGCTTACGGTGTTCACCACGTCGGGAATCGCCGCGTTTCTTCTCGGCGCCCGCTTCAGCGTGACGCAACAACCTATGCTCGGCGCGCTGGGCGGCGCGTACGCGTTCACGGCGATTACCGTCGCTTTGCAACTGCTGATGTTCCCTGGCGTTTTCACGCGCACCGGCCTGTTCGGCGCCGGGCCCCAGAGCGCGGCGTGGATGTGGGTTTTCTGGCATGCAGGATTTCCGCTACTCGTCATTCTGGCAGCGCTCATACGCGACCGCCTCCCGAACAAGCCGATCGGGCTGCCTCGCATCGATGTCTGGACGTGGGCGTTAATCGGCGTTCCCACTGCGCTTGCGGCAGCGCTTGGCGTCTTTGCCATTCATGCGAACCTGTCCGCGCCTTTTCATGCGGCTTCCGAGACAAACGCCGTTTTAGGCGGCCGCACCGGACTCGTCATCTGCTCGCTCGACGCGCTCGCCGTCGCCGTGGTCCTGTACAAAGGGCGCCTGCGGACCGTGCTCGATCTATGGGTCACCATTGCCCTGCTCGCCTCCCTTGCGGACGCCAGTCTGAATCTGTTGAGCATGGTTCAGTTCACTCTTGGCTGGTACGCTGCACGGGTTTTCAGCATGCTGGCGCCCGGCGTGCTGGTATGCGTGCTGGTCTGGGAAGTGACCGTGCTCTACCGTGAATTGTCCGAAGCGCACGCTTCGCTTCTGCATACGTCCACACGCGACGCCCTGACGCGCGTTTATAACCGTAGCTACTTTGACGACCAGTTTCGCAGGGAATTCGACCGTGCCGCGCGCAACGGTCAGCCGCTCTCGCTCGTCATGATCGATGTCGACAATTTCAAGGATTACAACGACGCCTTTGGCCATCTTCGCGGCGACGTTTGCCTCAGCGCGATTGCGAAAGCGCTCGCAGGAACAGCACGCCGGTCGAGCGATTTCGTCGCGCGTTACGGCGGTGAAGAGTTCGCCGTGGTGTTACCCAACACGGGATCGGAAGAAGCATCGGTCATTGCCGAGCAGGCCCGGCTCGCCATCATGCAGTTGGGCCTGACGGCGCCAATTCCTGGTGGCCAGGTCACCATTAGTGCCGGGTGCGCGACGAGCGAGCAAAGCACGCTGAACACGCCCAACGCACTCGTTCAGGCGGCGGACGCGGCGCTCTACGACGCGAAACGTGCAGGACGCAATCGGGTCCAGTCCGTCACACCCAGACAGTAAAGCTTGAGGCCTTCAGGCAGCAAAGTCCTGAAACCCCCGCAAGCTCCCCACGACAGTAACAAGGGAAAACCGCAGCGCCGGGCCTCCCCCACCCGTGGCAAAATCACCCGCACCGCGGCATTGGTCCGGGAGACCTGCAATGGGCAACAAGACGCACGGCAAACGCAACGCTAACGCGGCAGGCCAGTCGGAGGCCGCACCGGACATTCCCGGACAGGTTGTTCTTGTGTTTCAGGGAGGCGGCGCCCTCGGCGCGTACCAGGCCGGCGTCTATCAGGCGATGCATGACCGCAAGGTCAAACCCGACTGGGTGATCGGCACGTCGATCGGTGCGATAAACGGCGCGATCATCGCAGGCAATCTGCCCGAGAACCGTATTGCGCGATTAACCCAGTTCTGGAACGGCGTGGCGCGCCGTGGCGCTGATGCGGCAAGCTGGTTGTTTCCCGGGCTCGCCAACTGGTCGCGCGATCTCGCGATCGTCACGCAAGGCGTGCCGTCGTTTTTCACCCCACAACCCGGGTCATGGGCGAATATTCAGACGCGCGTTGGGCCGGAGCGGGCGGCATTCTATTCGACCGAGCCGCTGCGTGAAACGCTGTCTTCGTTGATCGATTTCGATTACCTGAATCACAAGGCGACGCGGCTGACGGTCGGCACGGTCAATGTTTGCAGCGGACGTATGCGGTACTTCACTAATCGCGATGCACCGATGGACGTCGAGCACGTGATGGCATCCGCCGCATTTCCACCCGGCTTCCCTTCGGTGCGGCTGGAAGGCGAATCGTACTGGGACGGCGGCATCTACTCGAACACGCCACTAGAAGCCGTGCTCGATGACAGGCCGCGAAACAGCTCGGTGATTTTTTCGGTGCAGTTGTGGCCATCGAGCGGCCCGGAGCCCGAATCCATCCTGCAGGTCATGAGCCGGCAGCGCGACATTCAGTATTCGAGTCGCGCGGAAAGCCATCTCGATCGACAGAAGCAGATTCACCGGCTGCGGCACGTGATTCGCGAACTCAGTCAGTACCTGCCCGAAGAGAAACGCGATACGCCCGAGGTTCAGGCGCTCCTCGGCTGGGGCTGCGGCACGACGATGCAAGTCTTGGAACTGGACGCGCCGGCATTCGATAACGACGACTTGAACAGGGATATCGATTTTTCGTCGAGTGGCATCGAGCGGCGCTGGGCCGTGGGTTATGAAGACACGATCCGCTTGCTGGAGCGCGCACCGTGGCGCGAAACACTGGACCCGATGGAGGGTATCTCAGTGTTTCGAATGGGCTCGGTGGATGCGGCCAAAGATAACTAAAGAAGTACGACAAAACGAGTCTGCAGTCAGATCAAGCCCCCACCTGGGCCGTATCAACGGACGCCGGTCAGGTCGACACACCCTGCATGCGACGGGCGAAGCGTATCCGCTCGGCGCGGTCCATCAGATCCAGGAATTGATCCGTACCCATGTGAATCAACTCTTCATGATCGCCGGCCTCAAAATAGACGTCCGGCTGCTGGGCAAGGCTCTCGTCGAGATAGGTTCGCATGCCATAGGCCGTACATACCGGCGGAAGCGCGCCTATGTCGCAATCCTTGAACAGCTCCCGCAGATCGAACTCCTTGGCCAGCAGGAGGTGGCGTCCGGTCTTTGCCCAAAGTTCGGATAGCCGCACGGCGTAGGTCGATGGCAGCACAGCCGCCACATAGCCGTGCTCGTCTTCAAACAGCACTGTTTTGGCAAGGCGGTCACCGGGAATATGCGCCGCTGCAGCAGTTTCGATGCTGGAATGGCTGTGCGGATGATGCACGATTTTGTACTGGGAGCCCTTGCTGCGCAGGCACTCCTGAAGAGTGGCAGACATTGACATGACGCACCTCCTCCGGAAGGAAGGAAACGGGAGACTATTGCTCGCGGTCCCTTAAGGATAGGTCGCTTTGGTTCGCATGTGAAAACATGCAAACAGCAGCATGCAGACCGCAGCGCCGCGACTGCGCGGGTGTGACGACTGGAACGGTATCAAAGCCGCAGCAGTTCGTCTTTCATCCACTCGTGGACGGCTCGCCCAAGTTCCTGCTGCGACAGATCGCGAGGAGAGAATGCCGGGCCGACCACCACACGAATTTGCCCGCGGCCGCTGGGCCAGCCTTTTGCCGGCCAGACTTTGCCCGCGTTGAGAACAACCGGCACAGCAGGCACGCCAGTCGCGCAAGCCAATCGAACGCCTCCCGATGTCATTCTCAACGGGGCATCGTGTGGCACCCGGGTCCCCTCCGGGAAAATGACGATGACATCCCCCTTCGCCAGCTTCTCAGCGCTTTCCTGCGTCACGGCCTGATGAGCCTGCCGGGCGGAGCCGCGGTTCAGGCTGACCATGTCAAGGCCACGCAGCACCCAGCCAAAAAACGGAATGCGAAGAAGCTCTTCCTTGAAAACAAAACTGATGCGCCGTGGAAAGAGCGCAAGAAATGCGAGTGTCTCCCAGGTCGATTCGTGACGGCACAGGAGTATCGCCGGCCCTTCAGGAAGATGTTCAAGCCCTTCTATCGAACATGAAACGCCCGGCAGCCAGCGCATCACCGCCACCAGTGCACGACACCATTGTTTTGCCAACCAGTATCTTCCGGCCCTGCCGACGAACGGGAACAGGAGCAGTATGACCATTGAATACAGTGTCCCGCTGCCGAGAACATAGACGATGAACAGCCATTTAGTGAAAGTCGAACGCATCGGGGCCTGATTCAGATTGGTTTGCGGTGGAATATTCACCGTTGGCAGGTAAGACCATGCCGTGAGAGATGCGTTCGTATGCCACCCACCTCCAAAGGACAATGGAGTGGTTCGGGACCGGGCTTTCGGGGATGAAAGCGGACGCGTTGACAGAACCGGCGCGCGATGCCGCAAAGGCAGCAAGCGATGCGCGCAAGCCTACGCTGGCGCAAATATCACTGCTCCAACGTCTTCGATGTGAGTGAAGCTTCGAACGAACCGGTAGGTCTGGTCGCCGACCGTTATCCGGTTCAAGCCTGCGTGAGTCAGTTCGAGAATCTCATCGGCCACGCCCGTTGCGATCGTTCCGTGACCCGTCAACGGGTTGTCCTCGTCCGCCGGGTCGCCGATGTAGACAGCACAGACGTCTGTACCGCGGCGCATCATGACGACGCATTCGCCCTCATCCAGCGAGAGTTCGAGATATCCAACCAGCGTCAGCAATGACCCAGGCGTTTGTCCCTGCGGGTCGTAGGCCAAACCAGATTCAGCAGGCATAGTGCCGTCCCCCATCAAATGCGTCGGTCCTGAACAGGAAGCTCGCCCCGGGCGGGACGATGACTCCACTATAGACGCCTATGTTTGAATGCGGGACATATTGGAATGCCCGGTTAGGAGCGCAACACGCCTTTCAGGCGTCCCAGCTCAGCGGGTCTCGTGTATGACCGATACAGTTCGCCAACTGTGCCGAATGCCAGAGCCGGTTTGAGCGTCGCGCCGGGAAGCGCGTCTGCAATCCAGTCAAAAGCATTCATTTCACGTTGAGCCGCATGGACTGCGGCAGTGAGCGCAGTGAGGGCTCGCTCTGCGGAGTGCCCGCCAAGGTCGACGAAGCAACTCTCAAACGGATGCTTTGTTGCGCTCTCGACGTACAACGTTGATTTTCGAACGGTCAAATCAGTCTCCTTCGAGGATTGCCCGTCCTGTATATCAACCGAATGTGACAATACATCACGTTGCGCTGCCAAAGCTAAGGCTGGGCTAGCACGACCGCGCGACACCCGGTCTGCGCCGGGTTACAGCCACGCGGCTTGCTGATCTTCTACAGTGAGTTCTGAAAGTAATTCAAGCCAAGCGCACTCTTCACCTCTGACACCGTCGCGCCCGCCACTTCCCGAGCGCGCATGGTCCCGCGACGCAGAACGTTCAGCACCTCCGCGCGGTCGGTCTCAAACTCGCGGCGGCGTTCCCGGATGGGTGCGAGCATCGCCTGCAGCCGATCGTTGAGTGCGCGCTTAACCACACTGTCGCCCAGGCCGCCACGACGGTAATGTGCTTTGAGTTCGTCGACCATCGGCACGTCCGGTTCGAACGCATCCAGAAACGCGAACACGACGTTACCTTCAACCTGGCCCGGGTCGTTGACGCGCAGGTGGTTAGGGTCGGTGTACATGTTGTTCACGGCCCTGGTGATTTCATCCGGACTCGCGCCCAGCGTAATAGCGTTGCCCAGCGACTTGCTCATCTTGGTTTTGCCATCGAGGCCCGGCAGCCGCGCGACGTGCGAGAGCACCGCTTCGCATTCGACCAGCACCTGCCTGTCGACCGTGCTGTTGAAACGGCGCACCAGTTCGTTGGTTTGTTCGATCATCGGCAACTGGTCGTCACCGACAGGCACGCGCGTCGCCTTGAACGCGGTGATGTCGGCGGCCTGGCTGACCGGATACGTCAGGAAGCCGGCGGGGATATCCCGCTCGAAACCGCGAAGCACGATTTCCGCCTTGATGGTCGGGTTGCGCTCGAGGCGCGCAACGGTCACGAGATTGAGCAGATACTGCGTCAGTTCCGCGAGCTCCGGCACCTGCGACTGGATGAAGATAGTTGATTTGGCAGGGTCGATACCGACAGCCAGATAGTCCAGCGCGACTTCGATGACGTTGTCGGTCACCTTCTGGTGGCGGCCGACGTTGTCCGTCATCGCCTGCGCATCGGCGAGCAGCAAAAACTGCTGCGCTTCGTTTTGAAGTTGCACGCGGGTGCGCAGCGAGCCGATGTAGTGACCGAGGTGCAAGGGACCGGTTGTGCGGTCGCCGGTGAGGATAACGGGTTGTTTCGCCTGTGACATGGTGAGTTCAGTGTTTGGGGACACCACCAGTCATGCGCGCAAAAACAAAAATGCCGCCAGAACTGGCGGCATCACGTTGTAGATGTACGTGTGAAAACGGGCCGCCTGGGTCAGGCGTGCCACCAACAATACAGCTTCAGCGAGGTCGGATTCATTTCCATAAAGTGAGTATAGCGCAGCATGCTCCTTCTGGAACGGCCCACGGCCGGCCAGGCGGGCGTAGCGAGTGACGCGCGAAGAGCAGGAGGCGATGACGCCTGCACGTACGGCGTCCAGAAGATAAGCGCGCGGCAACTGCCTGCTCGCGGAATCTGATCCGTCGTCCCGGAATGTTAGCGGTGGACACCGCACACGAAAAACCTGTATATTTATACAGTACTGCAGGCGCGATTTCACAGCAACGCACTGTCATTTTTAATCGGGGGTGGCTCATGGATGCACGCGTTCGCAGGCCCGTCCATCCCATGCCTGAGATGGCCGTCTTCATCGCTGAATTGCGCTCAGCCTTTGGCGACAAGGCGATTGACGATGCAGTCAGCCGCGGAAAATCCGGGGAGCCGGCTTTTTATGCCTGTGAAAACGGCAACGCTCTGGGCACAGCAAGTCCAGTGAACGACAATGTCTGGCGCGTCAACGCTGACATACGGGACCGGCATTATTGTCCCGGCTGCGATGGCGGCTGCGTCGGGCAAGGGGTGGGTTGCAAAGAGTGGCTGCAACGGAAAGCAGGCAAGGAGAAAGCGTGAAACGTATTGGATTGGCCGTACTGATGGCGACACTTACGCCGGCCGTGTACGCGGCTGGCTACACTGAAGTCTGGAATCCGCCGGAGGCCCGTGCAACCGCTCCCCATAGGGTCGGTGGGGTCGGTGCCGCACGCAAGCTCGCAGTTCATCGACCCGTCACTGCGCACCCGGTGAACGTGCATGTGCGGCGCACGCCGACATCCGCGCCCAGGCTCCTCGCGAAGCAAAGCCACCTACAGAAAAACGCGCCGACAGACGAACCCGATATGTCGGCGATTCCGCGGCAGTTCACGCCCGAGGGAAACGTGCTTCGGGTTGATTCTCGTGGCATGTCGGCTGAGGTCACGCGCTGATGGAATTGGAGAGCTACAACGGCTATAGCGTGTGGGGGCACGCCATCCTGCAGCAGGAAGGCATTCTCGAGCCGGAGCGGTACGCAGCAAGCGGCACGATCACACGAAACAACAAGCTCGTTGAAGCGTCCGGCGTCCTTGGCTATTTCGATACCGAAGAGCAGGCCCAGCATGCCGGACTTGACTGGGCCCGAGCGTGGGTCGATAGCCACGGGTAGACGTACGGCGTGGCGGTCCCCCTCACGTCGAGACGGACCGCCCTTTCTTAGAAGTTAGAACAGGTACATGCCGGCCACAAAAATTACGCCCGAAAACAGAAGCGCGGTGACGCAGTAGCCCATGATGTCGCGCACGCCTAAACCTGCAATGGCGAGCGCCGGAAGCGCCCAGAACGGTTGCGCCATATTGGTCCAGGCCTCACCGTAAGCAATCGCCATCGCAGATTTGCCAAGGTCCGCGCCGAGCGCTTGCGCGGCCGGCATAACAAATGGGCCCTGCACGACCCAATGACCACCACCGGATGGCACGGCAAAGTTGATCAGTGCCGAACTGAGGAATGCGAGCAGCGGGAACGTGTGGACATTGGCGATATCAACGAACCACTTCGTGATGACACCCGCGAGTCCCGAGTGGTCCATCAGCGCCTGGATACCGGCATAAAACGGAAACTGAATCATGATGCCGGACGCGCCCTTCGCTGCCGCCGCTACCGCACGCGCATACGCCATGGGCGTCTTGTGAAGAACAATGCCCGCTGCGAGGAACACCAGGTTGACGGTGTCGATATCCAGTACGAACCCTTTGTTGATGAACCGGATGACCAGGAAGACGGCGCAGAGTACTGCCACGAGGATGGCCAGTACACGGCTTTCTTCCATTCGCTCAGCGAAGGTCGCGTCGGGAGCAAGCTTGCGCTCTACACTCGGCGGATCCTGCAATAAGGCCGGGTCTACCGTGACCACGTCTTCGGGTTTCGGCATCATGAGTCTTGCCAGGATTGGCAAAAGAATAATGAGGCCGATGGTGATAAACGCGTTGTAGCCCGTAAAGATAGTGTGCGAAACCGGAATCAGACCAACGGTCTTCTCCATCGGATTGCCCTTGGTGGCAGCGACGAGCGGCACAGAGCCAGACAAGCCACCATGCCAGGTCAGGAAACCCATGTAGGCACTCGCCACAAGCAGCCGATAGTCGGTTCCCTTGACGCGCCGGGCGACCTCGCGTGCAAGCATCGCGCCCAGAACAAGACCGAATCCCCAATTGATGGCGCAGGCAACGGCGCCGACAAACGCCACCAACATCACGCCTTGACCAGGCGTGCGGGCAGAACTCGCTAGCGCGACAAGCACTCGCTTGACGGGTGCCGAGCTAGCCAGCGCATGTCCCGTTACAAGAATCATCGCCATCTGCATCGAAAATGCGAGCAGGTTCCAGAATCCGGAACCCCAAAGCATCACGAGGTCGGCGGGTGCTTTCGGCGTCAATCCAAGCGCGAGTGCGAAGGTAACGCCGGTGAGCAAAATGGCAAAAATCAGGGGATCGGGCAACACCCGATGCACCACCTGAGTGAAAAAAGCGGAGATACGTTGAATCAATTGTCTACTCCTCGTCACCTTTATAGATGCGGCCAACTGTTCTTGTTATGGGCCGCAAACCGTATGGACCTTAAGTCGCGCGCGGCGATTTTTGCACACAACGAAAAATCCTGCGTCGAGGAACGCAATTGCTAAGTCACACCGAACCCACCTCTCAATCCGATTCTGCCAGCGCGCGATCTGCGCCTAGCTGTTGCCGTGCCTTTGCCCAATATTCCTGGGAACGCCCTTCGGGACTTCCCGCTTTCTCCCACAGATAGAACGCAAGCGTACGAACTT
Source organism: Paraburkholderia nemoris (assembly GCF_905221015.1). Taxonomy (NCBI): domain Bacteria; kingdom Pseudomonadati; phylum Pseudomonadota; class Betaproteobacteria; order Burkholderiales; family Burkholderiaceae; genus Paraburkholderia; species Paraburkholderia nemoris. Next base: position 17,042 of record NZ_CAJNBO010000017.1, on the reverse strand, counting down.
GCTCCTCGGTAACAGGCATATCCATTTCAATCTCCAGAAAAATTTCTTCAATTGGCTAGAGCGTTGACGCCCCGGTCAATCAACAAGCAAGTCTGAAAACAAGACGCAATACAGCGTCCGTCTCTCGAGTGTCAGGACCGTTCATTCGCGCTCGGCCCAAGGCACCGACTAACCTCTATGTTGGTAACGGCTGCTTGCTGCGATGCGCGCCACTACCGGCACCAAACGCGGGTTGAACAAGGGAATTGACCCAGCACGACCTTCAGCGCGAGCAACTATTGCATCAATAGTGACTCGTGCAACCGCGCGTTGTGCCCGCTTTGCGAACTGCTTCAGACGGCGATCAGTCACCGGATGGCGCGCCCATATCAGCGCCGCGAACCAGCCGATAACGGTCCATCCGAGCAGGATGTTCACCATCGTCACCGCAAAGGCGTCTTCGCGGTCTCTCGCGTCTGCGATCATTGCCGGCACCAGATACAGCATCAGCGCACCCAGGAACACCGCACCTTCGATAAGCTTCATCATTTCTTCACCTCGCAACAATCTCGATAGGAGTTTAGATCTGGCCTATCTTTTTTCTAGACCGATAGCGTGAAATCACAATTGCAAAATGCCAGACAATGCCGCTCGCTCCCACGCTTCGCGGGTTCGCCGGGATCGTTACGCTGAAGGAGGTTTGCGACGCGTAGGCTGCAGTGCGCCCCTGCGCGCCAAAGACGGCGGAAGCGTATGCTGCTGTCAATCATCAGGAGACGACCATGAGCCTTGCTGGCAAGACACTATTCATGTCCGGTGGCAGTCGCGGCATCGGACTCGCGATTGCACTCAGAGCCGCACGCGACGGCGCGAATATCGTGATTTGTGCCAAGACCGCGGAGCCAGACCCGCGTCTCGAGGGCACGATTCATACGGCGGCTGCAGCCGTTGAAGCTGCCGGCGGCAAGGCGCTCCCGCTGGTTGTGGATATCCGCGACGAAGAACGCGTAAAGGCGGCAGTCGCCGAGGCCGTTGCTCTGTTCGGCGGCATCGACATCCTCGTGAACAATGCCAGCGCAATTCGACTGACAGGCACGCTAGACACACCCGTCAAACGATACGACCTGATGCATGGGGTCAATGGCAGAGGCACGTTCGTATGCGCGCAAGCGTGCCTGCCGCACCTTCTCAATGCGTCGAATCCGCACATCCTCACACTGTCGCCTCCGTTGGTCCAGGACGAAAAATGGTTTAGCGATTTTCCGGCATACACGATTGCCAAATACACGATGAGCCTGTTCACACTAGCGCTTGCCGGAGAGTTCAGAGACCGGGGTGTCGCCGTCAATTCGCTATGGCCTCGAACAGCTATCGCGACCGCTGCTGTGCAAAATGAAATTGGCGGCAAGGACATGATTGCAGCATGTCGCACGCCTGAGATCGTCGCCGACGCGGCCCACTACATCCTCACGCGCCCGGCCAAAGAGTGCACAGGAAACTTCTTCCTCGACGACGAAGTTCTGTTGGCCGCCGGTGTGCGCGACTTTGCACAGTACGACGTGCAGGCTGGGGCCGCATTGCAAGCGGATTTCTTTGTGGAGGCTCTGCCGGGCATGTTGCCGGCAGACAATATGACTAAGCGTGCATCCCGCAACCCAGCCCGCTAAAAGGTCAGGGTGTGCGGATACGGATGCAGTCACACACACGCTGGAATTGCTAACTTCGTTTATACGTAGCAACTCCAGTCCCTGGTGAATTCGGAGGAACCGTGAGTCGAACTGAGACCGCTTTGATTGTGGGTGCAGGAAAAGGATTGAGTGCTTCGCTCGCGCGACTGTTCGCGGCAGAGGGCATGCAGGTTGCGCTCGCAGCCCGCGATACCAGCAAGCTGACGGAGCTCGTCGACGAAACGGGCGCTCTGCCCGTACGTTGCGACGCCAGTCAACCGGACGACGTCTCCGCACTTTTTGACCGCGTAGAGGACGCATTCGGCGCGCCCGATCTCGTTGTGTATAACGCGAGTGGCCGTTACCGCGCGGCAGTCGAAGACATCGACCCGGAGAAGCTTGAAGAAGCGCTCAAAATCACTGCCGTCGGTGGCTTTCTCGTAGCCCAGGCCGCAGCCGTTCGAATGCTGGCGCGCGGAAACGGCACCATCCTTCTGACCGGCGCTACGGCGAGTGTGAAGGGGCTACCAGGTTCGACGCCATTCGCGATGGGCAAATTCGCGTTGCGTGGGATGGCTCAAAGTATGGCGCGAGAACTCGCTCCGAAAAATATTCATGTCGCGCATTTCATCATCGACGGCGGCATTGCGAGCAGCCGTCCCGAGGCGGACGTTGCCAGCCATGAAGACAAATGGCTGGACCCTGATGCCATTGCCAAGGAATACCTCCATATCCATCGCCAGCATCGCAGTGCGTGGACTTGGGAGGTTGAACTGCGACCTTGGGTGGAGAAGTTTTAGCGCGTCTTTGTCTTTCGCCCGCAGGTCAGTCGCTCGTCATGTGCTGGCATGCTGTCGTTCATATCGAGGCAGACCCGGAACGGCTCCAGGTCTGCTCGCTCCTCGGTTGATTCGGCGATGAAGATGCGGTCCGCCGCACCTTCATCGCTCGACGTCAGCGCTCGACTGACTGTCAGCCTGTCTCAGGCTCGAACTGTTTGCCATCAGTAGCGGCACGCTCAGCGGATAAAAAATTGAAGTCTTTAGAGTGGACGCGCACGGCCTCGGCTGAAAAGTCGCAAGACGGCGAGCAGGATGACCGCGCCAATCAGCGCCGTAATCAGTGAGCCGATTATGCCGCTTCCCAGGTGCAGACCCATCGCCCCGCCAAGCCAACCACCTATGAAAGCTCCGACAATTCCCACGATGATGTCAACCACAATGCCGAAGCCGCCGCCGTCGACGATACGACCCGCGAGAGCGCCAGCAATGCCTCCGATAATCAGCCAAAAGATAATTCCATGCGAGACTGGGTCCATATTTCTTCTCCTATAGTGCCGAATCCGCGTTAGCGGCGAGCAAGCATTCCGATGATAAGTCCGCCTATGAGTGCCATCGTGACCGCTTTCCACGGAGCCTCATGAACGTAATCGTCGGTTGATTCAGAAACGACACGGTACTTCTTCTTGACCACCTCCTGTGCACCAGCAATCTTGTCCTTCACGTCGGACAGCGTGTGGCCACTGGTTGCCCGGTCTGCGTTGCCGCCGCTGGACTTCACTGTAGAGTCGTTGTCCTGTTGAGATGACCCGGCGGAACTGGCCGGCTCGGACGCAACCGGCGGAGCCCCGGCCGCCGGTGCGGTGAGTTGATGCGACTCAGTCATTTGAACCTCCATATTTCGTTTGAATGGCCCGAGGGTTGCGCAAGTGGCGTGCCACACGGAGAGCGTTGAACGAGCGTTTAACGCGAGTGGAGGTCGTCATCAACTGCCGCCCGAACCGGGATTAGTCGCCGACGCCGGCGTGGCAGCGCTGGACTTCTTGTGCATCTTCTTGTGCGAAGTAGTACCAGCGGGTGCCATGCTATTCGCCCCAGACGCGCCCGATACCGTACCGGTTGAACCATCCGCACTCGGTTTGCTCATTCCCGTGCCGCCTTGACCGCCGGCCGCCCCTCCGCCACCCGCTCCCTGTGCGTAGACGGAACCTGATACACCGAAAATCAATGCTGAAATCAAAACTCCTCTCGTCGCGACTCGCATAACAATCTCCTTGAGCGAAGCGGTCGTTAGCACCGGAAGGTGTCAGCCCGCGTCCTGCTTTGCGCAAGTGCCGTGCCGTGGGCCAGTAAAGCCACCTCGGCAACGACGGGATAACGAGCGCCCTGTCGAGCCGCCGCCGGACCAGGCCGCAGAACCGCCAGACAGCACCGTGACACGCTCACTCGCGAACGGACTAGCTGCAGGGCAGCCGCAATGGATTGATCCTGGCTTCACAAGTGGGCCGTAGCCAGGTTGGCAGGCATAGGTGTTGCGCAAAAACGGAATACCTCTGGGTTCGCGATATGTCTACCATCCTGCTCGTCGATGACGACGTAGATTCGCTGTGGCTGCTCCAGATTATCCTGGTGGGACGCGGTTACCGCGTGCTCCTCGCGGAAGGTGGGGAGGCAGCTCTCGCCAAAGCTGCGCAGTGCCTTCCCGACTTGATTGTCACTGACTGCGACATGCCAGGCATGGATGGAATTGCCTTATGCGAACGACTGAAGTTTTATCCCGCGCTTGCCCAGATTCCTGTGGTCATGGCTTCCGGGCGGATGCCGCCGGAAGAGAAATCCACGCTTTGGAATGTTTTTCTTTCAAAGCCCGTCGACCTGAGTGCCTTGGAGCTCGCCATTAACTCACTGTTGGCGAAGCGTTTGTCTGGTCCACAAACCCGCGTCAATGTGCCCGCTCCTGCAGGCTCCCGATGGCAACCAATACCCTCCAGACTTTGCCTGTAGTTGCCCGCGCTCGAAGCTTCGACTGGGAACACCGCTTGCGCGTCATTGAGGTACCTTTTTTGAAGGAGGTGAATCATGGGCTCAATTAACCCGCAAGGCGACACCCAACGCGGAGCTGACATCGTCGGCGGTGGCATGGGCGAAGGACCAGGGCCGGACATCATGGCCGCAGCAACGCTCGATGGGAACAAGGTCATGTCATCTGATGGCGAACACGTGGGAAAAATTTCAGACATCATGCTTGACGTCAGGAACGGCCGCATTGCCTATGCGGTACTTTCTGAGGGAGGTTTCCTTGGAATGGGTTCTACCCTGCATGCCATCCCGTGGAGCGCATTGACTCTTGATACGGAAGAGAAATGCTTCGTCGTCGACATTGCCGCGCAGCGCCTCAAGGAGGACCCTGGATTTGACAAGGACCACTGGCCGATGATGGCGGATGCGAAGTGGGGAGAGTCGACATATAGCTACTACAACCGGGCGCCGTACTGGTCAGCGACCCGCGAGGCGGTGGAAAGTGACCCTGCTCTCCGGCCGAGCGAACACTGAAACCCAAACGGTACCGCTGTAGCGCCTATGCCGCCGCGCGCCCCATTGCGGTGGCATAGGCATCAAATCATGCCCAACGCAACCGGAGATACACATGGCCACCAGCCCGAAGGAACAGAAGCCCGCGAGTGAAAAGTCTGAGGAGGATGTCGATAAGACTATTGAAGACACCTTCCCTGCCAGCGACCCTCCAGCGACGGGTGGAACCACCCGGATTGAGTCGGAGGATGGCGAAGAAGTTGACGAGGACGAGCCGGAATAATAGCAATCGACTTCATCACGAGACACTCCCTCAAATGACGTTTCCATTAACAGGGAGCAAAGAGCGTATCGGAAATAAGAGCGAAAGCCAGTGCATTCGCGATGTCAAATGGGAGCTCCATCACCAGTGCGCCGAGCACGGCCATACTGCAGTTCATTTTTGAATCCAGGCGCAGGTATTCCCCGTATATGCAGTCAAGGCCGCGCAATTACGCATGGCAATCCGACGAACGGAGCATTCGCAGCGCTGTCATTTTCCGCGTCGAACCGCGACTGAATCACATACCTCACATCTGGACTCAGCAAATAGCTGTTCTGTTCAGACTCGGGTAGCTGCTTGCGCGTCGCCGCTACGCAACCAGTCAGCCTTGAGCGGTCTATGAGACTTCGGCGCTGCAAACGCATGCCGATATCACCGGAGAAATACCATGGAAAAGTTGACGATGAACGCGCTGTTCGCGCGTCTAGCTGTTGCGTCGCTTTGCGCGTGCGCTGCAACGTTTGCGCAGGCCGGAGGGAATGGCAACGGCGGAAACGGCAGCGGCGGCGCTCACGGTGCCGCGACGGCAGGGATGACGTACCACAGCGAGCCCGTATCGAGCCCGTGGAACCGGGTTCCCGGTGACATGAGCAAGACCGCGGACACCACGGGCGGCATGGGCATGTCCGCTATGCACCCTGAAGACAACGGCATGCCAACAAAGACTGTTCAATAAGACCGTTCAGGATTGCCGGCGGCGCATCTGCCTTCTGTTCATGCGCCGCCCGCTTTGCCTGCGGTTTAATAGCGGTGATAGTAGCCGCCTGCTGGCACCACAATGCAGCCGCCCAGCGCGCTACCAAGACATACGGCCATCAGCATCAGCACAAAAACTCTTTTCATACACGCCTCACTTGTCAGTTGTGAGCGCACTATATTGAGCCGGCAGATTACCGGTGTTTTTGTGTGTAACGAGACGTGTAGATTGAAACATCTCCCTGCGTTCGCATGATTTCCCGCAGCCCAGTCGTCACGAAATATTCGGTTTCAGAACTCACAAGTGAGCGGTCAGCATCGTGGTCGTCCGGAACGTTAAGCAGTTGAACGGCCAGAAACCGTCCCTTCAACTGAATCGGAGACGACCATGCACAACGCTGCCTACAAAATCGCTGCTGCCGCAGCACTCGCCCTGTCATTCGTGGGCACCGCGTCGGCGCAAACGAACTGGGATGCCACGCACCCACGCCGCGCCGAGGTCAACCATCGCCTCGTGAACCAGGACCGTCGCATCCATCAGGAAGTACGAGAGGGTGAGATGTCCCGCGCCCAGGCGGCGAGGCTGCATCGCGATGACCATCAGATTCGCCAGGAAGAGCGCGACATGGCGAGTCAGAACGGCAGCCACATTACCAGGCGCGAAGACTACGCGCTGAACCAGCAGGAAAACCATGTGAGCCGGCAAATCGGGCAATAACGCCTATCGCTAACGTCGGCGACGGCCCAAAGTCAGGCCGGCGCTGGCGTCGGTGGTCTGCGTTCTATCTGACTTTGGTGGCCTTCAGACTTGCTGGAGAGCGATATGAAGAGCACGAATGGCCAATCCCTGCGTTGTCAGGTCGAAAAATGGCTCGCGCCGACGCCCGCGACGCCAGTTCGTGTGACCGTTTTCAGCCGCACCAGATTGGGTGGCCGACGATACGTGTGCATCGAAACCGCGTCGCAATCTGGAACGCACACGCTGTTCTTCTTCAAGCATGATGACGGCAGTTGGTGCGTGTTCCCGCAGACTGCCAACAAGCGGAAGTTGGCCACAGAGCAACCCGATTTCTCGCATTCGCTTCGAGTAGACGCGGCAGGATGACGTACGTACCACAGCAAAATTGAAAGCAGGACGGTCGCAGCAACGCTCGATACCTTGGACGCATTGGCGCTGATGGCAGGCGTAGAAACCTGGCCATTGCTGGTTTGATGCCGACAAGGAAACCCGCGGTAGGGCGAATTTTGTTGTGTCGCCATAGGACGAAAAAAAAGGCGTCACGTTTCCGTGACGCCTTAAAAAGTTCTAGCCATTCCGAGGGCCGTGCTAGAACCTGAGAGACGGTATTCGAAAGTTGGACGGGCGCGCGATGTTGAATGCCGGGCTCGACACAGACACTGCGTGGACTGCTACGGGAGACTGTTAGAGGTAGTCGACCAGACACTCCGCGGACCACGGTTGGTTCAGAATTTCAAAATGCAGAACCTGAAACCGTCTTTCGAAATGAGATTCCATTTTTTATGGTTATGCTGACTAAGTCAAGCAAAATCTAAAGAGGTCTCATTCGTCTCGGCAAAATATTCCGATACAATGAATCTTCTGACGAAAAATGGAATTCATGCCCCATTTTGGGGCTTCTGCCGCACCTCGGCGGAACGGTTGCTGACAGGCAAGCGAACAGAAAACTGAAATATAGTTCCATAAAAACGATATGACCCGACCCACGTCCTCCCGAACTGCCGCAGGCCCAGCCAAAGACAAAGACGGCTCGGGCGAGGAAGTCACCGCGCTGGCACGTGGTTTGACCGTGCTGCGCTCGATCGCCGCCGCCGATGCGCCGCTCAGCAACCGCGAGTTGACCGAGCTGACTGGCATTCCGAAACCCACCGTGTCGCGCATTACCGCCACGCTCGTCGGCGCAGGCTTCCTGTTCCGCTTGCCCGACAGCGAGCGATTCGTGCTGACTTCGTCGGTCCTGGAGTTGAGCAACGGCTTTTTGCGCAACTTCGACATCCGGGCCCGGGCGCGCCCCTTCCTTATCGAACTCGCCGAACGCACCGCATTATCCGTGCATCTGGCCGTACGCGACCGCCTCGACATGGTGGTCATCGACGCAATCCGGCCGCGTTCGGCGGTGCTGGTATCGCGCCTCGAAATCGGCTCGCGCATGAACCTCAGCCGCACTGCAGTCGGCCGCGCCTATCTGTCAGCGCTTGCCGAACCCGAACGGGAAAAATTGCTGATCGGCCTGCAAGCCGCCGAAGGCGACGACTGGGGCCATGTCAGCAGCCGCCTGACAAGCGCACTACGGGAAACCGCGGAACAAGGCTTCGCGATCGCCACGGGCGAATGGTACGACGGTCTGAACGCGATCGCATCCGGATTCACCGGCCCCTCGGGCGAACGCTACGCCGTCAATTGCGGCGGCTCCGCGGATCAGTGTCCACGCGACTGGCTGATCTCGCGCGCGGCGCCGGCCCTGCTCGAATGCATCAGCAAGATCGTTCTCGAGATCGGCGGTACGCCTGGGCGCCGCCTCGACAACTGAAACGCGCGGGCGATCATCGGTCGGCGGCCACGGTATTTCCCAGCCGCCCTCCACTCGCACTGTAACCTTCGTAATCAAAAGAAAAATACACGGGTGGACTGTTACAGAGCCCGCGACGTAGGATCACGCATTCCCGTCGCGGGCGCTCGCCCGGCTTGCCGCTATCGCCCTTCGATAACGTCCCGCCGACCTGTCATGATGCCGCAATGCGTTAACATCTTTGTCCCGCGCCTCGGGTAGCATCGCGCTGAACATTTGCGGCGCGTCCGCTGTCGAAACCGCCTGTCATGCCGCCTGCGTGCCGGTCCGCTGAACTCTTGAAGCGGTACAAGCGCACGAGCGGCTCACATCAAAGCCAGCCACCAGACCGAACCGATGGACGAACAACAAAAGCATTCGGAAACTTCACGCCCTGCCGCCCCGGCTTCTCAACCCGGTTCGCAACCGTCCACCACCGGGAAACCTGTCGGCGGTCCCGGCAACTCACCGGTCGCAGCAAAAAGCCATCGCGGGCGCAACATCGCGCTGATCGTGGCGGCGCTGGTCATCCTCGGGATCGTGTTGTGGCGCTGGCATCCGTGGGGCGGCCCCGGCGGCGGCGCGAGCGGAGCTGCCGGTGCAAGCGGCGCGAGCGGCGGCCGCGCGGGCCGTGGTGGCGCTGGCGGCCTCTCCAACATGCCGCAGCCGGTTCACGTGGCGACCGCCACACAAGGTGAGATGCCGGTCGTGCTGACCGCGCTCGGCACGGTCACGCCGCTCGCCAACGTCACCGTGCTACCGCAGTTGAGCGGCGTGCTGCAGGACGTGTATTTCAAGGAAGGTCAAATGGTCAAGAAGGGCGACGTGCTCGCCCAGATCGACCCGCGCCCCTACCAGATCTCCCTGGAGAACGCGCAAGGCACCCTCGCGCGTGACCAGGCGCTGCTGCAAACTGCCCGCCTCGACCTGAAGCGTTATCAGACTCTACTCTCGCAAGACTCGATCGCCAGCCAGCAGGTCGATACGCAGGCCTCGCTCGTGCGGCAGTATGAAGGCACGGTGAAGTCCGACCAGGCAAACATCGATACCTTCAAGCTCGACCTCGTCTATGCGCGCATCACGGCGCCGGTGTCGGGGCGCGTCGGTTTGCGCCAGGTCGATCCGGGCAACTACGTGACGCCGAGCCTGACCAACGGCATCGTCGTGATTACGCAGTTGCAGCCGATCAGCGTGATCTTCACGACCTCCGAAGACAACCTGCAGCAGATCCTCCAGCAGACCCAAACGGGCGCTAAGCTCTCGGTCACCGCATACGACCGCAGCAACACAACGTCCCTCGAAGGCGGCTCGCTCGAAACCCTGGATAACCAGATCGACACCACGACCGGCACGGTCAAACTGCGCGCAGTCTTCCAGAACGAGAAGAACGTGCTGTTCCCGAATCAGTTCGTGAATACGCGCCTGCTCGTGGACACGATCAAGGACGCCGTGATCGTACCCACGCCGGCAGTCTTGAACGGCTCGATGGGTCAGTTCGTGTATGTCGTGAAGCCGGACAACACGGTGACCGTGCGTCCGGTCAAGATCGGTCCAGTGGACGGCGAACGCACCAGCATCAAATCCGGCCTGCAGGTCGGCGAGCGCGTCGTGATCGACGGTTCGGACCGGCTGAAGGAAGGCGCCAAGATCACGATTCCGGCCGACCGGCCGCGCGGCGCTTCAGGCGCGCGTGGTGCGAGCGGTGCAAGCGGCGCGGCTGCCGCTTCGGGCGCATCCGGCGCGCATGGACATCATCGCAAACACGCGGCGCAAGCCTCGGAATAAAGGCACGGCAACTATCGCATGAATCCATCCCGCGCCTTTATTCTGCGTCCCGTCGGCACCGCGCTGCTGATGGCGGCGATCATGCTGGTCGGTCTCGTCGCGCTGCGCTTTCTGCCGCTTTCCGCGCTGCCCGAGGTCGACTATCCGACGATCCAGGTGCAGACCTTCTATCCGGGCGCGAGCCCGGACGTGATGACCTCGTCGGTCACTGCGCCGCTCGAACGCCAGTTCGGGCAGATGCCGTCGTTGAATCAGATGTCGTCGCAAAGCTCGGCCGGCTCGTCGATCATCACGCTGCAATTCAGCCTCGATCTGCCGCTCGACATCGCCGAGCAGGAAGTCCAGGCGGCGATCAACGCCGCGGGCAACCTGCTGCCGTCCGACCTGCCCGCGCCACCGATCTACGCGAAGGTCAATCCTGCCGACGCGCCGATCATCACGCTCGCGATCACCTCGAAGACGATGCCGCTCACGCAGGTACAGGACCTGGCCGACACGCGTCTCGCGCAGAAGATCTCGCAGGTCGCGGGTGTGGGTCTGGTGAGCCTGTCTGGCGGTCAACGCCCGGCCGTACGGATTCAGGCGAACCCACGCGCGCTCGCCGCGTATGGTCTGAATCTGGACGACTTGCGCACCACGATTTCGAACCTGAACGTCAACACGCCGAAGGGCAACTTCGACGGCCCGACGCGCAACTACACGATCAACGCGAACGACCAACTGACCGACGCGGAGGCTTACAAGAGCGCCGTGGTCGCATACAAGGGCGGCCGTCCGGTCATGCTGACGGACGTCGCCAACATCGTGCAGGGCGCGGAGAACACCAAGCTCGGCGCATGGGTCAACAACACGCCGGCGATCATCCTGAACGTGCAGCGCCAGCCGGGCGCGAACGTGATCCAGGTGGTCGACAGCATCAAGGCGCTGCTGCCGCAACTGCAACAGTCGCTGCCCGCCGCGCTCGACGTGGAGATCGTCACCGACCGCACCACCACGATCCGCGCCTCCGTGCGCGACGTGCAGTTCGAATTGCTGATGTCGGTCGTGCTGGTGGTGCTGGTGATGTACCTGTTCCTCGCCAACGTCTACGCGACCATCATTCCGAGTCTGTCGGTGCCGCTCTCGCTGATCGGCACGCTCGCGGTGATGTACCTGTGCGGGTTCTCGCTGGATAACCTGTCGCTGATGGCGTTGACCATCGCGACCGGCTTCGTGGTGGACGATGCGATCGTGATGATCGAGAACATCGCGCGCTATGTCGAAGAAGGCGAATCGCCGCTGGAAGCCGCGTTGAAGGGCTCGAAACAGATCGGCTTCACGATTATTTCGCTGACGGTTTCGCTAATCGCCGTGCTGATTCCGCTGCTCTTCATGGGCGACGTGGTGGGACGCCTGTTCCACGAATTCGCGATCACGCTGGCCGTGACGATCGTGATTTCGGCGATCGTCTCGCTCACGCTCGTGCCGATGATGTGCGCGAAACTCCTGCGCCACACACCGCCGCATGAAAGCCATCGTTTCGAAGCGAAGGCCCACCAGTTTATCGACTGGGTGATCGCCCGCTATGCGGTCGCACTTACCTGGGTGTTGAACCGGCAACGCTCCACGCTATTCGTCGCGGTGCTCACGCTCGTGCTGACCGGCGTGCTGTACGTGTACATTCCGAAGGGTTTCTTCCCGGTGCAGGATACCGGCGTGATCCAGGCGATCACGCAGGCGCCGCAGTCGGTGTCGTATGCGTCGATGGCTGAACGTCAGCAGGAACTCGCGGCGCAGATCCTGAAGAACCCGGACGTGGAAAGCCTCACCTCGTTTATCGGCGTGGACGGCAGCAACATCACGTTGAACAGCGGCCGCATGCTGATCAACCTGAAGCCGCGCGACGACCGCAGCAACACCGCGAGCGACGTGATCCGCCAGTTGCAGCAGGACGTCGCGCATATTCCGGGCGCCTCGCTGTACATGCAGCCGGTGCAGGATCTGACGATCGATTCCACGGTCAGCCCGACGCAGTACCAGTTCATGCTGACCGATCCGAACATCAGCGAATTCACCACGTGGGTGCCGAAGCTGGTCGACCGGCTGAAGCAGTCGCCGGAACTCGCGGACGTGGCCACCGACTTGCAGGACAACGGCCAGTCGGTCTACATCGAAATCGACCGCGCCACGGCGTCGCGTTACGGCATCACGCCGGCCACCGTGGATAGCGCGCTGTATGACGCATTCGGCCAGCGCATCATCTCGACCATCTTCACGCAATCGAACCAGTACCGCGTGATTCTGGAAGCGCAGCCGCAGATGCAGCACTACACCGAGTCGCTGAAATCGATCTACCTGCCCTCTTCCACTTCGTCGGGCGGCCAGGTGCCGCTGTCGTCGATCGCGAAGTTCATCGAGAAACCGGCGCCGCTGCTCGTCACACACTTGAGCCAGTTCCCGGCCACCACCGTTTCGTTCAACCTCGCGCCCGGTTCATCGCTCGGCGCGGCGGTGAAAGCAATCGATCAGGCGGAGAAGGATGTCGGGCTGCCGGCGTCGTTCCAGACGCGCTTCCAGGGCGCGGCGCTGGCGTTCCAGGCGTCGCTGTCGAACGAACTGTTCCTGATCCTGGCGGCAATCGTCACGATGTATATCGTGCTCGGCGTGCTGTACGAGAGCTTCATCCACCCGATCACGATTCTGTCGACGCTGCCGTCGGCCGGCGTCGGCGCCCTGCTCGCGCTGCTGATCACCGGGCACGATCTCGACATCATCGGCATCATCGGTATCGTGCTGCTGATCGGTATCGTGAAGAAGAACGCCATCATGATGATCGACTTCGCGCTCTACGCCGAGCGCGAGGAAGGCAAGCCGCCGCGCGAAGCCATCTATCAGGCGTGTCTGCTGCGCTTCCGGCCGATCCTGATGACCACACTTGCCGCCCTGCTCGGCGCCCTGCCGCTGATGCTCGGCACCGGCGCCGGCTCGGAATTGCGCCGCCCGCTCGGTATCGCGATTGCCGGCGGTTTGATCGTCAGCCAGTTGCTCACGCTGTTCACCACGCCGGTGATCTATCTCGGCTTCGACTCGCTCGCCCGCCGCGCGCGTGAACGCTTCAATCGCGGCAAGCCTGTGCCGCCCGCCACCGATGCAGGGACTTGAGCGATGAACCTGTCGCGTCCGTTTATCTCCCGCCCGGTCGCCACCACGCTGCTGGCGATCGGCATCGCGCTGTCCGGTATTTTTGCGTTCACCAAGCTGCCGGTCGCGCCGCTGCCACAGGTCGATTTCCCGACCATTTCGGTGCAGGCGACGCTGCCGGGCGCGAGCCCGGACACGGTCGCGACCAGCGTCGCGAGTCCGCTCGAACGGCATCTCGGCTCGATCGCCGACGTCACCGAAATGACCTCGCAGAGCTCGGTCGGCTCGACGCGCATTACGCTGCAGTTCGGTCTGAACCGCGACATCGACGGCGCCGCGCGCGACGTGCAAGCGGCCATCAACGCCGCGCGCGCCGATCTGCCGGCGAGCTTGCGCAGCAACCCGACGTACCACAAGGTGAATCCGGCCGACGCGCCGATCCTGATTCTCGCGCTCACGTCGAAGACGCTGACCGCCGGCCAGTTGTACGACTCGGCGGCCACCGTGTTGCAGCAGTCGCTCTCGCAGGTGGACGGCGTCGGCGAAGTGGATGTGAGTGGTTCGGCGAATCCGGCTGTGCGTGTCGAACTTGAACCGAATGCCCTGTCCCACTACGGCATCGGTCTCGAAGACGTGCGCGCGGCGCTCGCCGCGGCTAATGCGAACAGCCCGAAAGGCTCGATCGAATTCGGCCCGAACCGCGTGCAGATCTACACCAACGACCAGGCGAGCAAGGCGTCGCAGTATAAGGATCTGGTCATCGCGTACCGTAATGGCGCGGCGGTGAAGCTGTCCGACGTCGCCGAAGTGGTGGACTCGGTCGAAGACCTGCGCAACCTGGGCCTCTTCAACGGCAAGCGTTCGGTGCTGGTGATTCTGTACCGCCAGCCCGGCGCGAACATTATCGACACCATCGACCGCGTGATGGGGATGCTGCCGCAATTGCACGCGTCGCTGCCCGCCGACGTCGACATCGCGCCCGCCGCCGACCGCTCCACGACGATCCGCGCGTCGCTGAAAGACACCGAGCGCACGCTGATGATCGCGGTAGCGCTGGTGGTGATGGTGGTGTTCCTGTTCCTGCGCAACTGGCGCGCCACGCTGATTCCGAGCGTGGCCGTGCCGATCTCGATCATCGGCACGTTCGGCGCGATGTATATGCTGGGCTTTTCGATCGACAACCTCTCGCTGATGGCACTAACGATCGCGACCGGCTTCGTGGTCGACGATGCGATCGTGGTGCTGGAGAACATCTCACGGCATATCGAGAATGGCGTGCCACGCATGAAGGCCGCATTCCTCGGCGCGCGCGAAGTCGGCTTCACGGTGCTGTCGATCAGTATCTCGCTGGTCGCCGTGTTCCTGCCGATTCTGCTGATGGGCGGCATTGTCGGCCGGCTGTTCCGCGAGTTCGCGCTGACGCTGTCGCTCGCGATCGGCGTGTCGCTGATCGTCTCGCTCACCTTGACGCCGATGATGTGTTCGCGCCTCCTGCGCGAGCCGCATGAGAAAAAGGAAGAAGGACGTTTCGGCCTCTGGCTCGAACGCGGCTTCATGTCGATGCATCGCGGTTATGAGCGCACCCTTGGCTGGGCGCTGCGGCATCCGCGCCTGATCGTGATGATTCTGCTCGCGACCATTGGACTGAACATCTGGCTGTACATCATCGTGCCGAAGGGCTTCTTTCCGCAGCAGGACACCGGCCGGCTGGTCGGCGGCATCCAGGCCGACCAGAGCACGTCGTTCCAGGCGATGAAAGGCAAGTTCTCGGAGATGATGGAGATCGTCGGCAAGAACCCTGCGGTGGACAGCGTGGCGGGTTTCACCGGCGGCCGGCAGACCAACTCCGGTTTCATGTTCGTTTCGCTGAAGCCGAAGAGCGAGCGCAAGCTCTCCGCCGACCAGGTGATCCAGCAACTGCGCGCCCCACTCGGCGACGTGGCCGGCGCGCGGACTTTCCTGCAAGCGGTGCAGGACATTCGCGTAGGCGGCCGGCAATCGAACGCACAGTATCAGTTCACGCTGCTGGCCGATTCGACGCCTGACCTGTATCTGTGGGGACCGAAGCTCACCGAGGCGCTGCAGGCGCGCCCCGAACTCGCCGACGTGAACTCCGACCAGCAGCAAGGCGGCCTCGAGGCGATGGTGACGATCGACCGCGCGACTGCCGCGCGCCTCGGCATCAAGCCGGCGCAGATCGATAACACCTTGTACGACGCGTTCGGCCAGCGCCAGGTCTCGACGATTTACAACCCGCTGAACCAGTATCACGTTGTGATGGAAGTGGCGCCGAAGTACTGGCAAAGCCCGGACATGCTGAAACAGATTTACGTCAGCACCTCGGGCGGCAGCGCGAGCGGTGCGCAGACCACCAACGCGCCGGCCGGCACGGTGACCTCGCAGACAACCGCTACGGCGAGTACGAGCGCGACGACGGGCGGCACCGCGGGCACGACTGCGTCAAGCGTGGCGAGCATTGCTGCCGATTCCGCGCGCAACCAGGCGATCAATTCGATTGCGGCGAGCGGCAAGTCGAGTGCTTCGTCGGGGGCGGCCGTGTCGACCTCGAAGGAAACGATGGTGCCGTTGTCGGCGATCGCGAGCTTCGGGCCGGGGAATACGCCGTTGTCGGTGAATCACCAGAGCCAGTTCGTGGCCTCGACGATTTCGTTCAATCTGCCGCCGGGCGTGTCCTTATCGACCGCGACGCAGGCGATTTACGACACGATGGCGCAGATCGGCATGCCGGGAACGATCCACGGCAGCTTCCAGGGTACGGCCCAGGCGTTCCAGCAGTCGATGTCCGACCAGCCGATCCTGATTCTGGCCGCGTTGGCGGCGGTGTATATCGTGCTGGGGATGTTGTACGAGAGCTATATCCACCCGCTGACGATTTTGTCGACCCTGCCCTCCGCGGGCGTGGGGGCGTTGCTGGCTTTGCTTCTGTTCAAGACTGAGTTCAGCATCATTGCGTTGATCGGGGTGATCTTGCTGATCGGCATCGTGAAGAAGAACGCGATCATGATGGTGGACTTTGCCATTGAGGCCTCCCGGCAGGGGTTGTCGTCGCAGGATGCGATTTATCAGGCTTGTATGTTGCGGTTTCGGCCGATCATGATGACGACTTGTGCCGCGCTGCTTGGCGCGTTGCCGCTGGCTTTTGGAAGTGGTGAAGGGGCGGAGCTTCGGGCTCCGCTGGGGATTGCTATTGTGGGTGGGTTGATTGTTAGTCAGATGCTGACTTTGTATACCACTCCCGTGGTTTATCTTTATATGGATCGGATTCGGGTTCGGTGGGAGGGCCGCAAGGGGCGGCGGGCTGGAGTGGCAGCGTCTTGAGTTTTTTTGCCTTCGCGGCGCTTGTTGTTCGTGGCTCTGGCCTTGGTGCCTTTCCTTGCATTGTTAGTGGTCTATTAGCGTTGCCCCTGTGCGGGGCGGCACTTACTTTCTTTGCCGCCGCAAAGAAAGATAAGCAAAGAAAGCGGCGGCGGATTCAACCGGTCAGCGCAACACCCAACGTTTCCGCCAGTTTCTCGGCAGGGCTCATAAATTGCAAGGTCTGACGGGGTCGACCGTTCAGTTGCGCGGCGACCTT
>NZ_CAJNBO010000016.1:0-226538 GCF_905221015.1 Paraburkholderia nemoris | reverse complement strand
GTCGCGCACTAAACGAGGCCCATTCCATTCCTCATTTAGTGCGCGACGCCCCACGCAATCTCACGCCACATAGCTCGCGACGACAACCCTAATTTAGGCCGGGACGTAACACCAGGCCAGCCGTCGTGGATGCACTAGCGTACCTGTATGGGGCCACCAATGACACTTAGGCGCGAATTCGGCGAATTGTGCTACTCGTTGATTGACGAACACGGGCATGTCGCAGCGAAGTTCGACTGCTCTAAGATGGACGTGGCTCCGGCGATCGCAAAGGCGTTGCTACGAGCACATGCTGCGCTATACGGTCACACGGCTATCGCTACGCAAAGGCAAAATTGGCGATGGATCCGCAAGTTTGTTCTATGTTTGCAGTGTTCGAACCTGAAAAGTCGCGTGCCGCTTCCCGCGTCAGTTGCAAGTGACTTTCACATTTGGCTTAAGGGAACGGGCTTAAACGGATCGACGATGCAGAGTACCCAGAATACGGTGCTTTCCGTGTTGCGTTGGTGCAGCAGGAATGCGTTCGACGTAGTCCAGAAAGAAACCTCCTTTGCCGTTCCACCCTTCGCTCGAGACGAGCCGCGAGCACGAGAAGCGCTGTCAATGAACACCGCAATGACTGTGCTCGACATCTGCTACTCGAAGATCGAAATCATCGAGGCACGAATTCTCAAGGGACAAGCGTTGCTTTCTGAGGAAGGCGAGCACAGTCCGGAGGATGCCGAAACTGCAAAAACACTAAGAGACCTGTTGCTTCTCGGAAATGGGCGAATCCCGGGACAAAGAGCTGTGGCGCGTGCGAAGCAAAGCCTTGCTCGTCGCGTTGCCGATTGCGGCGGCCTTGGAGCATTGAAGTCACTTATTTGCGTGACAACGTCTGACATATTGCCCTTTTACCTTTCCGTCATAGTTCAGACTGGAGGCAATCCAATGCCGATCCGTAGATTGGAGGTGGATTGTATAACAACCCATCCTTTACGAAGCGATATCGAATATCTCAACTGGGAAAAGCCGCGGGCCGGTCGCGTGCAGAGAGTTGACTTCCCCGTCGGTAAAAAATGGGCTGCTCCGAACATTGTTCGAAGGCTATTGACTATGAATACCGGCCTACGTCCATATGCACGCTCAGCCGATAGTAACTGCGTATTTCTGTCATTAGGTTTGCGAACTGATCGGCCGACAGTCCCCAGCGTCCAGTCGCTTCATAACTACCTTTTCGAATTCATTAAGGATAATGGTCTGCCAGACTTTGATTTTGACGATTGGCGCCCTACCTCCGCTAGGTTACACCATGAGGCATCCGGCTCTATCGAGGTTCCCAAGAAAAGATTGAACCACAGGGGCACCCGAACAACGTCGCTATATACGAGCATCGATAAGTTTCCCGAGACGTTACACCGAGCTATCACACGGTTTCAAGGTCAACTTGCGACAGGAGAGGTCGTGCTGCGGTCGAGAGGAAGTAAAAGGCATAGCGCAGCGGGAGCAGAAAAAGTGGCTGGAACAGTGTTTGGATTTGATTGCTCCAATCCATTCGAGGGGGCGGACGGAGTGACGCCAGTTGGAGTTCGATGTGAGAACTTCACCCGATGCAGCACGTGTCAAGGAGCGATTGTGCCGTTGGACGATCCAAAAATCATCGCACGCATCTTAGCGGCGAAGACAGCCCTCGAGGAGGCAAAGGAGCGCGCTTTGCGCCGCGGCTGGATGCCGAGATTCAACGCTTTATATGCGGATACGCTCGAAATTATTAATAACGAAATAATTCCCGCCATATCTCCGCCAGTTATGAAGCAGGCGGCTGAGCTGGCGAAATTGATGAAAATTCCTGATCTGGAGTGACAATGTCTGGCGGAATTGTAAAGATGGGGCGAGAAGTTTGGGAGGTCGAGGGAGACGACTTGTCTCCCGGTGAAGTTATTCTACTTCAGTGGAATTCCATCTTGCCAAAAGGGCATGGTACGAAGCATGAACGTGCCACATTGCTTAGCTCTGCAAAGCAATTATTTTCTGCCAGATATGGGCAAGACAATGTCTGGCGTGAGACATACAGTCCACGGACTCTTCGAGCAGCGTTTAATGATTTGAAAGTTCTTTTGCATTGGATGGTTTCCAAGTCAATCTGGCGATTCTCAGATATAGGTCCAGGTGAAATCTTGGAATTCTTCTCCCGCATACGATCTCGCTCCACCATGAAAAATGATCACCCTTCTCGTGCAACTGTTGAGAAGTGGATTCTTATCTTCAGACGCATGTGGGAGATCAGACAGAAATATTCCCAATCGTTGAAAATTGACGTAGACGAGTTGACGGACGACATACTTGCATTGGTTAAGACGCGTGAGGGACGACCCTGGAAGGCATTGGATGACGATGTGGCGATATCTCTTATTATTGGGGCTCTTGGCTGGATAGATGAATTTGGAGAGTTCATCGCCGAGATTGTGCAAGCATCTTGGAAAGAAGGAAAAAAGGAACTTGGGAAATCGAAGTCAGTTCGCAAGGCAATGTCGAAGAAATTTTATTCCGAAATCTCGGAGCGCGATGAGTTCAAGAGATTGTGCGAGAAACTAGGGTACGTTGGTCAACTCCACAAATTCGTGTCAACAGCCCTCTCTGTGACGGAAGGGGCCTGTGCCTTCCTGTTGCTGATGCTTGTCGGATTCCGAGTAAGTGAGCTACTTGCTTTGGACATCAATTGCCTGACGACGGAGCGCGCGAAAGACGGATCTTCTCTGGCGTACATAAATGGAATTGCAGCAAAGAGAGGCGCACGGCGCAGAACATGGGTGGCGGGTGACCCGGTCCCAAGAATTGTGCAGTACTTAGAAGTTCTAACTTCATTCCGGAAATCGATAACGGGAAGGAACAACGCACTATTTTTGGGGCGGTCGCCAGGTGCCCCGCTATTTAGACCCAATGTGCGGATGAGGCGGTTAGCAAAAACTGGTTTGGAACGACGTATCAGGTTGTTTGTCCGCAGTGGTTTAGTCGGAGGTATGATCAAAGCAAAGAAGTTTCATTGTCATATGGCAAGGAAAACCTTCGCGCAACTGGCTGTACGACGTGACAAGAGCAATCTTGAGCCGGTAAGTGCTCAACTGGGACATGTATATCAAGCGTTCACGGACAAGCACTACGTTGGTAGAGACCATCACCTCGCTAAGATGCTGGAAGAGGCGGACCGTGAGGAACTCGCGCTTGCCCTCACTGATTTATTAACCAGTTCTGAGCTTGGGGGGCGAGCAGCGACGGCGTTCAAGCATGTGCGGCAACAGGTTAGCCGCTTCCGCGGCCGGAAGAGCTTGAAGGCACTTGTAGACCGGCTCATTAAAGAGAACGTAGTAATTGCACCTTGCGATTGGGGATATTGTGTGTATTCGCGTGCACACTCGCGATGTGAGGGAGACGCGAAAGGGCCAAACGAAATAAGGCGATCACCAGATGTCTGCTCGGGATGTAGCAATTTGAGTGTTACGTCGAAGCACCGTGCATGGTGGGAGCGTAGGGCTCGCGACCAAGAGGTTTTTTTGAGCCGAGATTTATGCACGCAAACGCGTTTGCTCGTAGAACGTCGCCTCGACGGCGCGAACACGGTACTCGCTGGCTTCTTGACCGGGTCAGCCGACATTGAGACTAACGAAAATGAACAATGAGCATGCGGGCTCCGATGGCGGACTGAGCGTTCTTGAACGGGTCGAAGCCGCGATCGCCTTCCTGGCTAGCGATACCGGGGGGAGGAAACTGTCAGTGTCCGCAGTTTGCAGGGCTGCGGGGGTTAGCCGTGCAAATTTGTATAGCAGCCATCCGGAAATTGTTAAGCAAATCGTCGGTCCGAAGCAGTCGCTGCAGGAGTCAACAAATGCGGGGGACTCAAGAGGAGACGACGAGGCTCTTAGTGGAGTGAATCGGTGTGCATCGGGCTGCGAAGATAGATATCGTGCGCTGCTGACCGTTTGCCTGGAGCAGCAGGCCGAGATCAACTTTCTGCGACTGAAGCTGGAGAAACGATCGGGTCGAGAGGAGGCAAATACCACAAAGTCCCAGCGAAAACGTCGGTCGTAATCGGCGGTTTCCATAGAAACTCGCCGACCAGATCAACGCCGTGTTACCGCTTGCTCTCTTTCTTTAGTCAGAGACTAGTATGCCAAGAGGCGAGGGTTAGGGCAGTGCGTGGTTGGCTCACGTGTCGGTACGGGCGCGCCGGCTATGCTTTCCTGTCGGTGAATCTGCCTGCACTTTCTTGGCGGCCACTGGGGCGCGCTTGGGTGTTGGCTTTTTCAACGCGGCTTTCTTCGACCTCCGCATCCTCTGCACCTTTCGTTCGACTTCAGCGAGCAGATCGCTTGGCGCACACCTCAAGGCGGCCGCAAGCGCAAACAACATTGTCAGCGTGGGTTGATTCTCACCCAGCTCGAGCATGCTGACGTAGTTACGCCGGATATCAGCCTCGAAGGCGAGCTGTTCCTGGGTAAGCTCCGCACGAAGACGATGCTCGCGCAAGACCGCGCCAAAGACTACGGCCAATTCCAAAATTCTCTCCCAGTGAAATGGGAGAACTGTCCAGTTGACGCTATAATTTGTCTTCCCAGTACACTGGGAATTAAGTGAATGGCATGTGTGTGCGATCCTTATGCAGTAAGGGTTTGCAATTTTTTTTGATGTCGGCGAAATTTGCTCGATGCTGTGGTTGTTTCCTGGCGAAGGTGCACGTCGTCATCAGGTGGTTGATTCATTACGATACCCGTCGAGTACTTCCACGTCGTCTTCACGCTGCCCGCGCCAATCAGCGCAATCGCCTGGTACAACAAGCGGCTTGTCTACGGACTGCTGTTCGACATCGCCGCCGACACGCTGCGCACGATCGCCGCAGATCGCAAACACCTTGGCGCCCAGATCGGTACCACGCTCGTACTGCACACCTGGGGCTCGGCGCTCACACATCACCCGCACGTGCACGGCATCGTCCCTGGTGGCGGGCTGTCGCCCGATGGCGAGCGATGGATTGCGTGCCGCCCCGGCTTCTTCCTGCCGGTGCGCGTGCTCTCGCGCCTGTTCCGGCGCCGCTTCCTCGAGGCACTCGCAGACGCACACCGGCGCGGCCAGTTGCAGTTCTTCGGCGAGTACACCGGGCTCGCTGATCCCGCCACCTTTGCCCGGTGGCTTGCGCCGCTGCGTACCTGCGAATGGGTGGTCTACGCGAAGCGCCCGTTCGCCGGACCGGCAGCGGTGCTCGAGTACCTCTCACGCTACACGCACCGCGTCGCCATCTCCAACCAGCGCCTGGTCGCCTTCGATGAGCGCGGCGTGACGTTCCGCTGGAAGGACTACCGTGCACAGGGACGCACCCGCTACAAGACCATGACCCTCGAAACTGGCGAATTCATGCGCCGCTTCCTGCTCCATGTGCTGCCTGGTGGCTTCCATCGGATCCGTCACTACGGGCTGCTCGCCAACCCGGTGCGCCGCGCCAGTCTCGCGAAGGTGCGGGACCTGCTGCACGTCGCACCCGAGGTCAGCCCGCCACCGGATGACACCATCATCGAAACCCGCCCCGTCTTCATCTGCCGGCACTGCGGAGCACCGATGATCGTCATCGACATCCTCGCGCGCAGCGCCCCGATCCGCGCACCGCCAATGCGCCGGAGTCAGACATGAACGCAACACTTGCTCGATCTGCCTGTCGAACGTCGGCTTTGCGGCAACGCGGCCCACGAGCGGACGTTTGCGCGTGTCGCTTCGCGCAGTCCCTCGCACGTCCGCTTCGCCACCACAATTGCGCCACAGCACCGCTTCATCACTGCGTCAGCGCCCATCAAGCATCCCGCCTGGCCGCGTCGCATCTGGCACCGCTGGGCATCCGGACCGATCAATCGCCATAGCCGCGAAGCTCCAACCGCATCGGGGCACTCCGCGGTTTCCTCCATCGAGGCTTATTCGACGCCTGCCAACACGCGCAGAGGCACCGTCACATTCCTGTGGTCGATGGCAGGCATCGAATAACCCTTAACGAACCCGGAAGTTCGGCCAGTGCCCGCCAGTCACCAGCTCGGTTTCGCCGCGAATTTCCCTTGTCGACCCGGAGGGGACGCTCGCGATTGCGCAAAGCAGCCATTCGACGTGCTGGCCTGCTAAGCTCGGCTTCTTTTGACCAACAGCTTGTTAGCTGACGCTCGGGCTCGGTCAGTCCGCGTCGGCTGGCCTCGGCGAACATGGAACGTTCAAGAATCGACCTCAGATGGCCTAATGCACTTCGGTGGTTTTTGATTCAACGGAGGTGTTTGTATCCATCACTTTTACTGTTTGTTGTATCGGATAGCTGAACAAAGCTCGATGACCTGAACAGATTCAGATCTAACGCAATCAATGCGCGTCGCGCAATCAGATGACTCCTACAAAGCAACAGATTATTGTGAAATTTTGTGAAGCTGACCATCCCTGATATTCTTCAGCGGAATTGTCCTTTATAGTCGCGCCAAAGCGGTCCCCAATAATACGAAATAACGTGGCTTCTCATGCGTCGTCCGGTTCAGCAGTTCTTCAACAGATTAGTACAACGTAACGCTGTGCGGGAGACCAGCCGCTTGGCGAACAGCACGTTGAGCGCAGAGTCGCGTCGCCCGCTGTGGATGCGCGCGACCGCATCGGCCATGGCGTTTGTGATGTACGTGGCGCCGATCTCTTTCCTGTTCGACGAAGTGGCCCATGCCTCGCCAATCGTCGATCCGCGCGCGCCGATTGCTTTCCAGCCAACCGTCACACAGACAAGTTCGGGCGTGGCCGCGGTGAACATCGCGTCGCCTAATGCAAATGGCATAAGCGTCAACAGTTTCCAGACGCTGAACGTAGACGGATCAGGCCTCGTACTCAATAACAGCCTGAGCTCAGGCACTCCATTGCTGGGCGGCACGCTTGGCGCAAACCCCAACCTGGCGGGACGGACCGCGAGTACGATTCTCGCGCAGGTGACGTCGACCGGGGCACAGTACAGAAGCGTCCTGGCGGGCCCGCTCGAAATTTTCGGGGCGCCTGCTGCGCTAATCGTAAGCAATCCGAATGGCATAAGCGTTAACGGTCTGAGCGTCACGAATGCTTCGAACCTCACCCTCACTACCGGTGCCGCGCAGTTTCTCACTGGCGTGGGTGGCACGTCAACCGACTTTGCCCATGCGGCAGCGCTGGGCTATTCCGTCACCTCCGGTGACATCAGCATCAGCGGGCCAGCAGGGGCCAACGGTACGCCGGGTGCCGGGATCGAAGGCACAGTCGGCAATCTCGATCTGATCGGGCAATCTGTCTCCATCGCTGCGCCTCTTTATGCCGACCAGCGCATAAACGTCATTGCTGGCAACCAGACCGTCACACCGGTGAGCGCAGGGGCGACCGGAACCGGCTACGCGATGGCCGCCAATGGCGTGCCGGTCGCCCCAACTTCGAGTGGCTACGCGATCGACGCGAGCCAGTACGGCTCGGTCACGGCCGGACAGATTTTCATCGTGTCGAACGCTGCTGGGGTGGGGGCGCGTGCGCTCGGACCTCTCGCGGCCACCGCGGGCAATCTGGTCGTCACGTCGAACGGGGATATCGTCGCCGGCTCGACCTATGCGCAACAGGGCGCCACGCTCACGAGCGCAGGTAATGTATCGATGAGCGGCAACGGTCTGGCGAACCAGTACACGGTGAACGCAGCGGGCGACATTTCCGCTGCGGGCGCAACCGTGCAGTCGGTGCAGGACCTGAACATGACGGCGGGCGGTGGCCTGTCGGTCGGCACCGCTCAGTCGAATGGCAGCGTGAACCTGACGTCCGGCGGCGACATGTCCGTCGGCTCGATCGCCACCGGCAACAACGTCACGCTGACCACCACCGGGAAGACCGGTAACGGCGACCTGACCGTAGGCGGTGCGGTATCGGCCCCTGGTGCGCTTGCGCTGAACGCCGCACGTGATGTGACAGTCAATGGCGCGGTCACGGGCGGCTCGGCGGTGCAGATCGCCGCCCGGCGCAACGCATCGATCAATGGTCAGGCGCAGTCTGGCGGCTCGCTTTCGCTGACGGGCACAACGGGCAATGTCAGCACCTCCGGAAACGTGCTTGCCAATGGCGACCTCGCCGCGACGGCGGGGCAGGCCATGACATTGGGCGGCAACGTCAGCACGAGCGGCAATACCACCCTGACGGCCGGCACGGATCTGACCGTCTCCGGCAACGTGGCGGGCAACGGTACCGGTTCGCTCAACGCGGGCGGTAACCTCTCGGGTGCCGGCAGCGCGAGCTTCGGACAGGATGCGACGCTCAATGCGGGCCAGGCGATCGATCTGACCGGCGCGCTCCAGACCGGCGGCAACCTGAACGCGACGGCGGGCAGCAGCCTGACGGTGGGCGCAGCGACTGCCGTCGGCAACGCCACGCTCAAGGCAAACGGCGGGGATGCCTCGATCAATGGCGCGGTGCTTAGCGGCGGCAATCTGGCGGCGCAGGCGACCGGCAGTCTCACGGTCGCGGGTAGCACAACCAGCCTCGGTACAACGACGCTGACAGCCCAGTCGGGCAACCTTGGCGCGCAGGGCAATCTGCAGTCAGCAGGCGATGCTTCGCTGTCGGCCGGGCAAAACCTGGCCGTGACCGGTACCACCCAGGTGGGCGGCAATGCCACCCTGTCTGGCGCAAACATCACCACCGGTGGCACGACGACCGTATCGGGCACGCTGAACGCCACCGCGCAGAATACGCTGGACCTTTCCGCCGGACAGCTCAATGTGGTGAAGGACGCCAACCTGACGGGCGCGAACGTATCCACGGGCGGGGCGCTGATTGGCGGCAACCTGACGGCGATGGCGAGCAACGAGCTGACGACAGGCGGCAGCAATACGTCGGTTCAGGGTGCGGCGAATCTGACCGGCACCAACGGCGTGACGAATACCAGCAGCGTGCTGGCGGGTGGGCCGCTGACGGTCACGGGTGCGAACGTCACGAACGGTTCCGGCGCGAACCTGATCTCAACGGCCGCGACGACCGTCAACGCGACCAACGTGAATAACGCCGGCTCCATCGCGGGGCTGACGACGGCGGTCACGGCCAATGGAGCGCTGACGAACAACAACGGCGCGATCATCGGAACGAATTCGCTGAATGTCACGACGGGCAACCTGGCCGGTAACCAGAACGGTGTGCTGTTCGCAGGCAGTACGAACGCGGCGAGCCCGGGCGCACCGGGAGATGCGACCGTCACTGTGACGGGGGGCAACGGCACGTTCAACAACGCCGGAGGCCAGATCCTCGCGCAGCATGACCTCACGCTGAACCTGCAGAATCAGGCGTTCGATCCGTCGGCTGCCTCAAGCGGCACGATCAATCTCGGCAACGCGCTGACGATCAACACCCAGCAACTGAATAACTCCGGCACTTGGGCGATGCCTGGCAACAGCGTATCGATCAACGCGACGCAGGGTTTCAGCAATAGCGGGACGATCAGCAAGGCGGGCGACATCACGCTGTCGACCAGCGGCACGTTGACCAATAGCGGCACGATCACGGCCGGCAACGACGTCAACCTGTCCGGCACGATCGTCAACCAGGCGGGCGGATCGATTCTCGCGAACGAGGACGTGAACCTCACCGGTGCGACGACCAATGGCGGTACGGTCAGCGCCGTGCGCGACATCAACCTGAACGGCACGAGTTACGACAATAGTGGCGCGAAGACTGCTGCGGGCCGGAACCTGAACGCGAACCTCGCGGGGGACCTCACCAACGTTGGCGGCACGATCACCGCACAGAACAATATCGCGATCGTCGCGGCCAATGTCAACAACAGTCAGGCTGGCGCGAACGCCACCACCACGTCCACCTCCACCACGACGATTCACGGCGCTGGTCTCGATTCCGCGCTGCTATCCGCGCCGATAGGATCGCTCAACCTTGATGTTCCGATTACGACGCCCGACGGCACGACCACCGATTACACCGCGACCATCACGGCGCGCGTCGGTGATCTGCTGGTCGCGAGTACGGATACAGCGGACACGCCTGCGGCGGATCTGAGCGGTGGCACGTTCAATGGCATCGCCCTGCCCACCGTCACGCAGACTATCACCACAACCCGGGCGTCGGGCGCCGCCGGCGTGATCGCGGCCGGCCAGGACCTGTCGATCACGACGGGCGCACTGAACAACCATGGCAGCACGATCTCGGCGGGCCATAACGCCACGCTGAACGTCGCGTCACTCGATAACGGTGGCGCGGCCGCCGTCACGACCATCACCGACAGCATCGATCCTGCGTCGTATGCGGGTTTCCTCACACAGCTGAAGGCAGCGTACACGGCAGGCACACTGGTGGCGGGTCTTGATGTCGTCGATGCACTGGACAACAGCTATGGCGCTCCGTTTCTCGGACAGGCGAACATCATCACGTCGACCGCTGCGCCCACCCTGCAGACCTCGACGCTGACGACCTACACCAGCCAGAACGCCGGGCAGATCGTCGCGGGCAACAACCTGTCGCTGACCGGCACGGGCGCGAGCCTGACGAACGCGGGGAACCTGTATGCCGGACAGGATCTGCACATTACCGCAAACAACTTCACGAATCAGGGGTATCACGCCAGCACCCTGACCTCGTCCGCGGGCTGCGCCGCTGGCGTTTCAGCGCCCCAGTGCGGTTACTTCGGGACCACGCTGGGGCCCAACGAGCTCATGTACGAGCGCCCGGGCCAGGATTTCACGAACGCGATGACGAATACCGCCGTCGCCGCGTACATGGTGAGCTACTACACGCCGACCTTCGGGCCGACCAACGACACGGCGAACATTTTCGGCGACCAGACCAGCACCCAGACCTACAGCTACACGCAGACGAACAACACCGTCTTCGCGGGGCGGGACCTGGTGATCGCCGCGCCGGTGGTGAACAACACGTACGGCAATCTGCTGGCGGGCCGTGACGTCGTCATTGGCGGGGCTGGCACCACACGTGATAACACCAACCCGACGAATCCGCTGACGAACCTCACGCAGTCATCCGCAGTCACGAACACGTCGGGCAACATCCAGGCCGGACGCGACATCGCGATCAGCACGGCGGCGCTCACCAATACGCTGTCCGCGCCGGTGCAGGTTTACAAGAACTACGGTGAGACTGCGCAGTTCGGCTGCAGCGGCGCATTCGTGCACTACTGCGATGCCTTCGTGGATGAGCAGTCGGGCGATGCGTCGACCATCACGGCAAACCGCAACCTGTCGGTCAGCGCAGGGACGGTGGTCAACACCGGTAGTCTGATCACCGCAGGCAGCCAGGCGACGGTCGCAGCGGCATCGACGATAACGAACCAGGACCAGACGCTCAACGCTTACTGGCACGATGTCCGCTGGGGTGGCGTAATCGGCACGTCGGCGCCGCCGGGTAACTTCGGTTGCGGCACCTCGGCCAACTGCTCCACGCTGTTTGGCAGCGCCTATCACACGGGCGATGGCATCCAGCCGCCCACACCTTACGCAAGCCTGCCCGGTACGATCCAGGCGCCTTCGTTGTCGGTCACCGCAGGTGGCCAGCTGCAGAACTCGGGCAACGTGATGGGCCAGCAGATCGCGCTCACTGGAGCGACGATCGTCAACGGCATTACGTCGCCCGCCGTCTATACGCCGCAGGCGACCGGCTCCCAGCAGGTCATCTCGCTGGGGCCGGTGGGCACACCGGTCGCAGCGACGAGTGCGGCAAACCAGGCCAGCGGCCTTGGGCAGGTCGCCACCGGCCTGGCTGGCGCATCGGGCATCGGCGTCGCGATCACCAATGGTTCGAGCGGCGCGCTTGGCTCCGTCGCCAGTGCCGGTTCTGGTGGTGGCACCGTCTCCGTGCCTGGCAGCCCGTCAGTGCAGACGGTCGCGGGCGCCACGCACAGCGCGACGTATCTGGTTAGCAGCCCGGCATCGCAGGTGATGGGTGACATCGGCGCAGCCCAGCTGATCGCGAGCCTGCCCGCAAGCCTTCAGCCGAATACGACGCAGGTCTATTACGACCCGTTCACCGAGGATCAGGTCCTGCAGCAGGCCGCGCTCGCGCAGACCGGCCAGGCGAGCTTTATCAGCGGCCTCTCGTTCGACAACAAGAACCAGACGTCGGTGGCCAACCAGGAAAAACAGGTCCTGTACGGCAACGCGATCCAGTATGCGGAGGCGAACAACATCGCCCTGGGCACGGCGCTGAGCCAGGCGCAGATTGCGGCGCTCGATGCGCCGATGCTCTGGTACGTCGAGGAGACCGTGCCGCAGCCTGGGTGTACAGCGACAGGCAACGCAAGTTGCCCGACCGTTACCGCACTGATGCCGCAGGTCTACCTGCCAGCGAACTACGCGGTCGTCCAGCACGACGGCACGATCACCGGAAAGGATGTGTCACTCACTGCGACCAGCGGTGGGTCGATCCTGAACACCGGCTCGATCACGGCGACGGGCACACTCGCCGTCAACGGCGGGACGCTCACGAACCAGCAGCGCTCGACTGACATCGGCACGCAGTACAGCTTCATCGATAGCGTCGCGGGCTTGCTGACAACGACGGGCACGGAGGTGCAGCAGGGTGGCTTCATGTCGGCGGGCAACTACCAGATGAACGTCGACGCGGTGAACCAGATCGGCGGGGCGCTGCAGAAGCTGAACGCGGACGGCACGGTGGACGCAGCCGGCACGCAGCAGGAACTGGCGAACCTGAAGGCCCAACTGGGCAACAGTTTCACGCAGGGCACGGTATCGAATGACCTGCACACGAGCTTCACGTCGCTGGCCGATACCGGGGGTGCGTTCCAGCAGATCGGGATGGCGTTCGTGGTCGCGGTGACGTCGTTCATCACGGCCGGTGCTGCGACAGCCATGATGGCCGGAGGCGCGCTCGCCGGCACCGTTGGTGGGTCGATGATCTCGGCGGGCGCGGCTGGCTTCATGGGTAGTGCCGTTTCGCAGGCGAGCACCGGGCAGTTCAGTTTTAACACCGCCCTCGAAGGCGGTCTGACCGGCGCAATCACCGCTGGGCTGACGAACGGCATCACCTACACGTCTGATAGCGGCCTTGGATGGTCGGGACTGGGAAGTCAAGTCAGCGACAACAGCGTGTCTGCTCTCGCCGGCGTAAAAAGTGTCGGTGGCGCGCTCGTTCCGCAGGCGGGGACCGTGACGGCGGGCAGCCTGCTGACGCAGGGCGTTGCGATTGCAGGTGAAGCGGGCATTCAGGCGGGCGTTCAGACTGCGATTGGCGGCGGCAGCTTCCTGACAAACTTCCGCAACAGCACGGTGAGCGATATGGCCGCCGCCATCGCGTATGGGATCGGCGACAGCACGGATTCCTACACCGCACAAAACATCCTTGAGCACGCGGCACTCGGTTGTGCGGCATCGGCCGCTGTAGGAACAGGATGCGCGGGAGGCGCGGTGGGTGCAGCGGCCAGCGCGGTCATTTCGCCGCTGCTTGTCTATGCTGCCGCAACCAGTGGCGCAGACCTCCCCGTCCAGCAGGCTTTCGTAGGGTCGTTTTCCACGGCGGTGGGCGGGATTGCGGCGGCGCTCAGCGGTCAGAATCTACAGGCGGGGGAGACCGCCGCGCAGAACAACGCGCTGAATAACGACCTCCAGCACAGCGACAAGGTCGTCCAGCTGATCAACAAGGCGCTGGCGAGCAACCACACGCTTGCTTCCCAGTACACGCCGGATCAGCTGCTGAAGGCCGCGCAGAACGTGTATGGCGGTAACGGCGGTCCTAACGGCATGCGCGTCTGGAACAGTCTCGCCGATGCGCAGGCTGGCACGGCAGCTCGCGGCACGACGTTCTACCAGGACGCCGCAGGCCAGTACGTCGAACAATGGGCCGTGCCGGCAGGTGCCGAGGATACGGCCCGTAGCATTGTTGATAACGCGAAGTACAACTATGGCCCGTCGTACGCCGATGTAACGAACGACAATCTGGGTCAGCTGATGTCGACGTACATCGGCAAATACGGTGCTGATTCGTCGAACTTCCAGGGACCGGGCGAGGCAGCCGCAGGGTTAGGTCTGGCCGGTAGCTTGCTGAAGCAGGATACGTCCGCTGCTGACGGGATCGTTTTGGTAAATGGGCGAGTGCCGATTAACAGCAAGTACGCGGGGCAGTTGTATCCTTCCGACGGCCTTTCGCCCGAGCTCCAGGCAAAATATCCAAACGGGGTTCAATTTACGCCGCAAGGATTTCCCAACTTCTCGCCATATGCGAAGGCGGAGGTCGAGGTTGACGGCTTAACCGGCAACTACGGCACAGACGCGGCGATGGCTAACCAAGCTGTCGGTTTGCCATCAACCCCGCAGGGCTACGTTTGGCACCACGTGGAAGACGGCAATACGATGCAGTTGATACCGCAGGACCTACACAATGCGGTAAGGCATACTGGTGGTGCTGCTGTAATCAAAGGAGGAAATTGATATGCAAATCAAGCTGAATTCTGCGAGCGCTGCGCCTTCTGACGAACTCGTCGCGAACGTGGAGGCGGCACTTAACCTGAAGCTGCCCATGGACTACCTACACTCTCTTAAAGAGATCAATGGCGCAGTTCCGGAGAGCAATATGTTTGATATTCCGGGCGGGAATAACTCAGGGGTGAATCAATTCATTCTTCTTGATCGCGTGCCATACGAAGCTCACCTAGTCGAGCTGCATGGAGTCAGCGCATTCTTGCCGATTGCGTATGCCGAAGGTGGGAACTATGTCTGCATCTCGGCATCGGGGATGGAAATAGGCAGTGTTTATTTCCTTGATCATGAGATACCCGGACTCGCGGCTCTCACGAAACTGGCTTCTTCAATCAGTGAGTTCCTTCAATTGCTGCGCCCTTCCCGCTCGGACGATGTCAAGCTCAAGCCGGGACAGGTCAAGCGGGCGTGGATTGACCCGGATTTCTTCAAGTGATCGTTGAGATATGTTTGACCTTTTTTCGTCAGTGTTCAAAGTCGACGGAGACGGCGCTGTCGCAACCATGCCGACTGACAGCGTTGCACGTGACCCGGATATTGTTGCCTTGCGTGCGCTATTTGCAGGCATGTCGTTTAATCGCGGTTTGTATCGTGTGCTAGAAAACTCTGTAGCAGGAACGATTCAACGAACAGTCGGACACGCATTTCCGGCGCTCGCCGCGCGCATCGAATGTTTTGGTGTCGACTGGCTCGGCCGTGTTTTTTCTGCTGATTCGGGGCGCAGGATCGATGGCAAATCTGCCGTAGTAATGCTTGAACCAGGCTCAGGTCAAGCTCTTGAGATGCCTTGCCATGTGACTTCATTCCACGATGAAGAGATATGTGAATGCGCGGACGCAGCTCTCGCGGACGGATTTTTCAGAAAATGGCTTGCCTCCGGGGGAGCCTCTCCGATGGTAAGTCAATGTGTCGGATATAAGCGACCGCTTTTTCTTGGGGGGGCGGACGAGCTTCATAATCTTGAACTCACAGACCTCGACGTCTACTGGACGCTATCATCCCAGATGATCGCTCAGCTCAGCGGCGTCCCCACCGGAACGAGCGTTAAGATCTCGAAATCTCCTGACACTCTGAAGTAATCTGGCTGGCTCGGCGGAGATTCGAGTGTTATTGAGAATATAAAATAGTTATACTAAGCAAAATAACGTAATGAAAAGCCCCCTATTCCTGTCCGTTGCGCTGCTTTTCGCGACAGCGACCACTGGCTGCTCGACCGTCAGGACGCAGCCCCTCACGCATGAGAACGCGGCGAGCATCCATTCCATCACTGTGATCCAGCACCGTGGCATGGAGGAATATCGCACGCTGATTGTCTTCAACCCCGCGATGGCCTTTGGCCTGATTGGTGGCATGGTGGCCGCAGCCGACATGAACGCCAAATCAACTCGACTTACGCAAGCACTGGACCCGGCCCGAACTCGGCTTCAGGAGAGGTTGGCCACGCAGCTAGCGGAAGGATTGGCGCGGGACGGCTATGCCGTCGACACGGTCGCGCTTGACTCTCCCAAGGATGCACCGGCGGGTGCGAAGCCGCCTGCAGACGATCTGCCGAAGAACCTGAATGGCGATGCTGTGCTGAGCACCACGATGACGTCCGGGTATGTTTCCGCCGGGCCGGGCATGCCCTATGTGCCTAGCGTACGTGTCAACGTGATTGCCAGGCGGCAGGCCAGTGGCGCCGTGATTTACCAGAACACCTATGCCTACGGCTACACGGTAGGCGAATCTGATCGGGCCGTTCATCTCGATGCCGACGCGAAATACCGGTTCGACAACATCGACGCGCTCGTCGCGAACGCAGACGAAGCCCGCGAAGCACTGGTGACCGGGGTGAACGCGATCGCCGAACGCATCGCAACGGATGCCAGAAGAAACTGAAATCGGGGAAATCTTGAAAACAATAAAAGCTCGGAAGGGCACTTCGCCCATATGGCGCTGGACGGCACTGGCTGTCGCCGCGAGTGGGACCTTTGCGGCGATGGGGGGCACCGCTTCGGCGGCCGGCATCGTCGCCGACGGTGGTACCGCGACATCCGTTTCAACTGGAGCGAACGGTCACCAGATCGTGAACATCGCACCAGTAACCGGTGGCGTATCGAACAACACCTATTCGTCGTTCAATGTCGGTTCGGCAGGCGCGGACCTGAACAACACAGGCATCAACGCGCGTACGATCGTCAATCAGGTAACAAGTACAAATCCGTCGCTGATCCAGGGTGCGGTTAGTGTGCTGGGTCCGCGCGCGAACGTCATTCTGGCCAATCCGAACGGCATCACGGTCGATGGCGGCAGCTTCGTGAACGCCGGGCACGTGGTGCTGTCCACGGGGCAGGTGAGCTTCAACGACCTCACGCTTGCGCCCGGCGTTACACAGCGCAATGTCGTGCTGACGACGAACGGCGGGACGATCACGATCGGCGCCGGCGGTCTGTCCGGCACGCTCGTGAACCTCGATCTGATCGCAAAGCAACTGGCCGTGAATGGTCCGGTGACAAACAGCTTTACCAGTTCGACGGGAGGCATCCGCGCGATCGTTGGCGACAGTACGAACACCTACGACACCAGCTTTTCCCCGAGCGATAACGGTCACGACTGGCTTGTCAGTTCCACGTCACCCAATGCCAGCAGCACCGGCTTCGCAGTGGACATCACGGCGCTGGGCGGTCTGACAGCGGGTCGTGTGCAACTGATCGTGACAGACCAGGGCGCGGGCGTGCGCAACCTCGGGCAGATCTACGCGAGCGCGGGCGATATCGTCGTATCGGCCAGCGGCGATATCAGCGCGTCCGGCGGCTCAATCAAGGCCGAGCACGACGTCGATATCGCGACAACGGGCGCGCTGTCGCTGACTGGCGCACAGATGAGCGCCGCAAACAACGTGACGGTCCACGCGAGCAGTATTACGCTGGCCGACGGCGCGACGGGTGCAACTGCAGTGCCGACCGCGCTCACGGCAGGCAACGCAGTGAATCTGACGAGTACAGGCGATATCAGCAGTACCGGCAGCCTGATTCAGGCCGGGAATGTGCCATCGAGCGGAACGGCTGCTGCTGCCGCGACAGGCGGTGACGTGACGCTCTCGGCCGGCGGCAGCATCAGGAATGCATCGAGCCCGGCGAACCTCGGGATCATCTTCGCAGCCAACGGCTCGACGGTGCTAAGCGCGCAGGGCGACATCACCAACGACAACGCGCGTATTCTTGCAAACCAGTCCGTGAGCCTCACTGCGCAGGGCGACGTGCTCAACACGATCGATCACACAGGCGGCACCAACGGTGGCCAGCCGGTTGCGTATTCAAGCCGCGGCGGCAGCTTCCTTTTCTTCACCCACACGACCAGCGGTTTCGGCGTCGACTATGGCACGGTAAGCCAGCCAGACCAGCTCGCGTACATTGCCGCAACCAGTGGTTCGGTCATGATCTCGGGGCGCAACGTCACAAACGACGGCGGCATCATCCAGTCGAATGACGCTGCCGTGAAGATCTCGGCGCAGCAGGCGTTCACCAATGCTGCCGTCTTTTCCGGTCAGGCCAGCTATTCGCGTAGCTGCTGGATTGTCTGTCACGCGAGCGCATCGAGCAACGTGACGCCCTATGGCGGCACAATCCAGTCGGGAACCGATATCTCGATTTCCGCCGGTACCGTCGCACGCAATGTTGGCGGCAACGTCTTCGCACTGGGCAACATCGACGTCAGTGCACCCGTCACCTACGCACAGGGCGTGACCGGCTATTCGGCGCTTAATCAGGACCGGGGCTTCAAGGCTTTCTTTGGCAGTAGCTGGGCGCAGATCATCGCGGCTGACGTGGGCGGCGGCTTCACGGCGAACGGACTCGTTACGCTCACCGGCGATGGCGTGATCGATGGTGGCTATATCACCGGTAGCAAGGGCGTCTCCGCGACGGGTGGTATCACGACCGTACGCGCGCCGGGACGTACCCCCGTGCAGATCGGCCAGCATCTCGGGCTCACCACATGGTGGTGGCGCTGATGCGGAAGTCTTCCAGAATCGTGCGGCGAGCGATCCGCCTCGCGTTGCTACCCGGCGCGCTCTATGGCTTTCAGGTTACCCCGTCGCAGGCACAGACTGCCGCGCCGGGTCCTGTGCCTTTTCCGGCCGCGCGACCGGTGCAGGATCCGGCGCAACAGCTGATCGACCAGCAGAAGGAGCGGGCGCGACAGCAGGAGCTGAATCAGCCGCCCCCGTCGATCGCGGTACCGACGACAGAGCAGACGCTTGACGTTGCCCCCGGCACACCGGTCGATCAGATCGGCGAGAGCGGGCCGACTTTCCGCGTCGATCGGATCGAGGTAAGCGGCAACACCGTGCTGCCACAATCGAAGCTCGATGTGATCACGATGCCGTTCGTGGGCCAGAAACTGGGCTCCCACCGTCTGGGGGTGCTCCTGAAAAGGCTCACCGATGCATTCGTGTCTGCCGGTTACGTGACCACGCGCGCCTTCCTCGGGCCGCAGAATTTTGCGTCGGGTACGCTGAAAATCACCGTGCAGGTCGGTCACGTGCAGCAGTACACGATCAATGGGCAACCTGTTCACCGGCTCAAGAAGGACGAGCGCGCCGCGGGCGGCGGCTGGCTCACCGATGCCGGCTACGAAAACGCCTTTCCGACCGCGCCGGGCGATCCGCTGCGGCTCGGGGATCTCGATCAGGGTGTCGCGCAGATTAACCGGCTGCGGCGCAATCAGGCGGAAGTGCAGATCCTCCCAGGGCAGAGCGCGGGCGATTCGATCGTGGCGATCCGTAACCAGCCCGGCGATCGCGTCTACTCGACACTCGGCGTCGATAACTACGGCAGCACGGCCACCGGGGTAACGCGGTACCGGGCGGGAATGGAGGCCGACAACCTGATCGGTCTTCAGGAGTCAGTGAGTCTGAATTTCATCGACAGCCTCGACAGCAATGCGCTCGTTGGTTCGGTCGCGGTGCCGTTCGGCCGTCATACATTCAGCTACACGCTGTCGGACTCCGAATACCAGCAGGTGGTCGGCACATCGGCGCTCGTGTATGGCCGCACGCTAAGCCACATCTTCGGCTGGAACTACACGGTCGGCCGCACGCAGGCTGACGTCACGAACGTCGATGCGACATTGTCGTGGCGGCGCACCGATCGTGAGGTCAACGATATCGATTTCAATCCGCAGCATCTGGCGGTGTTGAGAGTCGGCGGCAACTGGCTGCACAAGTTCGTGCTGAACGACGCGCTAGGCAATGTCACGCTCGATGCGGGCATTTCGCAAGGCCTGCCGTGGCTCGAGGCGGATCACGACGCCCAAGGAGCAGCACGCGGTGATGCGCACAGCCAGTTCACCAAATTCGATGCGACCGCGAGCTTCACGGTGCCGCTTCCGAAAATCCGCGATGCGGCCTTCGCGTATCGCGGCGTGATCGGTGGCCAGTACACGAACGTAGCGCTGTACGGCTCCGAGCAGTTGTATCTCGGCGGCATGGATACGATCCGCGGCTTCCGTTCTGGCGAGATCGTCGGTGACAGGGGGCTGTATTCGCGTAACGAGATTGCGTGGGTGAACGCGCCGGCGTGGAAAGACGGACACATTGAGCCCTATGTATTTCTTGACGCAGGCAAGGCGAGTCTTGTCGCGGCATCAGGCTTTCCGACGCTCGCGGGTGTCGGCGGAGGTCTGCGCGCGCAATGGCAATGGCACCAGCAGATCCTGTCCGGCGAGGTGACGGTTGGTCGGGCGCTCACTCAACCGGCCAGCCTGGGTCCGAAGGCGACTCTCGTGCTGGCTACGGCAAACTGGAATTATTGAGAAAATCATCATGAAAAAAACCACCTCCCACCTGGGTACCACCGTCAACGCGCTATGCGTGGCGGCCTTCGCTTCCGTCTCGCTGAGCGTCGCGATGACGGGGCTGGCCCGTGCAGACGATACGAACAGCGCCGCCAGTCAGACCGGCGCCGCGATCATACCTCCCTTCGGCATGCAGGCCGCGGGAACCGGCGGCTTGCCGCAGGGTGTCGTCGCCCGCGTCAACGGAGTCGATATTTCCGTTGGGCAGCTCGATAACGCGCTGCAGGCTTCGCGGCAACCGGACACGCCGCAACTGCGGCAGGCGCTCAAGGACCAGCTGATCGCCCGCGAACTGTTTCGCCAGAACGCCGAAAAAGCGCATTACGATACGAAGCCCGAAGTGCAGCAGGCGATCAACGCGGCGAAGGTCAATACGGAAACGCAGTTGTACCTCAAGGACAGCATCCATCCGGAGCCTGTGACCGATGCGCAGGTAAAAGCGCGCTATGACCAGATCGTCGCGTCGCTTGGCAAGGAAGAGTACAAGCCCCGCGTCATTGCCGTGACCGACGACGCAACTGCGACGGCGGTGCTGCAGAAGCTGAGATCCGGCGCATCGTTTGATGCGCTCGCCCGTCAGTACAGCGTGGCGCCAGGCAAGACATCGGGCGGTGAACTGCCGTGGGTCAGTTTCAAGACGCCGCTCAGTGAGGGCAATACGCAGGGTCTACCGCTGGCGGTGGCGCAGGCGATCACGCAGTTGCCGGCCGGCGGCGTCACGCCGCAGCCGATTGTGACTGGCCCGGCGGGCAATGCACCGCGTGTGATCCTGAAGCTCGACGCGAAGCGGCCGACGCAGGTCCCGTCGTTCGACCAGGCGAAGGACACGATCCGCCAGCAGTTGCAGGCGCTCGCACTGGAGAAAGCGGCCGCGCAGTTCACCAGCACACTGATGAAGAATGCGACGATCCAGCAATGACGCCGGAGCAGCGGTGGGGACACCGACAGCGGACATGCGCGACGATAGCGTGAAACCGCCGGTGCGGGTCTTTGAGGAGAGCGTGCCACTCTCCCGTGCGCGCTCAGTGGTGCCCGATCATGAGGACGCGGCGCTCACCGGATATGTCGGGCGCGCGTGGGAGGAGGCGTTTTCGCTGTCGGAAACGCCGTTCGCGTGCCCGCGTTGCGGGAGCCGCCACACGGTGCTGCTGTCGCGCCGTTCCAGCCGGGGCCGGGCGAGCCCCCGCTTCACGTGCCAGACCTGCGAGCAGGATTTCAACCGGCGTACCGGCACGCCGCTCGCCGGGCTGCGTCGCCCCGGGAAGTTGCAGCACCTGATCCCGTGGCTCGGTCAGCAGACGTCGATCGGGTTCGTCGCGGATCAGCTCGGTGTAGGCCGCAGCGCGGTGAACCGCTGGGTGACGGCGGTGCGCCAGTGGCTGCTCCAGCTTGACCCGGACGGTCGGTGGGAGGCGCGCGTGCGCCTGGGCGTGCGGTTTGCGGCGCGTACGGCGTGCTACCAATGTGATTTCCATGGTCCGGTGCTGCACGGAGGATTCAATACCGATCGCACACGCAAGTTCCTGTGCCCGGCATGCGGGGCGACGCTGCAACTCGCGAAGCTCGAGGCGCTCGGTATTGCGGTGGACGTGACCATCACCCGCGACGTCGCCGAAACCGTGTTGCGCGAGCGGATGCGCCATGGCCGCGCAACGGCGTTCGCCTTGCCGCTGGGCACGGACGTGGCACCGCTGGCTGCGCCCGCGCCAAAGCGCCGGCAGCCGCGCAAGTTCCGCATGGACACCGGCGACCTGCCGGCGCGCACATCAGCGGCGCGGGCCGAGCTGCCGGTGTGGGCGAAGCGCTCGCATGCCGCGCCCGGCGCGTTACCGGATGGTGAAGACAGGTCGCTCACGGGCTTCCTGATGGAGGCTATCGCGCGTGCTTACGCGCCCGACATCGAGCCGCGCCCGGCTTGTCCATGGTGCGACGGATTGCAGGCGCACCCTGCACACAACAGCCGAGGCGTGCCGCAATACGGCTGCCCGCAGTGCGGCAAAGTGTTTTCGCGGCTCACCGGCACACCCCTCTCCGGTATGCGCCATCGCGACAGGCTTGCGCGCTTCGTGCAGCTGCTCTCGCAGCCTCTGTCTTACGCACGGGCCGCGCAGGAGCTCGGCGTCTCGATGCTGCTCGTGAGCCGCCACTGGGTGCCGAAATTCCGGCGCTGGCTGCTCGAACTCGATCCGACCGGGAACATGGAGCGGCTGGTCCAACTTGGCGCGAAGCCGCAGGCGCCGCCGATGACGTGCCCGAAGTGCGACTGGGTAGGCTCCATGCAGCTGTACGGTTTCGGCAGCGAGACGCGCCACCTGCCGCCGGCGCAGCGCATCCGGCAATACCGGTGCCCGGCATGTAAGCGCACGTTCCGGGCGAACGCTCTCGCACGGCCCGGGTGTGACCAACCCTGAGACGTTCCGACACTCCATGCGCGGATTGGGGATGTTCCGTTTTCCGGTGCCGCCGCCCGCGCGGCGTACCGGCGACTGGCCATTCTGGTTCGACAGCCGGCAGCGTGCGCGGCTGCGCCGCCTGCGCCGCCTGCGCGATGCGTGGGGCGAGGATGCGGTGATCCAGATCTATGGCGGCAGCGTGCGCATCCGTGACGACATCGATGACCGGCGGTGCCAGAGCGAGGCCGCACTGTGGGAGGCCACTGCGCGGCACCAGCGCGAATCATTGGGCTGAACCCGATTCGGTAGCGTCGGCGAAGCTGGCGCCGCGATTTTGTGCCCCTCACGTCGAATACCCATCGGGGTCTGGTGGACCGTAAGATCGGCGCTGTTCTACTGCAGGACCGGCCAGTTGACGGGCGTGGATAGCTTTCCGAACGGGTCTTACACCGAACATTCCTATTGTTTGTTCAGCCTTGCGGCCAATATGTGTGTCCATCAATTCAGATGCGCGACGCAAAGGCAAACAACCAGCATCGTCGCTCTCGCCGAGGAGGCCTGGATCTCCCCGGCAGGGTTCTAGACGTTGAGGGCGATGGGTGCCGTGTCCGGCGAGTAGCACAACCGCAATCCTGCTATCAGAGGTAATCGCAGCATAGGCCGTTTTGCGCGCTTCAGCGCCCTCTCGTGTATCGGCGATAGCGAATCAGCCTTATATTTACGGAGTCCCGCCTGTACCGGGTTTTTTGCAGTATATGCGTGAGGCAATGTCGCATCTCAGCGCACCCTTCGGTGACTGTGCTGGCGCGTCGTGTCCCCGTATGTTTATGCGGGCTGTATATGGATGGTTTGAATGCAATTCGAATGCCACCATCCTCTTCGAGTTCTATTCACACAGTGCTTCGCCGTATTGAACGGATCCGGAGGTCGCGACCAGTCCGGCCTGACCAGCTTCTTCGGCTAGAAGGACACAAAAAGGGACTACGTGATGTGGCAGGACAGTGAAACAGCAACGGATCTTATAAATTTCAAGACCATCGCGAATATCGCAGCCGAGGTGATTCGCGAATCCGCAGGTCAGCCGGTGTCTATCGGTATCTCGGGGGGATGGGGCGCAGGCAAATCTTCGCTGGTGAAAATGGTTGGCAACGCTTTGCGTGCCGATACTGACACCAGGTATATGTTTGTCGATTTTAACGCATGGCTCTACCAGGGCTTTGACGACGCCAAGCTTGCGCTGCTACAGGCGGTCACGGATGCGATATCCGATTACTCCGGCGACAACCAGACGTGGCGCGAACGTGTTGGCCGGCTGATCTCCCGAGTGCGCTGGTTCCGGTTGGCGAAAGCAGCCGCTCCGGTCGTGCTATCCGGGATGACCGGGGCAGCAGTCGGTGGCGTTCCGGGCGCGCTAATGGGAGCAGCGATGTCACTGGCAAGCGGCGTTGTACCTTCCGCCAAAGACGTAGCCGACACAGCATCGCAGATTGCGGACGGACTGGAGAAGGGGAAAGAATTTATCCGCCCAGACGAAGAACGGTCGATGCCGAGGGAGATCGACGCATTTCGTCGCGAGCTGGCAACGCTTTTGAGCGACCTTGGCGTCACGCTTGTGGTGCTCGTCGATGATCTGGATCGATGCCTTCCGGATACGGCAATCTCGACACTGGAAGCCATTCGGCTCCTGCTGTTCCTTGACAGGACTGCGTTCATTATCGCGGCAGACGATGAAATGATACGGCATGCGGTGCGCGTGCATTTCAGGGACGCCGAGCCAGATGATGATCTGGTGACCAGCTACTTTGACAAGCTGATCCAGATTCCAATCCGGGTGCCGCGACTGGGGCCGAACGAGGTCAGGGCATACATGGCACAACTGTTCATCGAACAGGCCGTCCGGAAAAAGGAGGTTACGCCTGAAGTGCTCGCGAATGCGTCGGAGCAGTTGCGTCTTGAACTCCAGAAAGGCTTCGCGGGAAACGGAATCGATGGGAAGTTTCTCGAGGACCTCGTGCCT
The DNA here is from genome assembly GCF_905221015.1 of Paraburkholderia nemoris. Classification (NCBI taxonomy): domain Bacteria; kingdom Pseudomonadati; phylum Pseudomonadota; class Betaproteobacteria; order Burkholderiales; family Burkholderiaceae; genus Paraburkholderia; species Paraburkholderia nemoris. The sequence continues at coordinate 201,804 of NZ_CAJNBO010000016.1, read as the reverse complement.
GTTGCAGCCGTCGAGTTGCGACGCAGGGTCGGTATCGCGGATGAGCTCGCCGACGTGATGACGACGGCACGTGAAATCTCGGGCAACCCGAGACTTGTCAAACGGTTCATGAATGCAATTGCCCTTCGCGAAGCGGTGGGGCGCGCCCACTCGATCAGCGTGAGCACGGAGGTACTGGCGAAATTGCTACTGTTTGAGCGCTGTGCCGCCAACTCCGCCATGGACGAACTCGCGGCAGGCGTCATCGGTGCGGCCGACGGAAAGTTCGCGCAACTGGCCCAGCGTGAAGACGCTGTCCGCGCAGGAGACCCGGACCTCTTGCTCCCTGCAGGCTGGGACACGCCATTCGTGCGGGCATGGCTAAAGCTTGAGCCGGCGCTTGGTCGCCTGGATTTGCGAGACGCACTTTACCTCAGTCGCGACCGGTCAATCTCGGTGACGCGTTCCGGGAAGCTTTCGGCAGAAGAACGCCACCTTCTCAAGGCGCTCATCGAGGCGAAGACCTCGACCTCGGCGCTCGATACCCGGCTGAAGGCAACAGGTCCTTCCGTAGCTGAGGAGATTGCGCGCCAGCTTATCCGCGTCAAGCGCCAGCAGAACGAATGGGACAAGGTTGACCGCGTGGCGGGGTGTTTCATGGTGGCCGATGTATATCCTGAACTGAAACCGCTGTTTGTGGACATGTATCGCGCAATTCCTGCAGCGACCGCTGGCGTCGGTCTCGCAGCAAAGCTCGCGGAAGATGCGGCATATCAGGAAGTGCTGCGCGCGTGGGCGGACTCGCCGGACTGTCCGCCGAGACTCAAAAGACTCTTCGACGCACGGGTGAAAAAATAATGGGGACATCCACCTCCGGGAAGGGCCCGTCGGGCGGCGTGCCGTTCGATCCGCCATGGCTTGACGACATCCTGCCGTTCGACGACGGTGCCAGGCCTGCGGCCGACGATACAGACACGGCACCCGGTCCGCCGGTTGACGGCGGAGAGAACATAGATGGCGGGAACGAAAACGACCAGCGAGACACGGAGGCCGGTTCACCAGGGATTGCGCCCGCCGGCCGTTTCGGGGCAGCGCGAACGAGCCTCGGCAACTACGCGCGATCTGGTGACCGATCATACCTTCGACAGTCGCTAGGACACTACACCCGACGCGGATTAGGTGGGGCGTCTCGCGCTGCCTCGCGACTGCGGGTCAGCAGCAACGTTGCCGGGCTTCTCGCCGGGACATTGCGGTCGATGCGCGACGGGACCGACGCGGCTATCAACGCCTGGATGGTTTCCGCCAACCTCGCTGGCGCGAGCGCGGAAGCCGTGATCGCCGCGGTGATCGAGCGCGTGGGCCCACTGGCTGGAATCCTGGACTCCGAGGCATGCAAAGATGCTGCGCAATACGCGTTCATTGACCTGATGGAGTTGAAGGAAGATGTTGACCCCATGTCGATGAGCGACGATGACATCTGGACGCTAACGGACCGCTTCATCGGAAACTCGATCTTCATGCAGGTCATGCACGATATGGGCGAACGTTTCGACGGCGATGACCTGGATCCCACGACGGCGGTTGCTCGTGTTGACGACATGCGCGAATACATCATTACGGTCGTTTCGTCCCGGCTCGGAGATGCCCGGAAGCAGGCGACGCCGATAACGAACGTGTCAGTCCAGCGGCTGGCGAGACAGGTTACCCGTGAAGCATTCGAAGTTTTCAGCGAGGCGGAAGAATGAAAGTCATATGCGGTCCGGCCAGTACGCTCCCCGACCGAGCACGCGCGAATGTGCGGCTCTTTTCTCTTTTTTCCAATCCGGGTCTCGCGCACGTCGGATGGGCTGCACGCGGATGGCCTGATTCAATCCGTAAGGCAGGCATTGTCGTACCGCAAAACGTCTGGGACTTTTCGACGCTCTGCCTCGCCGCCGCCTGCGCCGACTTCGGTGTGAGTCGGATTGGCAGCCCCGATGGATGGACACGTGAAATTGAGCTCGATGTGGCCGTGAGTGACCCGGGTCACTGGAATGCGCTCTCGGACCAGATAGCCGCCTGCTTCAGCTTCCTGACCGGCGATATCTGGAGCGTGTCATTCCGCGCGGGCGGCGAACCTGCGCCAGTGGCAAAAAAGCCTGTGCTTGTCGAGCGTAGTTGCGTGTCGCTTTTGTCCGGCGGGCTGGACTCCCTGGTTGGCGGAATTGACGAGGTCGCAGCTGGCCGGGCGCCGCTGTTTGTCTCACATCTCGCGCGCGGCGACGGCGCAAACCAGAAGAGGTTTGCCTGGCGGCTGGCTCCAGGCATCGCGCATTTCCAGTGGAACTCGAACATCAATCCGGCCAGGGCCAAAGAAACGTCCCAACGGGGACGCTCACTTATCTTTCTCGGCTACGCTGCGCTGGCTGCTGCAGCGTTGCGCTCGTTCCACCATGAGGGTACGGCGGACGTGGTCGTACCGGAAAACGGGTTTATCAGTCTGAATGTCCCGCTGACCCCAAGTCGCCACGGTAGTCTCAGTACGCGTACGACACATCCACTATTTCTCGATGCAGTCCAGCGCATACTCGACTCGGCAGGGATCGGTGTTGCGCTGCGCTTCCCGTACCGGCATGCAACCAAGGGAGAGATGCTCAAAGCGTGCGCTGACAGACAATTGCTGAGGTCGATGGCTACACAATCGGTCAGCTGTGGAAAGTATCTGCGAAACAAGTACGTACAATGCGGTAGGTGTATCCCGTGCCTCGTCCGCCGGGCGTCATTCCTGCACGCCGGCATCAAGGATGAAACAAAGTATGGGAACGCGAATTTGCGCGACGCGGGAAGAGACAAGGGCCCAAACGACATCGGGGCACTGTCTCATGCGATCGTCCGCCTGCGCCAACAGGGCGTGAAAAAACTCATCGGCGCCTCTCTTGCATTCGCGACACAGGATGAGCGCGACAGGCTTGCCGACGTTGTCGAGCGTGGCTTCAACGAACTCGAGGCACTGCTTCACCTGCATAAAGTATTGTGACCGACTTTCACTGCCACCTTGATCTCTATCCTGATGCACTCGCAGTTGCGGCGGAAGCGAACCGCCGCAATGAGTTCACGCTCGCGGTCACCACGAGTCCACGCGCCTGGATGGCCACGTCGCGGGTTTTTTCAAAATTCGAGCGCGTCGCGGTGGGTCTGGGTTTGCATCCAGAGGTCGCGCTACAAAAAGCAAACGAGATCGATACACTGCTCGCGAATGTGGCCCGGGCTACCTGGATTGGAGAGATCGGGATTGACGGCTCGCCACGGTTTCGATCGACGTTGGCATTGCAGATAGACATTTTTGAGCGGGCGATTGGCGCATGCGCCGCAGCCGGGGGACGACCAATCAGCATACATTCGAGAGGTGCGGCGCGGGAGGTACTGCGCATCCTGGAGGCCCATCCGACTTCCGGGACACCTATCCTGCACTGGTTCTCTGGCAGTCTGGGGGAGTTACGCGACGCGGTCGCACTGGGTTGCTGGTTTAGCGTCGGGCCCAAAATGCTATCAGCAGCGAGTGGGCAGGCGCTGGCGAATGAAATGCCGCCTGAAAGAGTATTGCCGGAAACCGATGGACCTTTCGCGCAGATGCGGGGTCACGCACTGCTCCCTTGGGAAGCTGCGGATGTATCGCACACGCTTGCCAAAATATGGCGCATTCCGGTTGCAGCTGCGGCTGACCGGCTATCTGGCAATTCTCTTCGCATCAGGGAAATCGCAGAGAAGAGCTAGTTCGCCGCGCCAAGACCGACCGACCTTGGGTATATGGCCGCCCTGAGCCGCTGTCAGGCTGACGACAAGTTCGGTCCCTTCCGAAATCGGTTGCCTACCGGCATGTGCCCGGACGGCCGTCGCCGCGATCGAGAGTCGCAAGATCCAGTCCCTTTCCTGCAACTGCGACATGTCATACGATTGCATGTGCATTGCCGGAACGCGGCTCGCGTCCTACGCGCATGTTCCAATTTTTCGCAAACCGAACCGCATGAGCTACATCTATCGTTACGATCCCTGGCTGACACATCTTCGAATGCACGGCGACATGTTGCGCGCGCGCCGATGGAGCAGCGGCGAAGCCGGACCATGGCAACACGAACCGCTTGTCGCTGCCGAGCACACCCTCGCCGAGGGTGAGTCGATCTTTCGCATTTCGTTCTGGAAAAGTCTTGAAGCCGCGAAGAGCCGGATGGGCTGCCGACTATGGAGCCAGCTGCATGTGCTGCAGCGCGTGCGCGAGGATCATCCGTTCTTCAACGCCTTCGAACGGGCGGACGACGACTTCCTGATTGAAACTGCCTGGCTCTTCTGGCAGGCATCGCCGCGGGAGCCTCAGCAGGACTGGTCACGGGATGGTATTCCCAAAAGCGATATCGAAATACTGGACCTTGACGGACAATGGCGCACCATGCCTGAATCGACGCTCATGGCCAGTTCGCACGCGCGTTACACGCGGCGGGGTTTCGAGCCGCATTATTTCATGACGCATGGCGCGCAGCCCGCCGTGGTCTACTGGACATCACGGCTACTGCGCCAACGATCAGGGGACACTGACGTCGCGTTGCTGCTGGCGCATCCTCAAGAGAGCTGCATTCGCATCTATAACGATCCAGCCGCAATCCAGGCAATCGTCGACCGGTTTCTCGCTTCGGGATCCACAGATATCCCGGCCGAGCGGCTGCGATTGTTCATCGTCGATGAAGGCCGACACACTTTCGAATCCAGCCACGTGCTTGAGATTCCGCTCTGTGGACATTGGCGGGAAGCAACACCGAGCGGTAGCGGGTCCTTGCGGTGGCTCCGGCCGCGACGCAACGTTCGTTACGAGTACGTTGTGAAGGTGAAGGCCGGCACGGAAGACTGGCGACGGCACAGCTTTGAGAGCGACCCGGCCATCGCGGTGCTTTCAGTCTTCGAGTTTCCGACGCTTGAGCAGAACCTGAGCCGCTATGTGGCGGCGCTTGAAGGTGCCCGGGAGGACGCAGCGACCGGCGTGCCCATGGTGGCGACTCCAGCTCCCCGGCATGACGTGCTTTCCGCGTGACGCGGCTAAAGTCAGATCCAGCGGCGCAGAAAAGTACGCGAATATGAGTGGAGCAATGACACGCCAATACGACTCTACAGGCGGTATCTGCGATCTGAAGGACGTGGTTCGGAAGCAACCGGCCGGACAAGACGCGCACGCGCCAGACAGACGCGCGTTTCGATGGACGCCACGCGCGGCAATGGCAGGCCTCATCGCGGCGATGCTGTTCGCGTGGGGATTCCTCCATGTCGCGCTCACGCTCATATTCGCATCCCGTCCAATCCACCACTGATGGCGACGATGGATCTCCGAAAATTCGTGAGACCCGCCTGCTCGTTGGTGCCTCGTCCCTGCTTGGCGGCTGCGGCCTGTTCGGTTGCGGTGCACCGGCGACCAACGGTGCTGCGTTCGGCGGCTGCCACGCGGGCACGCGGTTCCAGACTTAACCTGGAAACGAAAAAATGACCATATGGCTACGCTTCACGACATTGCTGGTGGCCGGTTTACCTACTCTGCAGGAGACCTCTTTGACACAACGTCAAAGCCCCCGCCGGCGCCAGCCTCACACGCTGATGCATTCGCTCGCCCTGAGTTTGCTCCTGGCTGGCGGTCACGCCCCAGCCGCCACTACCGCTCACGCTCCTCCAACAGGACCCGTTGCGGCCGGCGTATGGGCGTTTTCGGTGACCGCCCCCAACGGGGCGCACAGCACGCTGATGGGCAGCATGCATGTCGCCGATCGCCACCTGCGGCAACCCGCCCCCCAGCTTATCAGGGACGCAAGGGTGGTCGTGCTCGAACATCCAGGTCTTGGAACCGGCACGGTTGCCTCCACCCCATGGCGCAAGGCCGTCTCGCCCGCCGATATCGACGCTCTGCGCCTGCACCTCAGCTGCAAACTGCCGTTTCCAGCACAGACTCTTGTCAACAATGTAGTAGAGACGCTCCTTGCGCAGTCAACCCCGGTCGCAGCCACGCAACTCGCTTACGACGGGTGCGACTCTGTGGGCTATGAGCCTCGTGATGTGATCATCCAGCAGGCGCAGGTGCGGTACCGGATCCCGCTCAGCTATCTTGAGACGGATGAGGCAGTCGTTGGGCTGGAGAAGCGCATGCCGTCCGACATCAGCGGCCGGGGCGTTCACTTCGCGCTGTCTAATGACGCGGCGATCCTTAAGGCCGACACCGTCGATGCGCTGAACAACGGCGATTACGCGAAGGTCGATGCGGTTTCCGAAAAAGCATTTGCCGCGATCGGCCTCGAGTACGGTCCGGTTTACGACCTCATGGTTCGCCAGCGCAACGAGAACTGGATGCAGACACTGCCGCCTTTGTTTGACATGGGTGGTGCCTTCGTACTGGTCGGTGCCGGGCATCTTCCAGGCAAACACGGCCTGATTGCGCTACTCAAAACCCGTGGCTATATTCTGCAACCGGTACAGCTGCAGGCGGGGCAGGGCACTACGGCCGAGACCTACCATATCGGCATCGATTAATGGCTCAGTGAATAGTCGGCGTCTGCGATGGCGAATCAGCCTCAGTCCTTGACCATTTCACACATGCGTGCCTATACGCTTACCGGTTTCGCGACGGGCCTGTGCGACTGGCGATTCTGAACGGCTCGACCGTGCTTACCGATCATCTGAATGCGTCGATCAGGCAACACGGCAGCGCGAAACTGGCCGCGATCACGCTTGGCATTGCACGATTCGAAGAGACTTGGTGCCGAAGACGGCATTGAGAACTGGCCGATGTGCTAGCGCCTATACTGCTCGCTGACACTGGTACTACGAAAACAAGGGGGCCGCGTGACTGCCGTATTCGTGCATCTTTCTGATATCCACTTCGGGCAAGAGAAGGTGGTTGGCCAGCGCGTGGTCAACGAGGATGCCCGAAAGCAACTGATTGAAGACGCTGCCACTGTCGTTTTCGGCCTTCCAAACAGAAGGGTGGCCGGCATCATCGTTACCGGCGACATCGCATTTGCAGGCAAGCGTTATGAGTATGAGGCCGCCGGCAAATGGCTTGACGAACTCGCGCTCCGTGTAGGCTGTGGGGCCGCGGACATTCAGATGGTGCCTGGGAACCACGACATCGACCGCGACAGGATCAAAGGCCTGACGGCAATGATGCTCGACGGGATCTACGAGCAAGGCGAGGCGAGGCTGGACAGCTTCCTCGAGGAGGAGACCGCGCGTGACGTGCTCTACCTTCGATTCGCGGAGTACCGTCGGTTTGCCGATGCCTATCAATGCCCTCTGGATTGCGCCGGCCAAAGCAGCGCCGAACGCCGAGTGGAGCTCGCCGAAGGGAGGGCGATTCGCTTCGTGCGTCTCAACTCAGCTCTGATCTGTACGCAGGGTCGCGACGAATACGGCAAGCTTCTGCTAGGTGCGCGTCAGCGCGTCATGACGGCAGCCGATGGCGAAGAACTCGTTGTGCTGGCCCACCACCCGCTCAACTGGTATGCCGATTCTGCCGATGCGACGAGGTTCCTGCGAGGTCGCGCCCGCGTCTTTATCTCTGGGCACGAGCATCGCGCCGCCGTTGACGTTCAGAAAGTGGAGGGAGGGTGCGATCTCATGATGCTCGCGGCTGGTGCGACCACGCCCGACAAGATCGACGGTGCCTACACCTACGCCTACAACGTCATCGAGTTCGACTGGGATGAGGCTGAGGACGCTCTGGCGGTTACGCTCCATCCACGGGCATGGAACGACGAGATGAAGCGGTTCGAGGCGGATGATCTGAGGCTGAATGGGCGCGACCGGCGCACCGTCCTTGGCGCCCCGTACTTCCGCAAGGGCTCGAAGCCACCTAAGCCCGAAGTTACCGGGGGTCTTGCCGGCATCGAGCCAGCACACGTCGAAATCATTTTGCCGCAGGAGCAAGACGTGACCGTCAATGGGCAAGCGGACGAGACCGAGTATCAGAATTTGTACCTGCGCTTCTTCCGCGACCTGGCCGAAGGCGATCGCCTCCGCATCCTTGTTGAGCTCGACGCTGTGCCCGGCGAGATTGCCGGCGGCTTCAACCACGAGACAGAAGGTAGACTATTCAGGAATGTGGTTCGAGGTAACCGCTTTAATGCACTCCGCGAGAAGATCGAGACCGCGCTCGCCAGGCGCGAACAACAATCGAGGGACCAATAATGAGCAATATGGCCGAATACGCTCGGATATTCGACACGGGCACCAGCGATGAGTGGGTCGAGAAGCGAAAGAGCGCCGCAACCGAAATCAAAGGCGTTTACGATCGACTTGAGCCTCAAGGCGCCATCGCAACTGCATCCATCATCGCGGCGTCGATCGCCGATGGATCGGCTCTTCCCGAAGACATTGCGAACGGGGCCGAACTCAGGATCCAAAACCACGCTTCGTCGTTCGTGCGTTCCGCCGATCAGGGCGAACTGCAGATCAAGGTTGTCATGTTGGCCGCCGCCATCGACTTCATGAACGATGCGCCTGAGACTCATGGATGGACCAACGCCGATGCGCTCGCTGCGGCGTTCTGGTCCGCCCTGTGGTTCCAGCGTCCGCTTGAGCAGGCAAAGGTCGAGAAGCTGCGTCAGGACGTGCTGGTCGCCAGCCGTAGTCGCGTCCTTCGCGTCGCCGATTCTGCTCGCAGGCGTCGCCCCATCCCGCAGATCGGTAATGTCAACATCGACCAGGACTCTGCACCCGGCACGAAGGTCAACCAGGCATTCATGCGCGCTGTCGAACCGACGATTTCCGCGATGCGAGACAACGCTGCTCTCGACAGGGAGGAACTTGACTTCATGTGGTGGTTGCTGTCAGACCGCAGCGAGACCCTCAAAGAGTCGGTTGGGGATATGCCCGGTGCCGTACGGGCGGTCGTGGCAGGACTGGACGCAGCAGCCAAGCTTCGGCGGTTGCCTACGGACGCGCACCGGAACATCGTTCTTCGCAACGTGACGGACGGTGATCCGCTGTCGCTCTCGGAGCTCATGGGCATGCTCGGCGATCGCCGGACCAGGTTGGCGGCCAGCTTGGGGGCGCGGATGACCAACGCCTCTGCTGTGTTTCCGCTCATCACGGCGATAGCCTCCGGGGACACCGGAATACCGTTCGCGAACGAGAAGCTCACCGCGTCCGAATGGGGCGCCCGTGCGCTGCTCGAGGGTGCGATATATCACCTGAACGCAGGTACGGCAGGCGGATTATGACCGAACAGGTGTGTGACGTCGCGGAATGTACCTTCCCGCAGACTGGCGTTTGCATGAACAGCTTCAAGCCGGAGGACTGCCCGTCCCACAAGGCGGCCCTTGCCCGGCTGCGTGGCTTGGACGTTCAACCGGATAAGTACCTGAGCGACGGCGCAGGCACGCTTGCCACTGACGATCAGGTGGTCAGTGTAGCGGGCGAGGCGGTCCTCGTCGCCCCCGATGAAAAGCCTTCGCTTCCGCGAAGCGGCACACTCGGGTTGCGCGAGAGCGACGCGCTGATGAGCGACCGGTACGTCAATCTGATCGGTATCGTGGGCCTGCCCAACGCTGGCAAGACCGCCAGCCTTGCCAGCCTGTACCTGCTGCTTGCGCACGGTTCGCTCCGTGGCTTCAGCTACGCTGACAGCAGAACGCTGATGGCGCTCGAGGAGATCGCCCGCGGGACGCGGCGGTGGAACGACGGTAGCGCGCCTGCTGAAATGACGGTCCATACCGAGCTCGCTGATGATCGGCAGGCAGGCTTCCTGCATCTCAGGCTGCGGCGCGATGTCGATGGTCGCAAATTCGACCTGTTGATGCCCGACCTGCCAGGCGAATGGTCGCGTGGCCTGATTATCAACGGCGACGCAGACAAATTCGAGTTCCTGAGGGCGGCCGAGACCGTTTGGTTGATGGCGGACGGCCGCGACTTCCTGGAGGGCCAGAAACGCGAACTGGCGATCCATCGCTTAACCAACCTGATCGAACGGCTCACATCTATCCTTCCGACACCAAGACCCAGGACGATTCTCGTCCCCAGCTGGCGAGACAGAGGCGAGTTTCCCAAGGAAGCGCTAGAGCGCGTGCAGGAATATGGCAAGCAGTTTGGCTTCGCGATAGAGTTTGCCCCGATCGCGTCGTTCTCCGACACCGCCGTGCCGCCGGGCTTTGGTTTAGCCGAACTTGTCGAGATGACCCTCTCCGTTTCCGAATCCCGGCCCGTTCCCTGGCCAGTGGACCAGTTGCCGTACTCTCATCGCTCGTTCCTCAATTTTGGACGCAGCCCATGAATCAAAAATCGATCATCCTGGTTGGTGGTCCTGACTCAGGCAAGAGCAACTACGTCGGGAGGCTCTGGGCCTCGCTGAAGGCGGGCAACGGGGTGCTCAAGCGGGCCGGGATGCCGCGGAACATCGAATATGTCGAGAGCATCTGCGAACACCTGCTACAAGGCGAGTTTGCCGCACGCACTGACACCAACCTGGCGCGCCAGGATTTCTGTGTGCCCCTGAAAACCGACAACGGCACAGAGCCTACCGAGTTGATCGTGCCTGACTTTACGGGCGAACTCTGGCGCGATGCCGTGAAAAACTCTGAGATCCCGCGCGAGTGGTTGAACGCGCTGGAAAACGCCGATGGGGCGCTCCTCTTCGTGCGCGTGCATTCGCCACTCAATGTTCAGCCGCTCGACTGGGTTAATGCACGGGAAGCCCTTCGCCACCCCATGGGAGAGGGCAACGAGGAAGTGGAGCTTCCCACCCAGGTGATTCTGTGCGAGCTCCTACGCCTACTCCAGCAGCGCCTTTCAGACAGGTTCGATGGAGGTAAGCCGCGTGTGGCAGTCGTCGTGACGGCGTGGGATAACCTCGACGCCGAAGCCAAAGCGGCCGGCCCGCTGGCCTTCCTTCGCAAGCAGTTTCCGATGTTCGCTGGAGCATTGGGGGACGCGGAGCGGGTCGACCTGAGGATTTACGGAGTGACAATCGTTGGTGGTGACCTGCAGCGCGATGCCGAGTTTCGAAAAAGGTACGAGCACATGATCATGGCAAACAGTGGCTTGGTCACGCTCGAGCGCGAAGGGGGCTGGCACACGGACCCCGACATTACGATACCGGTCGCCTGGGCCATCGGGGGCTGAGAGAACCATGAAGTTCTTCGACCAGCAACTGCACGGCTATCGGCACGGGCACCAGCTATTGTCGGCCTCCGTAAAGCTGCCGAAGCTGGATCAGGATCTCGTCGACCGCATGTCAGACGTCGCAGGTCCGCTGCGTCCCGGCGAACGTTTTGATCCCTATCTCACCTGCTATCCGCTGCCGTCGGCGGCATGCTATGTAGTGGCGCGCACATGGCAAGATCTCGATGCACCCCGGGCCGGCTGCGTGCGGACACGCAGTCTGATCGTGCCGATGTCCGAATGGATGACTGGAATCGACGTCGTGGGCCTTGCGGAAAGGTTATCCACGGACGGGCCCTCTGCGCCGGCAGAGCGCGTTGAAGAAGATCGACTGTCGCGCCCCCTCCCGCACGTCGCTGCCTTAGAAGGTATCGAGTTGGTCGAGGCTCTGTTCCTCGAGGACCGCAAACCCATTGTCGTGTTCGACTCATCCTGTCCGGAAAGCGTCACGCTCCGACTGCTGACTGCCTTCTGGCCGTCCTTTCGGCGGACGTTCGCAGTCTCCACCTTCGCCCTGTCCCCGAGAACGCTTGGCGGACGGAATTTCGACCTGGTCTTTGCGCCGACGGACGCCAGGCCGCGCTTCAATGACTGGCCCGGCCGCCGGATCGACGCTAGAAAGCAGGTAGCAGCGCGGCACCGGTGGTCACACGAGATCGTCGAACGCGTGTTCGGTAGCGACAAGCCCTCGCTGCTACGCGACGACATGCTCGGGGAGTTGTCGTCGGGGAATGGGGGGGCCGAGGCTGAGCTCAGGATATCGCTGCTGTGGAACGAGCTCCACGAGAAGCTCGAGACTTCGCCGAACGCTGCGCTTGGCCTGCTGGACATTGCCAACAGCCGTTCGATCCGAAACCTCGATGCAATCAGGCGCCTCGAACCTGAGCTTGGACGTGCCGCGCAACGCGCGGCCTCTACGCTCCCGCCATTCGAGGCCTGGCGGTTCCTGCTCGCCCTCACAGACAAACTGAGGGACGTGCGACTGCAACTGTCCGTGGCCAAGGCAATCCGCGGCGCCGCGATTCATCTTGCGGGCAGGGAACCGATCGATGCGCTCGCGAACGTGCAAATGCTCGCGACAGCACGTGGCCACGAGCTGTTGCTTGGCGCTGTCGGGGACGGCATCGCGCCGGGGTTCGATGACCGACGAGCCGCCGCTGTCGCGGAGGTCAATCCCGCCAACTTTCTGCAACTTTTGCTGCTGAGTCCCGTTCTTGCAGAGGTGTCGCTTACCCGCTACGCCGTTCTATCCAATAGGCTCGCAATCGCGCTCGCTGAGGCGTCGCCAGAGACTCGTGACGACGCGAAGCGACGGCTGTTGCGCCTGCTCGTTGATGATCGGCAGGCCGATGCGGCGCGGATACTCATCGCGGATCTCAATTGCAGCGAGCTGCTCGCAGAGGCAAAGCATCTAAGTGCTGCAAACGGTCTTGCGGCCGGGAGCCTGCACGCGCCGCTTGCCGATCGGGCGCAGGAGATCGGAGCCTTGGCGGAGCTACGCGACACGATTGCCGGGCTCCCCGACAGTCGTGGTACGGATGCTCTCCTGCTTCGCTTTGTCTCTCCCGTCGGGGACGACCTCCAGTGGCTGCTGGAAACTCCTTCGCTCGCCGACGAACGCCGTCTCGACTTGCTTCGCCGCGTGATGCGCTTGGCCTCGGCCGAGCAGCTCAAGTCGATGGTTGTCGGTCGTCAGCGGGATTCAGCGCTTCAGTTACTGATGCGAGACCCCGCTGGCAGCCTGGAGATCGTGGAGCGTATGCTGGAGGACAAAGGGATGGATGCGTCAATTGCAGTGCAGACGACTATGCGCCTGCTGCCGCATGCCAATCACGATCACGCCCACCGTCTCGCATCGCGCGCTCTGGACATAGTCTTGCCCCGAGGCATGGGAGCAGGCCGCAACGCGGTGCTCGACAAACTCCTTGAAACCATGGGGACGGTTCTCAACGGATCGCGAGCTGTCATCCTCGGGCTACAGCGGGGGGTGCCGGGGGAGATTGTTGCCGCGAACCTGTCAGCGTTCAACCGTGCGTCGCCCGCTGTCCGCCGGTGCATCATGTCGGCGATCGAGGAACTCGGCAAGGCAATTGTCGCCCGAGGTCGGATCGACTACCCGGAGCAGGCAGTAGCTGACGCGGCGAGTTTGCTCTGGGATTCGGCTGCCCTCGACCAACAGGCTTTTGTGCGGTCCTCAGCTGCGCTCTTGCCTTTCCTGCTGCGGTCACAGCGGGAACCCGCATCGTCACTAATCGCCGCAGCTTTTCCGTCGGTCTACCAGGAGTTAAAGAAAGCGGACGAGCCTCCGGATCTCTTCAAATTCTTTCTCTTCGTCGACTGGGATAAGTGCAAGATCGTGCGACGCGAACTCGTCGACGCTTTCATGCATTCGAACTGGCGGGCGACGGACATTGCTCTCGCCGCCGCTCGCGCGGGCGATCCTGTCCGAATTCTACGGCGCATCGCAAAGCAAAACGATGGCGCGCGCGTCATCTCTTCCATTGAGCGCGAGTTGTCCTCAATTCCGGACCCGTGGCGTGGTCAGGTCCAGGAGGCCCTTCGAGTGGTCCGCAGCGGCGGACCACTCTTCGACGCGCCGGACATCTAGATCACGCGGTGGGGGCAACTGGCCGTCGCTTCCTCGCGGTTCGAGAACTGCCACTCGCCTAATCAGAGGGAATAGAGCGTGCGGGTCGACTTCTGCAGGCGGTCCAAGAATAGTCCGGCTAGAAGCAGTACGTTGTCAAAATGGATGCGTATGAGGGAGCCATCTTCCAGGAGCTTTCACTCATCGACGAAAAGCTGCGCGCGGCGCGGCGGTTGCGATCAGGGAGGCGACCGAGCGTGCGGCTACAACTGTTCGCGCCGACATGCCTCCGTGGATTCGTTCGAGCGTCGCGCACTCGCTTCTTTCCGAGGTACTGAAGCGTTTCCGAGACCGCGGCGGGCGAGGCACGATGCTCAAATCTGCGTTCGGCTACCTCGAGGGAATGCGTCAAGTTACCGTTTTCAGTTGTTCTTATGCTTAGTGATAGTGGAAGCCGCATGGCTCGTTGAGCAATCAAACCGAGAAGAGCAAATGCGTTTCGACTTCAGTCAAGCTTGTCGATGTGGCGGACTCGGAGCCTGAAGTCGCAAAATGGCCGATCTTAGCGTCCTGGCTAGCCCTGCTCGGAAGTTAGTGTAGTGCGCTGCGCGAGCAGTTTGGCAAATGAAGACTACAGGTTGCCGCGGCGATGCTCGTCGAGGTCAACGACCTGAGGACTATCGTTCTCCAAAACGCGAAGCCTGTTCTCCAGTTCCAAAATGCGCGCATTCGCGCAGGTCAACTGGCTTAGGGCTAGATCGCGATCTGACTTCATCTCCGCAACTCGCTTTTTCAGACCTTTACTTCGGCGGCGGCTCGCGAGCGCGGATTGTCGTGGCGACGGATGTTGGGGAAGGGGGCCGCGAGATACAAAGTCCTGAATTTCGCGTATGAGGCTTGGGTATCGTGACTTTCGCAAAGCAGACGGATCCCGCCCGGCCTCCCTCGCGACGTTGTTTTGGCTTACGGAGGTTCCTTTTGGGACTCGCGTTGGGTCATTTTTTTTGAGCCGTAGAAATGCCGCTTTGAACTCCGACTCCGCGTTCTGTGCGCTGTCAGACAAATTAGTCGGCAATGACATTTAGAGCCTCCTCGATACCCAGCAGTTGTGCCGCCAAAGCTTCGTGCAGCGGTGTACCAGGTGTAGCAGCGTCAATCTGATCTTGTACGGTTGTCTGGAGTTCTTTTAAACCAGGTCGTTTACGTTTGTCACCTAGCGCTTCGCTGCAGCGGACACATTGCGCAACGTAATCGATTCCACCAAATTCACAGTAGTCGCGATTCAGGCACACTCCCAAAAGGGTTTCTCTGATCGAGAGGAGTCCTTTTCGCGCCAGCTTCTTCAGATCCGAAATATCTTTGTCGCAAATAAACTGTACTATCTTTTCTTTTTGCTTCTGACCCAATGGAGAAATGAAATCGGGGTCAGCCAGTGACGAGGCCTTCACTGCAAGTGCGTGATATATCGCCCCGACAAACTCGGCCTTGATCCCATTGTTCAGTGGTAGCCTTGAGTAACCCTGTGCGTAGTAAAGGCTCATGCTTTTTGATTGGTGATGGAGTTCATATTGAATCGCTTCATCACTGACTCCAGAGTTTGCTGCGTTTACCGTCAATGTTCGACGTAGTTGGTGCAGTGCAAATGGCCATTCCGTCCCAACTGCGAATTTCTCGATATCAAGCGATGGTGTCACATGACGTGCGATCGCAAGGTCCTCCTCTGTTATCGCGATAATTCTTGGGTCGAAGAGCTGGTTGCAAATCGATCGCCAGTCTTTATATGAAAAATTTGTACGAATCGCTGGAAGTGCTTCTTGATGCTCTTTCATGGACCAAGGCTCGTAGGCGCGCAAATCTAGATAAGGATTTGCTATATCTTCTGGAGGAACTGCCAATCGTGGATTTGTCGCTGCCATTTTGGCCCGCAGTCGTGAGACAGAAGAAGCAACTCGCACGGCCAGTTGAACCTTCGGCGACGTTATCCATAATGCCCTGTCATCATCTAGAGTTTTAGATGTCTCGCCGCGAATCAGAAATATTTTTCCAAGCCGAGCGTCGTCTTCTGTTTCCAGGCAATCCGTCCGCAGGAGACTTAACTCAGTAGCTCTCATTCCGGAGAAATTTCCAATGTAAAGCAGCGAAACGTAACTTGCCGCGCTCAAATACATCGAAAAATAGTTGGCGCCTTGATTGAGGTGCGTACCCAATTCTTCACCAATGGGGCGGGTCCAGCGGGAAATCAGTTCGGAAATGCCGAATTTTTGTGCAATTTCCGTAAAGGTGCCATGATAACGGGCGCCTCTAACTGGAATCGTATCCTTGCTGAACGGCGAGAGGTTCCGTTTTCGATTGAAGCCGAATAAAGTTTCTATTGATTCATAATTTTCCAGATAAGCGTCGAAGCAATATTCAAAAAATTCTTCTATTTTATCCTGATGAGCTACATAATCCTCCAGCATCGCCCTCAATCGCCCGACTTGATATAGCCAGATTCTTTTTGGAATGTAAGGTGTTTGTTTTACATCTTGTGACGGAGTCGCTTCTGCAGTTTTTTGTATGTCAGTTGTATTTAAAATTGTAAATCCAATAACATCTCTGACGTTGTAGAGCTCGTGTAAGATTACCAATGTGTGGGATTTTCGACTCTTGATAACGCCCGGCAGCATGGCAATAATCAGTGGAAATTTGCTTAAATCTGATGCGGCAATTTTATTTTGATGGCAAAGCTTAAATATTGCTTTCAAACTTTTAAACATGGCCATCACGGTAGAGGGCTTGGCCGGAGGGCGTTCACCGTACATCAGATATGCCATCGCAATTCTTAATAATGCCGCATTCCGTTCGTCCAACTCTGCCCCCGTCCTTTTCGAACGCGTCAGGCTGGCTCCGTCGCCGAAATTCAAATTGCAGCTTCGTTTGGCAGCTGCGGAAAGATTCCAGATCGGGTCTTTGTATCGGCTGATGACCTCCCCATCTTTGGCCTTGACGATCGGGAAATCCGGATCTGGTGGGAATGACAACAGGCAACAATCTGTATCGATTAATGACGACGCTTGGACGCGTAACTTTAAGTTCCAATCGGTCTTCATCCGAGCATCTCCGATAGTGAGATGAACCCCGCCCATCTTGGATGATGGTGGCGTTCGAGCATACGCGATTGCGCCTCTGACCACCACTCGTGTTGCAGCGTGCCTTTCTGTTTGAGTTCATCCACGATATCTGTGACGCGTTCGACGGACATCATGACGGGATTGTTGACGCTGGTACCAGCTATTTTTTTGTAATTCGCCAACTCGAGAATTTTCAGTTCTCGAAAACTGAAAAGGGACCAAACGTAATCAAAATTGTTGATGCCCCTGTAGTGAAAGCAAAATAAACAGCCGGCCGGATTTTTGCAATCCGGTTGGGGGCTAGTCGATACAAACGCATCCGAACGAAGGGGCGCTCTTTCTTCGCAACTACCAGGCGCGGGCGACTCCAGATGTGAGTCATACGCGGCAAAGAACTCGCTCCATTCACGAATTGCGCGTTGATGATTCGGTCTAATGTAAGAGCGAAACATGGTTTGCTCGCTATGTTGTCCCAACTCGGCAACGATCCCGGGATCGTCAGTTTGTCGAAGCAGCCAATTGATTCGGGTCTGACGCAGATCCTTTGCATTTACAAATATGCGCCCAACACTCCTGAAGAACTTCTTCAGAGATTGGGGTCGAAAACCGTGACGATTGGGCTGTGACCCGTCGCCGGTTAGCGGGAACAATAGATCCGTCTGATTTGTCGGAAAGAATTCTGATCGAAATTCAAGGTATCGCTCAAAAAGAGGCCGATATTCACTAAAAATTTCGAATTCCACTCCGCCTCTCTTTCTATTTTTGTATTTTCGAACCCGATATCCGTTTTGAAAACTTTCATATCGAAAATCTCCTATCTTGAGGGCACATGCCGGAGCGGCGTTCATGCCGGTCTGCGAGATAAAAAGAAGAAACTCTGCCTGAATCCGAAAATTTATTATTGGTCGGCGAAAGGAGACGGAGTTGTCGTTCGAACGCCTTTCTCGAACCGCTTTGGCCTCTTTAACGTCGTGCGGCATGCAAAGTTCGGGAGCCGTTAGCGCCCGAACTTTTTCCTCAGGAATAAGGCCGCACCAAAGCGGAATTGTTGCGCCGGACCGAAGTGATATCGGCACAGGGAGCGGTCCTAGACACGTTGTCGCCGTAAGACACTGGATGATATCGATAATGTCATTTCCAAACTCGAAAGTGTGTTGGAGGTTCTGCTTGTCAGTCTCAACTCCGAGCGATTTCTTTTTGGAGGAATCCGACTGCAAGTGGCTCCCTCTAGTAATTGAATTGCGGTCGGTGTCGAGGGCGGCTGCGAGCATGCGTGACACACCGGTTCCGCGCTGGAACGCGGTAGCCTTCTTCAACCGGCGAGCGACAATCTGGTCCTGCAAGTGGCGAGTCCACTTATTGAATAACCAGCGCACATTTGCCTTGTCGGGGTCGACTCCGAGCTCGTCTGCGTAGGTGTAGAACCAACGCATCTTGTCCACCGAATCGCGCAGGGTATGTGGGCTACCGCCCGCGACCAGTTCGGCTGTAAGGTAGCGATGGATGTCGATGACTAGTGGTATTCGTTGTGGAATTTCGGGGCCCAAATCCCCAGATTGAAGTACTCTCTCGACGTTACGCCTATCTTGGCGGGCACCACCCCGAAAAAGCAGGGCACACATGGTGATCGGAACTTGCCGTGGGCCATAATCCATCGCGGGAAAGTCGAGGCCGCGCGTCAACGTTGCGTTGGGCGGATCGTCATGCATTGTCAGAACTCATCGCTGCTCCAACAAACAAGCGCGTAAATTCGTTGGCCCACTGCGCTTTTACCTTTTGGTTTCTGACGAATTTGATGTAGCGCATAGATGTTGCCTCGTCTTTGTGCAGCAAAAGATCGCGAATAAGCTGGACAATGTTCCCGACAGACGACGCTCCTGACATTGAAATTGCGGTGTCCGCAATGCTGGTTGCGAACGTTGCGCGGCTCCGATGAAACTTGAAATTGTCGAGGTTGAGACCCTCGGTCCGTGCTTTGCACCGGAGTCGAGTCATTTCGGTGTTGACGGACGGAGATCGCCCGTCTTCACCTCGGCTGAACGGTTTTCCGTACCGATTCAAGAACACGATGTGCTTCGCCTCGCCGCTGGCCGCTGCCTCCCTTTTGAGGCGACGGGGTGAATTCACATAGACTTGCAAGCGTTCAAGGAGGATCGTCGGAATGATGACTTGGCCGTCAACGTCAAATTTCGTATGTACCGGTGCGTATTTGACTCCGGGGCCGATTGTTAGATAGTGAAGCTTGTCTGTATGGCTATCAGGCTGGGCGGCCAAGAGAGTACGAATTTTTAGATCCGTGATCGAACCAAGGCGCATGCCGGTCCCAAAACCCAGCGCGAGCATCAAGTACAGTTCTTCTGAGCAATGCAGTTCGGCGAACGCCAAGATTCGGTTACGCTCCTCCAGACTGACTGGAAGGAGGCCATCTTCAAGGTCGCTCGCACTACGGCCGCGATTCGGTATCGCTAGGTCCGTAGTTGTTACTCCTATCGTGCGGCGGAAGCCGGACGTGTCTTGTACCCTAATGCCTACCACGCGTTCGCTGAATGGTTGTATTGCAGTAGTAAGCAGGTGCTCAGCGCGTATCCACCGATAAAAACTGATAACGGTCGACATTCGGGACGATGTCGTGGAGGCTGTGATTTTTCCCTCGGTTCGGCACTTAATCAAAAAGCCTCGGTAGCGGATCAGACATCTTTTTTCGCGCTCTGGCGGGAAGTGCCACCAGTCGATTTCTTCCGCTTCCAGAAATTGCATGTACGCGTGAATGGCGAGCGCGCTGGTCTGAATCGTTTTGAGTTTCAACTCACCGCTCAGAATACGGTCCACCTGTCGGCTCGCCCACAGGTTTCCCTCGAGCCACGGACGGCCGTCAGCCCAAAAAAAGTGGGGAAGATTTTTGACAATGCGCACCCCCGTTGTCGGGGTGACTCTTGGAGCCCATAAGACTTGATCTGCCGTTACGGTGGGCACGTGAACGGTGAAATCGATGTAATCGAGACGAGCCATAGGCTTTGTTTCCCCGATATGTCTGATCTATTTGCGGTGGGCGCTGCACAAACCTGTGGCTCAGGTGGCTAGTGCGGCAGGTAGGTCTCAAGGAGTCGAAAACATGTAAGCGCTTCGAACATGTTTCCCGGCACGACGTTTCCATACGCCGCGAGGGCGCAATGTCCGCTACTCGCCCTTGTCAATGCAAAGACAATTTACCAAATTTTTGACCGTGTGCCTCATTCGCAACGACGCTACGCGGATTGACCCGCTGGCTGGGCATGGACATGGATGAGCTAAGTTAAGTTGCCATTCTAAGTCCAACCATGGACATGACGGCCATTCGACGGAAGGCTTTATCCCATGGACGTTTTTGGCGTGTCCATGGGGTGCTATGAAACCCTTGGAGTGTGACGGTAATGCGCCGCACTGGGAAATCGAAGCTGCAGTTCTGCAGCGCCGCGCGCACGCGCTCGCGGCTTTCGCGCACTTCCAGATCCGGAAGGCCGACGATCGAAAAAGAGGGTAATCCGTTCGCGAGGTGGACCTCGACGGTTACTTCGGGCGCGCGGCCAGAGGCCGGCGCGCGACTGCGCACCACGGCAAGCGACATGTTTTCTCCCGTCGGACCGCGCGCCCTGGGCGCGCGCAAGTCCCCTAAAACGCTGATGACGTCACGGCTCGCTTGCCAGTGATGTGCAGCACTACGCAGCTAAAGCGCTGCGAGCCAGGCTTCAGGGTGTCGGCGTTGTGACCGGCAGCTTCTGTTCGAGCTCGGCGACGCGGCGCTCCAGTTCCTCGAGGCGCGCGCGGGTGCGCACCAGCACCTGGGTCTGCGTATCGAATTCCTCACGCGTAACCAGGTCGAGCTTGGAGAAGCCTTGCGAGAGCATGGCTTTCACGTTGCGTTCGACATCCTTGGCCGGCGAGTTCTTGAACAGCTCGCTCATGCGGGCCTGAAAATCGTTAAAGACATCGTTCGGTTGTTTCATGGTGTTCCCCTTAATGCACAAAAAATGTGCATGTTTCATTGCGCCTGTGCTTTGTCACGTTGAATGGGCCGTCTTGGTGCATGGCTTGTTGCCTGCCGCTGCCGTATGAGCCCGTTTGGTGCGCGCTCAAACGTTAAAAGCCTTCGAACACTCTAGCAACGATCCATACGCCGCGCCACCGGTCCCCGCCAACGTTGGCCATCCGGCCAGGGCCGCTTGCACCCCTTCTGCAGCATGCCCCGGACGAAGTCTGACACAACATGGCATGCGAGTTGCTGTTACTGCCCCGCGCGCACTGCCGGGTGCTTTTTACCGGCAGCGGAACGAGACCACGCGAACGGGTTACAGGGTACGCAAACAGGGTTACGCAACGGGTTACGCAACTTAGCGAGGGATTTCATGAAACTCATTACCGCAATCATCAAGCCGTTCAAGCTCGATGAGGCGCGCGAAGCCTTGTCGGCCATCGGCGTCTCAGGCATCACGGTGACGGAAGTCAAAGGCTTCGGTCGTCAGAAGGGCCACACGGAACTGTATCGGGGCGCTGAATACGTCGTCGATTTCCTGCCGAAGGTGAAGATCGAGGCCGCGGTCTCGGACGACATCGTCGACCAGGCGATCGAGGCGCTCGAACGCGCGGCACGCACAGGCAAGATCGGCGACGGCAAGATTTTTGTCACGCCGATCGAGCAAGTGATTCGGATTCGCACCGGGGAGACCGGCGCGGACGCTCTGTAATACCAAAAGATAGCGACACAGATAGCGACAAGAGGAAACGAAGATGCGCAAATTATTGATGTCCATGCTGATGGCCGGTTCGCTGCTCGCGGGCGGTATCGGCGCCGCCCTCGCGGACGACGCTTCCGCCCCTGCAGCCGCCTCGGCGCCTGCTGCTTCCGATACGACGGCGAGTGCGCCGGCGCCTGACGCCTCGGCAGCACCCGCTGCCGCCGCGGCTTCGGCACCGGCCGCTGATGCGTCCGCCGCACCGGCTGCCAGCGCCGCCGCAGCCGCGCCGGCAGCATCGGACGCCGCACCTGCCGCCCCGACCGCGCCGTTCTCGGTCGATTCGTCGAAGATCAATTCGGGCGACACCGCCTGGATGCTGACCTCCACCGCGCTCGTCCTGTTCATGACGATCCCGGGCCTGGCGCTGTTCTACGGCGGCATGGTCCGCAAGAAGAGCGTGCTCGCGATCCTGATGCAAAGCTTCGCGATCACCTGCCTGGTGTCGATCATCTGGGTCATCGTGGGCTACAGCCTCGCGTTCACGCCGGGTAACTCGTTCATTGGCGGCTTCTCGCGCTTCTTCATGGCGGGCATGAACTACATCAAGGGCGACAAGGCCACGACGCTGACCGTCAGCCACCTCGCGCCGACGATCCCGGAAACGGTCTACGTCGTCTATCAGATGACGTTCGCGATCATTACCCCGGCACTGATCACGGGCGCGTTTGCGGACCGTATGAAGTTCTCGGCAATGCTCGTGTTCATGACGCTGTGGTCGATCATCGTCTACTCGCCGATCGCACACATGGTCTGGGAACCGACCGGCTGGCTGGCTAGCGCGGGCATCCTCGACTTCGCGGGCGGCACGGTGGTGCACATCAACGCCGGTATCGCGGCGCTGGTCTGTGCTCTGGTGCTCGGCAAGCGCGTCGGCTACGGCAAGGAAGCGATGGCCCCGCACAACCTGACGCTCACGCTGATCGGTGGCGCCATGCTGTGGGTAGGCTGGTTCGGCTTCAACGCGGGTTCGGCAGTGGCAGCAGACGGCCGTGCCGGTTTCGCGATGTTCGCAACGCAAGTGGCAACCGCAGCAGCAGCACTCGCATGGATGTTCGCCGAATGGGCAACCAAGGGTAAGCCGTCGGTACTCGGTATCGTGTCGGGCGCCGTGGCAGGTCTGGTGGCGATTACGCCGGCTTCGGGCTTCGTCGGTATGGCGGGTTCGCTGGTGATCGGTATCGCGGCAGGCGTGATCTGCTTCTGGTCGGCAACGTGGCTCAAGCACAAGCTCGGTTACGACGACTCGCTCGACGCGTTCGGCGTGCACTGCATCGGCGGTATCGTGGGTGCAATCCTGACCGGCGTGTTCGCGGTCAAGGACATCGGCGGCGCGGACGGCAGCGTCATCCTGCAAGCCAAGGGCGTGCTGACGACGCTGGTCTACAGCGGTGTGGTGAGCTACATCCTGCTGAAGGTGATTGACATGGTGATGGGCCTGCGCGTGACGGAAGAAGAAGAACGCGAAGGTCTGGACGTGAGCCTGCACGGCGAACACGTCGAATAAGGATTCCCCCGCAAGTCTCAGGACTTGCGGATCAGAATCAAGCGCAGCGACTTTGGCCCGCCTTTATGGCGGGCTTTTTTCTTGCCGGCTATCTTGGTAACAGCAGTTTTCCCCGCCTATCATGGCGATAGCGAGAATGCATTCGCATCCGCTTGCGAATGGAGAAAGCGTCCCCAAATGGACAAAGCATTTGCTCTACAATCTTTTTTCTCCAGTCTGCGAGTGATCAATGGTTCCGCACCTAGTTACGGCGTTAAACGGCCCGCTGCTCGATCTCGAGCGGAAGATCCTCGACGCTACCCCCGCCATCGAACGCTGGTTCCGGCTCGAATGGCAGGAGCACACGCCGCCGTTCTACTGTTCAGTCGACCTGCGTAACGCGGGGTTCAAGCTCGCGCCGGTCGATACCAATCTGTTTCCCGGCGCATTCAACAATCTGCCGCAGGAAGTGCTGCCGCTCGCCGTGCAGGCCGCGATGGCGTCGATCGAAAAGATCTGCCCGGATGCTAAGAATCTGCTGGTGATCCCCGAGCGTCATACGCGCAACGCGTTTTATCTGGAGAATGTCGCCCGTCTGGCCGCGATCATGCGCCAGGCCGGCTTGAACGTGCGATTCGGCACGCTCGACGAAAGCATCGTCGGGCCGGTCACGATTGCCCTGTCCGACGGCCAGAAGCTCGTGCTCGAGCCGCTCGAACGCACGCCGCGGCGCCTCGGCCTGAAGAATTTCGACCCGTGCTCGATTCTGCTGAACAATGACCTGTCAGGCGGCATTCCGCCCGTGCTGGAAAATCTGCACGAGCAGTATCTGCTGCCGCCGCTGCATGCCGGCTGGGCGGTTCGCCGTAAATCGACGCATTTCTCCTGTTATGACGACGTCGCGAAGAAGTTTGCGAAGATGGTCGAGATCGATCCGTGGATGATCAATCCGTACTTCGCGCACGTTGAAGGCGTCGATTTCCAGGAGCGCACCGGTGAGGAAGCGCTGGCGGATGCGATCGACGGTGTCCTGAAGAAAATCGCGAGGAAGTATCGCGAGTACGGCATTTCCGAGAAACCGTATGTTGTCATCAAGTCGGATGCGGGCACTTATGGCATGGGCGTGATGACCGTGCACGACGCCTCGGAAGTGGCCGCGCTCACCAAGCGCGAACGCGCCAAGATGGCCGCCACCAAAGACGGCCTCGAAGTGCATGACGTGATCGTGCAGGAAGGCGTGTACACCTTCGAGCGGATCGGCGAAGAAGTCGCCGAGCCGGTCGTGTACATGATCGACCGTTACGTGGTGGGCGGCTTCTACCGCGTGCACGGCAGCCGCGAGCGCGATCAGAACCTGAACGCACCCGGCATGCACTTCGTGCCGCTCGGCTTCGAGCATACGGCCCTGCCGGATGCGCACGCCAAGCCCGGCGCGGCGGTGCCGAACCGCTTCTATATGTACGGCGTGGTGGCGCGGCTCGGGTTGCTGGCCGCATCGGTCGAACTGGAAAAGACCGATCCGGAAGCAATTCAGGTTTAAGCCTCGCGAGATGGTCGATGGCGGCATGCGTGCCGCCATCGTCATTTTCAGCGACTATATTGACGATCAATGCCAAGCCCTAAGGGCGCACCGGAATCCTCATGGACATTCTTTTCATTGCCGATCCGCTCACGCAGTTCAAGATCTACAAAGATTCCACCTACGCGATGATGGCGGAAGCCGCACGCCGCGGTCACACGCTCTACACGTGTGAGCCGAAACATCTGGCGTGGACCGGCGGCGACGTCGAGGCGAACGTGCAGCGCTTTGCGATTACCGGCGACGTGACCGACCTGCATCGCGACACGTGGTACGCCGCTGAAGCGGCCACGCCGAAATCGCTGAAGAGTTTCAGTGCGGTCGTGATGCGCAAAGACCCGCCGTTCGACATGGAATACGTGACGTCGACGTGGTTGCTGGAAATCGCCGAACGCGGCGGCGCGCGCATTTTCAACAAGCCGCAGGCGATTCGCGATCATTCGGAAAAGCTGGCGATCGGCGAGTTCGCGCAGTTCGTCGCGCCGACTCTGGTGACGCGCGACGCCGCCCGTTTGCGCGCCTTTCACGAAGAACACGGCGATGTGATCCTGAAGCCGCTCGACGGTATGGGTGGCATGGGCGTGTTCCGCGTGAAGGCCGACGGCATGAATCTCGGCTCGATCATCGAGATGCTGAGCCACGACGGCGCGCGCTCGGTGATGGCGCAAAAGTTCATCCCCGAGATCAAGGAGGGCGACAAGCGCATTCTCCTGATTGGCGGCGAAGCGGTGCCGTTTTCGCTCGCGCGGATTCCTCAGGGCAATGAAGTGCGCGGCAACCTCGCGGCGGGTGGACTGGGCGTGGCGCGCCCGCTGACCGATCACGATCGCAAGATCGCCGACACGCTTGCGCCGGCGCTCGCCGCGCGCGGCCTGTTGCTGGTCGGGCTGGATGCGATCGGCGACTGGCTCACCGAGGTGAACGTGACGAGCCCGACGTGTTTCCGCGAGATCATGGATCAGACCGGCTTCGATGTCGCCGCGATGTTCATCGACGCATTGGAGCGAGCGGCCGCTTGAGGCGCAGCCCTTGAATGGCTGCCAAGGCCCCCAAACTGTGTAGTAAATGCGCATCAAGCAAAACACCGGCTTTGGCGGGAAAATGAGCCTGATACAATGCCCGCTCTTCCGCGCCAAGCCGAGTGGAAGGTGTCTGTCAGACGCCACTGGTATGGATTGCGGACTGTGAACGAGCTGTTTCCCGCCTGTGCCTTGGCGATATCAGGCACCGCGGGCCGCTCGTCGGGTGATGCGTTCCGGCCCTCACGACCCACGGCCAGTCGAGGGCGCTTACGAACCGGGTTTCGTCCCGGTCCACGGTTCGGGGCCGTTCTTTTGCAGTAAGGCTGACATGGCAGGCATTCTGATCATTGCGCACGCTCCGTTCGCCACCGCGTTGCGCGATTGTATTTCGCACATCTACGGTGGCTTGCCGGCTCGCATCGGCGTGATCGATGTATCGCCGGATTGCGATCCCGCACAGCAGGTCGCGTTCGCGCATTCGGAAATCGAGCGGCTCAAGGAAGAAAACGGCGCACTCGTGCTCACCGACATGTTCGGCGCCACGCCGGCGAATATCGCCGGGCGGCTCGCTTCGGTGCCGAACGTTCGTGTGCTGTGCGGCGTCAATCTGCCGATGCTGGTGCGTGCGGTCTGTTATCGCGCAACGCCGCTCGACACGCTGGTCGACAAAGCGCTCGCCGGGGCTACCAAGGGCGTGCACGCAATCGGGCCCGCCACGCCGGCGCCGGTTGCGCCGTCTGCGGAGTCCGGTGACTGTTTGCCCGCTTTGCCGCCAGAGGCCGCCGCCGCTGACTGTTTGCAAGCGTTGCCGGCCGAGGCCGACCTGACGCAGAAAGCCGGCTCGACCGGGTTGTAAGCGGATCTCACGGCTTTAAACGATTGCGATTGGGTCGCGCCCAATCGCAGCTGGTTTGCAGTTTCACCTTTCACTACAACACTTACCCGCGCTTCGGACCATCACATGCTGCAACAGGAAACGACTATTGTGAACAAGCTGGGGCTGCACGCGCGCGCGTCGGCCAAGTTGACGCAACTCGCGGGCAACTACCAGGCGGAAATCTGGATGAGCCGCAATGGCCGCCGTATCAATGCCAAGAGCATCATGGGTGTGATGATGCTGGCCGCGGGTATAGGCAGCACGGTGCTGATCGAAACAGAAGGCACCGACGAAAAGGAAGCCATGGACGCATTGTTGAAACTGATTGCTGATAAATTCGGCGAAGGTCAGTGAATTCACGCGTTACCGTTGCCTGAAGCAAAATGCCGCGGCTGTCCGCGGCATTTTTTTTAGCGCGAGACAATCTCAGCTTGAGAAGCGCTTGCCCGCGGCGCGCAGGGGTTCGCGTTGCCGGAACGCAAGCTCGTCGAAGGCGCATTGTTGTGGTCGGTTACGGTATTTCGTGCTGCGCTGCACACAGACCTAACGTATCTACAACGGGCGTGGAATTTATAATGGCCAGCAGAGTCTGAGAGCATTGCAGCGGTTTGCCGCGGCATCACACAACTAGAGGAGGTGCGCGTGTCCTTCACGCTGCATGGAATTCCCGTGTCACGCGGTATCGCCATCGGGCGGGCCTATCTGATCGCCCCGGCTGCACTTGACGTAGACCACTATTTGATCGAACCCGCCCAGATCGAGGGCGAGATCGAGCGCTTCCGCACGGCCCAGCAACATGTGCATTACGAGCTCGACACGTTGCGCGCCGATCTCGCGGCAGACGCGCCGAGCGAAATGGGCGCGTTCATCAACGTTCATTCAATGATCCTGAACGATGCAATGCTCGTGCAGGAAACCATCGACCTGATCCGTACGCGCCGTTACAACGTGGAGTGGGCGCTGACCGAACAACTCGAGCGCCTGTCGCGCCATTTCGACGATATCGAAGACGAATACCTGCGCGAACGCAAAGCCGACATCGAACAGGTGGTGGAGCGCGTGCTGAAGGCGCTCGCCGGCGCGTCGGTGGCGCTGGTGGACAGCGTGCACGGGACCTGCGACGAGATGATCGTGGTCGCGCATGACATCGCGCCGGCCGACATGATGCAGTTCAAGACGCAAACGTTTCAGGGCTTCGTCACCGATCTCGGCGGACGGACTTCGCATACGGCGATTGTCGCGCGCAGCCTCGGCATTCCGGCCGCGGTCGGCGTGCAGCATGCGAGCCAGTTGATCCGGCAAGACGACCTGATCATTGTCGACGGTGATCACGGCATCGTGATCGTCGATCCCGCACCGATCGTGCTGGAAGAATACTCGTACCGTCAGAGCGAAAAAGAGTTGGAGCAGCGCAAGCTGCAACGGCTGAAGTTTTCGCCCACACAAACACTCTGCGGCACACGCATCGAGCTATGCGCGAACATCGAGTTGCCGGAGGACGCGCGCGCGGCGGTCGATTCGGGCGCAACCGGGGTGGGCCTGTTCCGCACCGAGTTCCTGTTCATGAATCACAAGCACCAGTTGCCGGAAGAGGAAGAGCAGTTTGCGGCCTATCGTCGCGCCGTCGAGTTGATGAACGGCTTGCCGGTGACGATCCGTACGATCGACGTCGGCGCCGACAAGCCGCTCGATTCGATGGCCGGGGGTGACGGCTACGAAACCGCGCCGAACCCCGCCCTGGGTCTCAGAGCGATTCGCTGGAGCCTCTCGGAACCGCAGATGTTCCTGACACAACTGCGCGCGATTCTCCGTGCGTCGGCGTTCGGCAAGGTGAAGATTCTGATTCCGATGCTCGCGCACGCGCAGGAGATCGATCAGACGCTCGATCTGATTCGCGAGGCCAAGCGTCAGCTGGACGATGCCGGTATTGCCTACGATCCGAACGTGCAGGTCGGCGCGATGATCGAGATTCCGGCTGCCGCGATTGCATTGCCGTTGTTTCTCAAGCGGCTGGATTTCCTGTCGATCGGCACCAACGATCTGATCCAGTACACGCTGGCGATCGATCGCGCGGACAACTCGGTCGCGCATCTGTACGACCCGCTGCATCCGGCGGTGCTGCATCTGATCGCCTTCACGCTGCGCGAGGCGAAGCGCGCGGGGGTGCCGGTGTCGGTGTGCGGCGAGATGGCGGGCGACCCGGCGTTGACGCGTCTGTTGCTCGGCATGGGCCTCACTGAGTTCTCGATGCATCCGAGCCAGTTACTGGTGGTCAAACAGGAAGTCCTGCGCTCGCATCTGAAGACGCTCGAGAAGCCGGTGGCCGACGTGCTGGCTTCGTTCGAACCGGAAGAGGTGCAGGCGGCGCTCAAGCGCGTGGTGTTGGCTTGAAACTGACAACCGGATTGGTGGGTTCAAATGAAAAACGCCGCACATGTGTGTGGCGTTTTCCTTTTAGTGTCTTGCTTGCGTGGGCTCAGACCTGATGCCGTTGTCCACATACCGGGCAATCCGGCTGACGCGCAATGCGCATCGTGTTCCATTCCATTCGCAGCGAATCGAGCATCGTGAGACGGCCCACCAGCGGCGTGCCGATTCCGCCGATCACCTTTAGCGCTTCAGCCGCTTGCATCGAACCGATGATGCCGACCGTGGGCGCGAATACGCCCATGGTTGAACACGCGACTTCCTCGAACGGCTGATCCTCAGGAAACACGCACGCATAGCAGGGCGACGCGGCGTCGCGGAAATCGAAGGTGCTGATCTGGCCGTCGAACCGCAAGGCCGCGCCTGAGACCAGCGGTACGCCATGCTTCACGCTGGCGCGATTGATCGCGTGGCGCGTCGCGAAGTTATCCGTGCAATCGAGCACGACCGTGGCGTGCGGCACCTCGCGCTCGAGCCATGCATCGTCGACGCGTTCGGCCACCGCGTTTACCACCACCTCAGGATTGATCTGGGCGATCGCATCGCGCCCGGACTCCACCTTCTTGCGCCCGACCGACGCCGTCACATGCAAAATCTGCCGCTGCAGATTGGTCAGGTCGACCGTATCCGCATCGACCAGCGTCAGACGGCCGACGCCTGCCGCCGCCAGATACATCGCTGCCGGCGAACCCAGACCGCCCGCACCGACGATGATCGCGTGCGCGTCGATAAAGCGCTGCTGCGCCTCGATGCCGATTTCGTCGACGAGGATGTGGCGGGAATAGCGGAGGAGTTGATCGTCATTCATGGCGGGGCGCGTGGAGTGTCGCGCAATGAGATGCAGGACCGATGGCCTGCCATGCGCGGTTTCGTTATTTTAATCGCGCCGGGGAGCGGGTGTTCTTGCTGGTGCCGGGTATTACAACCGTACTGCCACGTGTCTTCGCAGCACGTTCCGCTGCGAAGACACGTTGGGTTTGCTGCTTAGTTGCTTTGCGTAGCAGGCGCCGAGGCCGGGACCGATGCGCCCGGTACCGGTTGCGTCGGCTTCACCGCGACCGGCGCGGAGGCCGATGCTGCCGGCTTGTTCTGCGCGAGACGCCGCTCGGTCAGCGACTTCGATTCCTGCACCGGCTTGCCTTCCAGCTTGTTCAATGCCTGCGTCAGCATGAAGTCGTCGGTCGAACCGAACTCGACCGGCTTGCGCTCACGATCCTTCTGACGCTGTTCCGGCGTCTTCTTGTCGTTCTGCTCTTCAAGCTGGCGCAACTGGTCCATGCGTTCCTGTTCGCGCTGTTCCGCTTCCTTCTTCTCGTTCGGATCCTGCGTGTTCGCAAGGTGGTTCGAGTAGTCGACTTCGCGGGTCACCAGTGCATCGTCCGGATCGCCTTCCGCGTATTGATCAACCGCGATGTCAGGACGGATGCCCTTATTCTGGATCGAACGGCCGCTCGGCGTGTAGTAGTACGCCGTGGTCAGACGCAGTGCCGTGTCGGCCGTCATAGGACGGACGGTTTGCACCGAGCCCTTGCCGAACGTGGTCTTGCCGACGATCAGCGCACGATGCTGATCCTGCAGCGCGCCCGCGACGATTTCCGAAGCCGATGCCGAGTAGGCGTTGGTCAGCACGATCATCGGCACCGTCTTGAAGATCGGTGCTTCGTCTTTCAGCGGATCGCTGTCGAACGATTGCAGGCGGTAGTTATCGTACGTGTCGCGATAGACCTGCTTCGAATCCGGAATCTGGCCGTTGGTGGACACGACAACCGAATTCGGCGGCAGGAACGCGCCGGCCACGCCGACCGCGCTTTGCAGCAGACCGCCGCCGTTATTGCGCAGGTCGAGCACGAGACCCTTCAGGTTCGTCTGTTGACGGGCGATGTCTTGCAGCTTCGCAGCCAGATCAGGCGTGGTGCGTTCCTGGAAGCTGGTGATGCGGACATACGCGTAGCCCGGCGCCAGGATCTTCATCTTGACCGACTGGACCTTGATGATTGCGCGCGTCACCGTGAGCGGGAACGTACGGTCGTCGGTCTTGCGGAAGATGGTCAGTGTGACCTTGGTGCCCGGGTCGCCGCGCATCTGCTTGACGGCCTGGTCGAGCGTCATGCCGCGCACCGGCTTGTCATTAATGCGGGTGATCAGGTCGCCCGGACGGATGCCGGCGCGGAATGCGGGCGTGTCTTCAATCGGCGAGATCACCTTGATCAGGCCGTCTTCCGACGAAATTTC
Source organism: Paraburkholderia nemoris (assembly GCF_905221015.1). Lineage (NCBI taxonomy): Bacteria > Pseudomonadati > Pseudomonadota > Betaproteobacteria > Burkholderiales > Burkholderiaceae > Paraburkholderia > Paraburkholderia nemoris. The sequence continues at coordinate 170,573 of NZ_CAJNBO010000016.1, read as the reverse complement.
GATGCCGAGACCCGCGAAGCGACCCTTGGTCTGCTCCTGCAGCTCTTCGTAATCGGTCTTGTCGAGATACGACGAGTGCGGGTCGAGGCTCGACACCATGCCCTTGATCGCGGCGGTGAGGAGTTTTTTATCGTCCACCGGTTCGACGTACTCATGCTTGATTTGCCCGAAAACTTCGGCAAAGAGCCGGAGTTGGTCCAGCGGCAACGGTGCGACGGCGCTCGAGGCGGCGCTGGCGGGTTGCTGGGCCGAGGCGGAGAGTTGCAGGGTGGCAAATGCGCCGGTAGCAAGGCCCGCGGCAATCAGGCCGATATTTTTCAGGTTCTTTCGCATAGAGTCTGTTGCGGTCGGGAGCGCGTGGCAGCGTCGATAGAGATGGGGACGGACAAGTATAACTGCACACCCGTCCAGTCAGTGCGCAGCGCAGGCAATCGTGATTCGACAGCGCCGGCGGGCCCTGGTTCGTGACTCGGCGCTCGCGACGCCGAAGTAATGTGCAGTAACCGCAAGATGGCAGTGGGATGGCGCAATTGACAGCCGGCAGGCAGCGTATGCCGGTAGGTCTTGCTGATGGGACGGGCCGTTTGCCGGGGCCCCGCTGCAAATTTCCACTACAGACGGGGGCCGCGGCGGCGGGTGGCCCCGGTTAGCCCGCCTTGCCCTGCTTGGCCACAGCGGCCTGGGCCTTCGCAATCGCGTCCTGGTCGCCCAGATAGTAGTGCTTGATCGGCTTCAGGTTTTCGTCGAGTTCATAGACGAGCGGCACGCCGTTCGGGATATTCAGGCCGACGATGTCGTCGTCCGAAATGTTGTCGAGGTACTTCACCATGGCGCGGATCGAGTTGCCGTGCGCGGCGATCACGACCTTGCGGCCCGACTTGATGGCCGGCGCAATCGACTCGTTCCACAGCGGCAAAACGCGCGCGACGGTGTCTTTCAGGCACTCGGTGAGCGGCAATTGCTCGCGCGGCACCTTGGCGTAGCGCGGATCGTTGTAGGGCGCGCGTTCGTCCGACGGATCGAGCGCCGGCGGCGGCGTGTCGTAGCTGCGGCGCCAGACCAGCACCTGTTCGTCGCCGAACTTGGCGGCGGTTTCCGCCTTGTTCAGACCCGACAGTGCGCCGTAGTGGCGCTCGTTCAGGCGCCACGAATGCACGACCGGCAGGTACATCAGATCCATCTGGTCCTGCACGTGCCACAGGGTGCGGATCGCGCGCTTGAGCACCGACGTGTAGGCGATATCGAACGAATAGCCCGATTCCTTCAGCAGCACGCCGGCTTGCTGCGCTTCACGATTGCCCTGTTCGGTGAGGTCGACGTCGACCCAGCCCGTGAAGCGGTTTTCCTTGTTCCACGTCGATTCGCCGTGGCGGATGAGAACGAGTTTGTACATGAGATTGCCGGTCGGTAGTAAGGAAGCGGTAAAGCGCTGCGAGGGTCCTCTAGAGGAGCGCCGCCATCGCGTCAGACGGTTATTTTATAATGGGTGGATTGCCCTTTTCGATTTCTCTCTTTTTCGGCGGATTTTCCGTGAAGTTTTTCACTGATTACACAAACCTTGTACTGATCGCAATCGTCCTCATCTCCGGTGGGTTGCTGCTGTGGCCGACGATCAGCCGGCGCGGCCGCGGGGGCCTGTCGGCCGCTGAAGCCACCCAACTGATCAACCGGCGCAATGCGGCGGTCATCGATCTGCGTCCGTCCGCTGACTTTGCCAAGGGCCATCTGCCCGCGGCACGGCACCTTGAATTTGCAGAGCTGCAGGCGAAAGTCGCGCAACTCGTGAAGAACAAGAGCAACCCGGTACTGCTGGTATGCCAGACCGGCCAGCAGTCGAACAAGGCAGCGCGTATCGTGCAGGATGCGGGTTACGCCGAAGTCCATGTTCTCGAAGGCGGTGTCGACGCCTGGCAGAAAGCCGGCATGCCGGTTGTGAAACAAGGAGCAGCCAAGTGAACAAAGTCATCATGTACAGCACCCAGGTGTGCCCGTATTGCCAGATGGCCGAACGTCTTTTAAAGTCGCGCGGCGTCGAGCACGTTGAAAAGGTACTGATCGACAAGGACCCGGCCCGTCGTGAAGAAATGATGACCCGGACCGGTCGCCGCACAGTGCCGCAGGTGTTCATCGGCGAGACGCATGTCGGTGGGTACGATGATCTGTCCGCGCTCGATCGCGCGGGCGGTTTGATGCCTCTGCTCGAACCTGCCTGAACGAAGCTGCCTGACTTGTGCGCCGGCCGGCGCGTGAGTGGGGCAGGTGAAATACAAGTCGGCGCGTGCGGGCCCTTCAAGGACAACCTCGAGGGCCGGCGATGCGCCGCAACGATCTGGCGGCCCGTGAGTCATGGGCCGCCGCCATGCATACCTATCAGGGAATCACTCAATCATGTCCGACGAGAATAACCAGCCGTTCTTCAACATCCAGCGCATCTACCTGAAGGACATGTCGCTCGAGCAGCCGAATTCGCCGGGCATCTTCCTCGAGCAGGAAATGCCGTCGGTCGAAGTGGAAGTCGACGTGAAGGCCGAGCGCCTCGCCGACACCGTGTTCGAAATCCTCGTGACGGGCACGGTCACGGCCAAGGTGTCGGACAAGGTTGCGTTCCTGATCGAAGCCAAGCAAGCCGGCATTTTCGACATCCGCAACATTCCGGCTGAACAGATCGATCCGCTGGTCGGCATTGCCTGCCCGACGATCCTGTTCCCGTACCTGCGCTCGAACATCGCTGACGCGATCACCCGCGCGGGCTTCCCGCCGATCCACCTCGCCGAGATCAACTTCCAGGCGCTGTACGAGCAACGTCTCGCGCAAATGGGCGGCCAGGAAGGCGCGGCGCAAAACGGCGTCACGCATTAAACGCGTCCGTTCGGTGCCGGCTATGAAGGTTGCTGTCCTCGGCGCCGGCGCATGGGGCACAGCCCTCGCCGGCCATCTGGCCGCACGGCACGACACGGTGCTGTGGGCGCGTGAACCCGCGCTCATCGCCGATCTGTTCGCCTCGCACGAAAACGCCCGTTATCTGGCGGGCGTTGCGTTGCCGGCGTCCCTTCGCTATGAAGCCGATCTGAACGCAGCGCTCGACCACGCGCTCGCCGACGATGCGTTATGCGTCGTGGCGACGCCCGTCGCCGGGCTGCGGGGTTTGTTCCGGGCGATGCACGACGCGGGCAAAGTGCCGGCGCATGTGGTGTGGTTGTGCAAAGGTTTCGAAGCCGACTCGCAGTTGTTGCCGCATCAGGTGGTCGCGGCTGAATTGCCGGGGCATGGCAGTAACGGCGTGCTGTCGGGTCCGAGTTTCGCTCGTGAAGTCGGGCAGGGCTTGCCGGTCGCGTTGACGATCGCGAGCACGTCGCCGACATGCCGGGAGCGCACGGTTGCCGCGTTCCATCATGGCGCCATGCGCATCTATACCGGCGACGATATCGTCGGCGTGGAAGTGGGCGGCGCGGTGAAGAACGTGCTGGCGATTGCCACGGGTATCGCCGATGGCCTTGGCCTCGGTCTCAACGCACGCGCGGCGTTGATTACACGTGGTCTCGCTGAAATGTCGCGCCTCGGCGTGACGCTCGGCGGGCGGGCGGAGACGTTCACCGGTTTGACCGGGCTGGGCGATCTGATCCTGACCGCCACGGGCGATCTTTCGCGCAATCGCACGGTCGGCGTGCAGCTGGCCGCAGGCCGTACGCTCGACGACATCCTCGGCGGGCTCGGTCACGTGGCCGAAGGCGTGCGTTGTGCGCAAGCTGTGTTGGCAATCGCTCGCGCTCATGCGATCGAGATGCCGATCACGCAGGCGGTCTGTGCCGTGCTGTTCGACGGCGTAGCGCCCCGCGACGCCGTCAGCGCCTTGCTGCGGCGCGATTCGAAAGCAGAATAAGTCTTGTCTTTCAGCCGTTTGGTGCGAAAAGCGCTGAACGGCTGCCCACCATCGCTGTCCACGTTTTATCGACGCTTCGGACCAGCGAGGTTCTCATGCCCAGTTTTAACAATTGCACGCTAGAAGCGCGCGTGGTCGACATCACGACACTCGCCGTGGATGCGATCGTCAATGCTGCGAATACTTCGTTGCTAGGCGGAGGCGGTGTGGATGGCGCGATTCACCGCGCGGCCGGCAAGGAATTGCTGCGTGAGTGCGAAACGCTCGGCGGCTGCGCCACGGGTGACGCGAAAATCACCCGTGGCCACCAGTTACCGGCCAAACACGTGATCCATGCGGTCGGCCCGGTCTGGCAGGGCGGTGCGCGCGGCGAGGCGGACCTGCTTGCCTCCTGTTATCAACGCTCGCTCGAAGTCGCGCATCAAGCGCGCTGCACGAGCATTGCATTTCCCGCGATTAGTTGCGGTATCTACCATTTTCCTGCCAACGAAGCCGTGCAGATCGCCGTGGGCGCTGTGCTTGAAACTTTGCCACGCACCCTGACAATCGAGCACGTGGTGTTCGCCTGTTTCGACGAAGGCATGCTCGCGCGTTACGAAGCCGAATTGAAGCGCCGTCAGGCGCCGCCGTCGAAGCCGGTCTGACGCCACGCTTCGAACACGACCACAGCGACCGTATTCGAGAGATTCAGACTCCGATTGCCCGGCCGCATCGGCAGACGCACGCGTTGTTCATTGGCGAATTGATCGAGCACGGTGTCAGGCAGGCCGCGCGTTTCGGCGCCGAACACGAACCAGTCGCCGGATTGAAACGCATGCTCGTGAAACCGGCCCGAGCCACGGGTGGTGAAGGCGAACATCCGCGCCGGATCGGGCGTTTCCTTGGCGACGAATGCTGCCCAATCGGCATGCACGTTCATCTGCGCGTACTCGTGATAGTCGAGACCGGCGCGGCGCAACTTGGCGTCGTCGAGCGGAAAGCCGAGCGGCTCGATCAGATGCAGCCGTGCGCCGGTGTTGGCGCACAGGCGGATGACGTTGCCGGTGTTCGGCGGGATTTCGGGTTCGACGAGAACGACATTGAACATGATGGCTTCTGATAGAGACTAGTTTTTCGGTGTACGCAGCGCGACGAAGTTGGTGACGCGCCGCGCACCGGCAGCTTTGAGCGTACGCGCCAGCGCTTCGAGTGTCGCGCCGGTCGTCATGACATCGTCGACGATGCCGACATGCAGACCTTGCACCGGTTTGGCGACTTTGAAGGCGCGGCCCACGTTCAGGCGGCGCGCGTCCAGGTCGAGCCGCGATTGCGGCGCGGTGTGAATCACGCGATGCAGCAAGGTGGCGTCGCTGCGCACATTCAGCGCGCGGGCCAAGGGCCTCGCAATCTGCCAGGCCTGGTTGTAGCCGCGCTCAGTAAGACGTTTGTTGGCCAGCGGCACGGGCGCGAGCACATCGGGTTTTTCAGCCGCGTCCACCCATGAGTCCCCCGCGAGGCGCGCAAGGCGCCGCGCAAACTCGCGCGCCAGCATTAGCCGGGCGCGGAATTTCAGCCCGAGCGCCAAGGCGTCGAGCGGCTGGCGGTAATCGGCAAGAGCGAAGGTTGCCTCGAACGGCGGCGGCTCGCCGATGCAATCCGCACAGCGATATCGCGCGTGGCTCGCCCAGCGCGTTCCGGACAAAGGGACCGCGCACATCGTGCAGCGCAATCTGGCTTCGTTCCAGTACGCCTCGTCACAACCAGCACACAGCGTTTTATGCGACAAATTGCCGCACAGTGCGCACAGGTTCGGCAACGCAGCGTGCATCACATGCGGCCACGCCGAATATAAGCCGCGCGTGAAGCGTGCAAAAAGTGCGTTCGAGCTGCCGGGAGACGAGGAATTTTCTCGGAGTGACATGATTGGACCGCCCGCAAAGGCCTTTCACGCTGAATGGACGGAAGCGAACGAGTATACTTCGTGCTCTACGCCAGTACGACACCCATGCCCCCAACTACGTCTCAATCTGGCCGTCCGGCCTATGATTCCCGGCGCCTCCGGCAGATTTTCGACCGCCGTGCGGCGACCTTCGACCAGGTCGCGTTCCTGCCGCGCGAAATCGCGCAGCGCATGCGCGAACGGCTCGACTACATCAAGGTTGCGCCTTCGAGCGTGCTCGACGCCGGTTGCGGTGCGGGCGAAGACATCCCGGGATTGCGCGAACGCTTCCCCGAGGCGCCGGTGTTCGGCACCGATCTGTCGCACGGAATGCTTAGCCGCGCGCTGCATCACGATTCCGGCGACACGAGCTGGCGGCGCTTTCTGCCGGCCACGCTCGGTAAGGCGCTCGGCGCCCGCGGTCCGCGTTTCGCGCAGGCCGACTTCTCGGCGCTGCCGTTCGCAGCCGGCGCCTTCGAATTCATCTGGTCCAATCTCGCTCTCCACTGGCACTCGCGGCCCGATCTCGTGTTTCCCGAGTGGCAACGCGTGCTGAAGGTGAACGGCCTGCTGATGTTCAGCACGCTCGGTCCCGATTCGCTGAAGGAATTGCGCGGCGCTTACGCCGAGGTCGAGGCTGCGCATGGCGTCCCGTCGCGCAAGCATGTGATCGACTTTGTCGACATGCATGACCTCGGGGACATGCTGGTCGAGAGCGGCTTCGAGATTCCGGTGATGGACCAGGAAACACTCACTATTACGTATAAGTCGCCCGAGTCGCTGCTCGCGGATGTGCGCCGCTGGGGCGCCTATCCGTTCGAGCGCGAGGCCACCTCGAATGCCGTCGCGCGTAGGCTGCACAAGGCTTTGCTGGCAGCGCTCGAGGCCCGCCGGCGCGCCGACGGCACGATCGCGCTGACCTTCGAAGTGATCTACGGCCACGCCTGGAAAGCCGTGCCGCGCACCACGGCCGAAGGGCATGGGATCGTGCGGCTCGAGGATATCGGACGGGGTTCGTCGAGGAATCGGTGAGGAATCAACGAAGCGGTAAAGAGGACATCTGTTATGTCTGAAATTACCGCTTCAAAAGACGCGCGAAAGCTGCGTCAAAACGGCGCGGAGGCTTGTCGCACCGGGCTTGTGAGCCGATTGAGGCTTGCTTGTGGATGCCATGGATCGCGCCTATAATGCGTCAGTTTGTCGCCCGGAGTTCCCACATTTGGGGCGGCAGGCCCGAGGCATAGGGCTGCAACATGAAGTGACGCGGCAGTAATCAAGTGGCTGGATTCTGCGGTCGCAAGCAATGGCCGCAGGCGGTGATCGGTGACGGTCGGCGGGAGGCAGCGGTGGAAGCATCAGATCTGCTGGCGGATTCAGAACCAGTTCTCAAAGACTGGACGATGAAGCGCAACTGTTCGATATCACCGCGGCAGTTTGTATGTTTCTACGTGTCGCTTGCGTTGTTCTCGTTGGCAATTGCTTTCATGCTGGTTCTGGTCGGCGCCTGGCTGGTGTTGCCGTTCACCGGTATTGAATTGCTGGCGGTGGGCATCGCGTTTGCCATATATGCGCGTCATGCTGTCGATTACGAGCGCGTCCGGCTGTTTCAGAACCGGCTCGTGATCGAGCAGGTCAGCGCCGAGCGGCTCACGCAGTTCGAATTCAATCCGCGCTGGGTGCGGATCGAACCGGGCGCAACGCCGCGTGACCAGATCAAACTGGTCTCGCGCGGACAGACGATCATGATCGGGCAACATCTCGCGCAGTATCGGCGCGCGCAGTTCGCAGGCGAATTGCGCATGTGGCTCACGCGTTGTTAGACGTGTTGAGACGCGCGGCGTTCACGGGGAGCGCGAGACAGCCTGCCAGCGGGGTCGAGGGTTTGAATGGAAATTTTGGGTAAGGAAGCTATGAAAACAATCAAGCGAGCCCTCATGGGCGTGCTGGCGATGAGCGGACTGCTTTTCGCCGGTGCGGCCCTGGCAGTGGGCGATGTTCCGGGCGGCCCTGCCGTCAACGAGATCAATCTCCAGCCGCCGGCGACGAAAATCGCTGAGGAGCTCTACAGCCTCCACACGTTCATGCTGATCCTGTGCACGGTGATCTTCATCGGCGTGTTCGCAGTGATGTTCTATTCGATGTTTGCGCACCGCAAATCGAAGGGCCATAAGGCTTCCCATTTCCACGAAAGCACTACCGTCGAAATCATCTGGACGATCGTGCCGTTCGTGATCGTCGTGCTGATGGCGCTCCCCGCCACCAAGACCGTCGTCGCGATGAAAGACACCACGAACGCCGACGTCACCATCAAGGTCACGGGCTATCAGTGGAAGTGGGGCTACGACTACGTGAAGGGTCCGGGTGAGGGCATCAGCTTCCTGTCCACGCTGGCCACGCCGCGTGCGCAAACCGATGGCCGCGAACCGATTTCCACCACGTACCTGCAGGAAGTCGACAATCCGCTCGTCGTCCCGGTCGACAAGAAAATCCGCATCATCACTACCGCGAACGACGTGGTCCACTCCTGGTACGTGCCGGCTTTCGGCGTGAAGCAGGATGCGATTCCGGGCTTTGTGCGCGACACGTGGTTCAAGGCTGACAAGACTGGCACCTTCCGCGGCTTCTGTACGGAACTGTGCGGCAAAGAACACGCGTTCATGCCGGTGGTGGTCGAAGTGCTGTCCGCAGACGACTACGCGAAGTGGGTCGATACGCAGAAGAAGAAAATGGCCGCCGGCCAGGACGATCCGAACAAGACCTACACCATGGCTGAGCTGATGGAGCGCGGCGGCAAGGTGTACGCGGCGAACTGCGCGGTCTGCCATCAGCCGACCGGCAAGGGTGCAGGTGCATTCCCGGCGCTGGACGGCAGCAAGATCGCCAACGGCCCGATCGCCGAGCACGTGAGCCTGGTGCTGAAGGGCAAGAACGCGATGCCGTCGTGGGCGCCGACGCTGAACGACGTCGAAATCGCTTCGGTCATCACGTACGAACGTAATTCGTGGGGCAACCACACCGGCGACATTCTCCAGCCGAAGCAGATTCTGGACGCCCGTAACGGCAAGCTGCCGGAAGGTGGCGATCATCTGGCCAGCGCAGGCGCAGCAGCCAGCGGCGCAGAAGCAGCTTCGGGCGCAACGTCTGCCTCTGGTGCAGAAGCCGCTTCGGCCGCCTCGGACACCACGGCTGCACTCCCGGCAAGCATCTACTTCGACACCGGCAAGAGCACGCTGCCGGCCGACGCGAAAGCAGCGGTCGACGCGGCCGCGGCCTACGCGAAAGCGCACCCGGACGCCAAGTTCACGCTGTCGGGCTTCACCGACGCCACCGGCTCTGCCGAAGTCAACGCGAAGCTCGCGAAGACCCGTGCCGAAGCCGTGCGCGACGCGCTGAAAGCAGCCGGCATTGCCGAAGACCACATTATTTTGAAGAAGCCGGAAACGATCACGGGCGGCGGCGACGCGAAAGAAGCCCGGCGTGTCCAGATCAGCCCGGCTGCCTGACGTGTTCATGGTCAGCACCGCAGTATTCGCATTAGGAGATTGTCATGTCTAGCATCGGACACGATGTAACCGCGGGCCACGAGCACGTGCACGGCGACCATGCCCACGAAACGCCGCATGGCTGGCGTCGTTGGCTGTTCGCAACCAATCACAAGGACATCGGTACGCTGTACCTGATCTTCTCGTTCACCATGTTCCTCTCCGGGGGCGTGATGGCGCTGATGATCCGTGCCGAACTGTTCGAGCCGGGTCTGCAGATCATGCGCCCCGAGTTCTTCAACCAGTTGACCACCATGCACGGCCTGATCATGGTGTTCGGCGCGATCATGCCGGCCTTCGTCGGCTTCGCGAACTGGATGGTGCCGCTGCAGATCGGCGCATCGGACATGGCTTTCGCACGGATGAACAACTTCAGCTTCTGGCTGCTGCCGGTGGCTGCAGTGTTGCTGGTCGGTTCGTTCTTCGCACCGGGCGGCGCGACTGCCGCGGGCTGGACGCTGTACGCACCGTTGTCGACGCAGATGGGCCCGGGCATGGACTTCGCAATTTTCGCGGTCCACTTGATGGGTGCTTCGTCGATCATGGGCGGGATCAACATCGTTGTGACGATCCTGAACATGCGCGCACCTGGCCTCACGCTGATGAAGATGCCGATGTTCGTCTGGACGTGGCTGATCACCGCGTACCTGCTGATCGCCGTGATGCCGGTTCTGGCAGGCGCGATCACCATGGTGCTGTTCGATCGCCACTTCGGCACGTCGTTCTTCAACGCGGCAGGCGGCGGCGACCCGGTGATGTACCAGCACATCTTCTGGTTCTTCGGGCACCCCGAGGTGTACATCATGATCTTGCCGGCGTTCGGGATCGTGTCGCAGGTGATCCCGGCCTTCTCGCGCAAGCCGCTGTTCGGCTATAGCTCGATGGTGTACGCAACCTCGTCGATCGCGATTCTGTCGTTCATGGTCTGGGCGCACCACATGTTCGCAACGGGCATGCCGGTGACGGGCCAGCTGTTCTTCATGTACGCGACGATGCTGATCGCCGTGCCGACGGGTGTGAAAGTGTTCAATTGGGTCGCGACGATGTGGCGCGGTTCGCTGTCCTTCGAAACGCCTATGCTGTTCGCGGTCGGCTTCCTGCTGGTGTTCACGTTTGGCGGTCTGTCGGGTCTGATGCTCGCTATGGCGCCGCTCGACATCCAGTATCACGGTACCTATTTTGTTGTGGCCCACTTCCACTACGTTCTAGTGGCGGGTTCGCTCTTCGCGCTGTTCTCCGGGTGGTACTACTGGGCGCCGAAGTGGACCGGCTGGATGTACAACGAAACGCGCGGCAAGATCCACTTCTGGGCGTCGATGTTCTTCTTCAACCTCGCGTTCCTGCCGATGCACTTCGTCGGTCTCGCAGGTATGCCGCGTCGTTATGCTGACTACCCGGCACAGTTCACGGACTGGAACCAGGTCATCTCGATCGGCGCCTTTGGCTTCGGTCTGGCACAGGTCTACTTCCTGTTCGCGGTTGCACTGCCGGCCTACCGTGGCGGCGGCGAACTCGAAAAGGCTGGCGACAAGCCGTGGGACGGCGCAACGGGCCTCGAATGGACCGTGCCGAGCCCGGCTCCGTTCCACACGTTCGAAAACCCGCCGACGGTCGAGTAATCGGCGTTCAGCGAGCTTGCCGGTTCTGGCGGCGTGGTGTCAGTCGCCGCCCGAACCGGGCAGCCATGCGAGCAGTGGTGGCACCCTGTAGTGACGAAAGTATTCAGAAAGTCGAGCATGACGCGCAATCCTCAAGAAAGACGTACGCCCGAGCAGGTTCGCGCGGGCAACCGGCGGATCGGTATCGTGATGTTTGTCATCGCCGCGGCTTTTTTTGCGAGCGTCATCATTCATCAGAAGTGGTTCACCTGACGCGGTACGCGGGTGTTCGAGTCTGTGTGCAGGATTGTTGAGGATTGAGATGTCGACGCAACCGCCGGCTCACGCCGATCGCTCTTTTAACCGTTCGATGTTGATCAAGCTGTTCATCGTCGCGTTGATGATGTTCGGTTTTGGTTTTGCGCTGGTGCCGATGTACCGCGCGATCTGCCAGATCACCGGCATCAACAACCTCGTGCAGCGTGACGCCACGGTGCGTGAGGCGAAGAATACGCAGGTCGACATGAGCCGCACGATTTCGATCGAATTCGATGCGAACGCGCGCGGCCCGCTGGGTTTCAAGCCGGAGCAACGTAGTCTCGACGTGCATCCGGGCGAAGTGACGACAGTGATGTACGAGGTCAGCAACGAACAGGCGCGCACGATACAGGCGCAAGCCATTCCGAGCTATGCGCCGAAGCAGGCAACCGAGTACTTCAAGAAGATCGAGTGTTTTTGCTTTACGCAGCAGACGTTGACTGCGAACCAGACGAAGCGGTTGCCGGTGGTGTTCGTCGTCGACCCGAAGTTGCCGAAGGATGTGAAAACGATCACGTTGTCGTACACGTTCTTTGAGTTGAATACGCCGGCAGCGGCGACGGCCGGGAGCGCAGCACCCACGGCCAACACGGCGGCAACCACCGCCAACCCCGCCTGACGGCACTGGCCACAGGCGAAGGAAGAAGACGTTAATGAGCGATAACCGCGGCAGCCCACGCAAGAGCAGTTTCGGCCAGTCGATGAAAGCCGTGTTCTGGTCGTTTTTCGGGGTGCGCAAGCGTCGTGATCTGGAAGCGGACGCAACGCAGTTGAACCCGCTGCATGTGCTTGCAGCAGCGCTGATCAGCGTAGCCATCCTGATCGGGGTGCTGATCCTGATCGTGCACGCCGTAGTGGGTTGAGCCGGCAGGCACACAAGTCGTACCGGGCGAAGCAGAGCCCACGAATTAGAGAGAAGCGGTGCGGTATCGACGCGCCGCCGAAGATACAGCCGGAGATTCCGGAACAACTGGACTGAAGTGGAGAATCAAGAATGAGCGGTCAAAACGAGAGCCCGTACTATTTCGTACCGCATCCGTCGCGGCATCCGATCAGCGCCGCCGCTGGGTTGCTGGTCATGCTCGGATCGCTTGCGGCCTGGATCAACGACCACGACTGGGCGCCGCTCGGCGTCGTCGTCGGGTTGCTGTGGTTGCTCTATACCTTGTGGCACTGGTTCGGCGACGCGATCGCAGAGTCGGAAGGCGGCATGTACGGCAAGAATGTCGACAAGTCGTACCGCTGGAGCATGAGCTGGTTCATCTTCTCCGAAGTGATGTTCTTCGGCGCTTTCTTCGGCGCGCTGTTCTATGCACGTGAAATCGCGCTGCATCAGCTCGGCAGCCTCGACTACAAGCTGATCTGGCCGGATTTCTCGGCGGTGTGGCCGAACAACGGTCCAGCAGCGCTGGTCTCGACTTTCAAGTCGATGCAGCCGTGGCCGGTGCCGACCATCAACACGGCGCTGCTGCTGTCTTCCGGCGCGACGCTGACGGTTTCGCACCACGCGCTGCGTGAAGATCACCGCAAGAAGGCGATCATCTGGCTGGCGGCTACGCTGGTGCTGGGCGTCTGCTTCCTGTTCCTGCAAGGCTTCGAGTATTTCCACGCGTATAACGAACTGAACCTGACGCTGGCTTCGGGTGTGTATGGTTCGACGTTCTTCCTGCTGACGGGCTTCCACGGTTTCCACGTGTTCCTCGGCGGTACGATGCTGGCCGTGGTGCTGGTGCGGATGATTCGCGGCCACTTCACCGCGGAGCATCACTTCGCATTCGAAGGCGCCGCCTGGTACTGGCACTTTGTGGACGTCGTGTGGCTTGGGCTGTACGTCGTCGTGTACTGGCTGTAACGCAGTCTGGCCTGCATACGTACTGAAAACCGAACGGTTTCCGGAACGTGTGCAGGCTGTTCGCGCTTCGCCCATCAAGGGCGCGGCGCACGACCAGTACGCAAGTCATGGAGCGCCGCCCTCGACCCTGTCAGGGCGGCGTTTTGTTTGGTGGGTTGGGTGACGTAAAGCTTTTTTCGCCGAGCTCAACGCCCGTAAGGAATGCCGGTCGACTGAATCCAGCCCATCCAGTGAGCGAACAGGATGAACAGGAAGAGCGAGATCGACAGACCCACCCGCGTGGCGAGCGACCAGACCATCCGCTTGGTCTTGCCCTTGTCATGCATCATGAAGTAAAGCGCGGACACCATGCTGGCGATGATCAGGACGAAGGCGATGGGAACGAGAATGTGCATGGAACCAACTGAAACCAGGAAGCGCAGAGGCAAGACGTTTATTATCGCACCGCGTGTCAGCGTCTGCTGCAGGTTACAGACGGTGGCGCAAGCGGTGATGGCGGAGTGTGATCGATGAAGTTCCGCCTCATTCCCGCGCTACTAATTCTGCTGGTGATTGCAGTGACGGTGCGGCTTGGCTTCTGGCAGCGCGATCGCGCGCATCAGAAGGAAGCACTCGAGGCCCACATCACGCAGTTCGAAGACGCACCCGCGCAGCCTGTGAGCGCCACGCCGGTTGCACTCAAGGACATCGAATTCCATCGCGTGAAGGCGCGTGGCAGTTTCGTCGCGGACAAAGTCGTCTATCTGGATAATCGCCCGTATAACGATCAGCCGGGCTTTTACGTCGTGATGCCTTTTAAACTGGCCGACGGCGGGTATGTGCTGGTCAATCGCGGCTGGCTGCCGCGCAACATGAACAATCGCGAGACCATCGCGCCGTATGTCACGCCGCAAGGCGAGATCGAAATCGAAGGCATTGCGCGTGCCGATGCTTCGCGCGCTTTTGAGTTAGGGCAAGGCGGATCGGCGGCGCATCAGAAGATCCGCCAGAATCTCGATACGGCGGCCTACGCCGCGGAAACCGGGTTACCGTTGCAATCGTTCGTGATCCAGCAATTGAGCGACGACGGCGATAAGCTGGTGCGCGACTGGCCGGCGCCGACAACCGGCGTAGAAACTAACTACGGCTACATGTTCCAGTGGTGGGGCATGGCGGCCGCGGCGCTGGTCTTCGGCTTGTACGCCGCGCGGCGCGCCGCGAAGAAAGAGCACGCCCCGAGCGTGTAACGCATCGCTTGCGGTTACGTGCCCTGAGCATGAGCAAGGGGCTCGAAGCCGCGCAATCATTGAAAGAGGTCCTGTAGTGTCGACGCAATCTCCCCGTTCGCCGCAAGCCGGCAAACCCGTAGCTCCGAAAGCGATGCCCGGTCAACCCAATGGCGAGGGATCTTGGAAGCGTGGCCGCTGGATGCTGCTGTTGCTGGCGGTCATCTGTGCCGCGCCGATCGTCGTATCGTATTTCGTTTACTACGTGGTCAAGCCGGCCGGCGGCAGCACGAGCTACGGCACGCTGGTCGAACCACAGCGGCCGATTCCCGATTCGCTCGTCGTCACGGGGGAAGACGGCAAGCCGATCAAGCTCGCGACGCTGCGTGGCCGCTGGCTGATGATCTCCGTCGACAACAGTGCATGTGACAAAGCCTGCGTCACCAAGCTGTACTTCATGCGACAAATCCGCGCAGCTCAGGGCCCGGAACGCGAGCGCGTCGTCGAAGTGTGGCTGCGCACCGATGCAGGCAACGTGTCCGACGTGATACAAAAGGCCTACCCCGACACCAACATGCTGATCGCCAATCCGGCGCAGGTGTCCGCATGGCTGCCGACCGACACCGGCACCCAACTCGCCGACCACATCTATATGGTCGATCCGAACGGCAATCTGATGATGCGTTTCCCGAAAGATCCAAACCCCAGCAAGATCAAGGGCGACGTGACCAAGTTGCTCAAATGGTCGAGCATCGGCTGATGCTGCAACAAGGGTAAGAAAGATGTTCGTACTTCAACTGGCCCTGATCGGCTTGTGTATCGCGTTGTTGCCGCTGTCCTATGTATGGGTCAAGGCGGACGACAACAAATTCCGCAAGCTGGTGTGGCTCACCACTTTCCTGACGCTGGACCTGGTGATGTTCGGCGGCTTTACGCGTCTCACCGATTCCGGTCTCGGCTGCCCGGACTGGCCTGGTTGCTACGGCACGTCGTCGCCGTTCATCGCGCACGCCGCGATTACCGCCGCGCATCAATTGATGCCGACCGGACCGGTCAGCATGACAAAGGCGTGGATCGAGATGATTCACCGTTACTTCGCGATGGCGATCGGCGTGCTGATCATCGCGCAGACGTTGATTGCGTGGACGGCTCGTATCAAGCGCCGTCCGCTGCATGTGTCGCCGTGGTGGCCGACTTCGCTGCTGCTGCTGATTCTCGTGCAGGGTGCATTCGGCGCGTGGACCGTGACCATGAAGTTGCAACCGATCATCGTGACGACCCATTTGCTGCTCGGCCTCGCGTTGCTCGGCACGCTCGGCTGGCTGGCCGCGCGCCAGACACCGCTGCCGGCTTATGAGCCCGAAGCTGCGCGCTGGCGCGCGGCGGCGATCGCCGGTCTCGTGCTGCTGGTGGTGCAGATCGCTTTGGGCGGCTGGGTCAGCACGAACTACGCGGTGCTCGCGTGCACGGACTTCCCGACTTGCAACGGGCAATGGGTCCCGCCGATGGACTTCACGCACGGTTTTCACCTGTGGCGCGCGCTCGGCATGACCGGTGACGGCGACATGATCACGCAAGATGCGCTGGTCGCGATTCACTGGACTCACCGTACGTTCGCGATCGTCGTGGTCGCCTATCTGGTGTGGTTCGCGCTGAAACTGCGCCGTTTCGAGTCGCTGCGGCGGCCGGCAAACGGCGTGTTGCTGGTGGTGCTGATCCAGTTCATCACCGGTCTGTCGAACATCGTCCTGCAATGGCCGTTGCCCATTGCGGTCGCGCATAACGGGGGGGCCGCGATCCTGCTGCTTCTGCTCGTTATGTTAAACTTTCGGATCGCTTATAGCCGTCCCGGCCGCGCCGTGTTGCCTGCGCGCGATGCCGCGCCAGCGTGACCCCACATGGACAGCACAACTCTCTCCCAAACGCCCGGTAGCCGGGTCTCCCAGTACATCGCCCTGACGAAGCCGCGCGTCACGCAGCTCGCTGTGTTCTGCGCAGTCATCGGCATGTTTCTGTCGACGCCCGGCATGGTGCCGTGGACCGTCCTGATCGGCGGCACGGTCGGCATCTGGCTGCTGGCCGGTGCGGCGTTCGCCATCAATTGCCTGATGGAACAGAAGATCGACGCGAAGATGCGTCGCACGTCGTGGCGGCCGTCCGCGCGCGGTGAAATCACGACCCCGCAGATCCTGCTGTTTTCGGCCGTGCTCGGCGGACTCGGCATGTGGACGCTCTACACGTTCGCTAATCCGCTGACCATGTGGCTCACGCTCGCCACTTTCGTCGGCTATGCGGTTATCTATACGTTGCTGCTCAAACCGGCTACGCCGCAGAACATCGTGATCGGCGGCGCGTCCGGCGCGATGCCGCCGGCGCTCGGTTGGGCCGCCGTCACCGGTCACGTGCCGGGTGACGCATGGATTCTCGTACTGATCATTTTCGTGTGGACGCCGCCGCATTTCTGGGCGCTCGCACTGTATCGCCGCAAAGACTACGAAAACGCCGGTCTGCCGATGCTGCCGAACACGCACGGCGAAAAGTACACTCGCCTGCATATTCTGCTGTACACGGTGATCCTGTTCGCGGTCACGATGATGCCATTCATCTCCGGCATGAGCGGCGTGGTGTACCTCGCGGCAGCCGTGTTGCTCGGCGCCGTGTTCCTCGCATATGCGTGGAAGATCTACCGGGACTATTCCGACGATCTGGCGCGTAAGACCTTCCGTTACTCGATCGTTTATCTGTCGCTGCTCTTCGCCGCGCTGTTGATCGACCACTATGCGCGCGTCGTGATCGGCGCGTAACACCCATGCTTACACAACGCATTGTGCGCACGGCGCGTGCCGCCGCGCGTGTCACCGTGATCGCTTGCGCACTCGGCGGCGCGTTGCTGGTGGCCGGCTGCGGCAAGCAGCCGCCGGCGTTCCAGAACCTCGACATCACCGGCAACACGCAATTCGGGAGCGACTTCTCGCTGCCCGACACGACCGGCCACGTCCGCTCGATGGCGGATTACAAGGGCAAGGTGGTGGTGCTGTTCTTCGGCTATACGCATTGCCCGGACGTTTGCCCGACCACGATGGCCGAGCTTTCGCAAGCGCTGCAGCAACTGGGCCCGGAAGACGCGAAGCGTGTGCAGGTGCTGTTCGTCACCGTCGATCCCGACCGCGACACGCCGCCCCTGCTTGCGCAATACGTGCCGGCGTTCAATCCGACGTTCGTCGGCTTGCGTCCGGCGGACCAGGCGCAACTCACCAAGATCACAAAAGACTTCCGCGTGTACTACGCGAAAGTGCCGGGCAAGACAGCCGATAGCTACACGATGGACCACACGGCAGCGAGCTATGTGTTCGACCCGGACGGCAAGCTGCGTTTATTCGCGCGTGACGGTCAGGGCGCTACGCCGTGGGTGCACGATATCAAGCTGCTGCTCGATTAATGCGTTGATGCAGACGGGCGCGTGTCTGCCGCGCGCCCGTATTCAGTTTCCTTCGCAGTTGTCCTCAAGCCGGCATCGGCAAATTCATTCCCGGCGCTAGCCGCGTCGCCTTGAACTCCGTCACCTCGTAACGCGCGAGCTTCTGTTCGGCGAACGGGTCGCTGGCGAGAATCTCATCCAGCTTATCGCGCTCGATGCGCACCGCCAGAATGATGCCGCCGTCGCGCGGCACCTTCGGTCCGGCGGCGACGAATACGCCTGCTTCGAACTGTTGTGTCAGAAAAGCGCGGTGCGCTTCGAGTGCGTCGTCGACGCGGTCAAGCGATGCGGTGTAGATGAGGTTGATGACGTACATGAGCGTTCTCGTAAGCGAACAAATGGGCCGCACGGTTTTGCGGGCAATGACCTTCGATTATCTGTCAGTGGTTGATTTGGTGCGCGCGAGCTACGGAGCTTAGTGCATCGCTCCGGCTACGGTGAGCGCGTTCCACGCGAACAGCGCCATTGCAGGTGCATAACCATATGCGATCGTGATATTTCCCATCTCGCCGGGCGTATGAGACCATTTACGGTCCAGTTGGCGGCGCGTCCACAAGATGCCTGCCGCCGGCTTCCACCCGAATCTGACATCGATCAGAACAAGCGAGAATTACATGCAGCGCAGAAATATCCTCAAAGCCCTCTCGGCAGTAATCGCCGGAGCGGCGATCGTCACCAGCTTCGGCGCACACGCTGACGATAAGGTCATCAAGGTCGGCACCATCGGCGGCCCGGACGCGCAAATCTGGGAAGTCGTCACGAAAGTGGCGAAGCGCGATGGCCTGAATGTGAAGGTTGTCGAATTCAACGACTACGTGCAGCCGAACGCCGCGCTCGACGCCGGCGATCTGGATGCGAACAGCTTCCAGCACCAGCCGTACCTCGACAGCCAGGTCAAGCAACGTGGCTACAAGATCGTCAATGCGGGCCTGACGTACATTTCGCCGCTCGGCATCTATTCGAAGAAGCTGAAGTCGCTGAAGGATCTGGCGCAAGGCGCGAAGATCGCGGTGCCGAATGATCCGTCGAACGAAAACCGCGCGCTGTTGCTGTTGCAGGCGCAAGGCGTGATCAAGCTGAAGGCCGGCGCGGGCACGAACGGCAATAACGCTACAGCGCTCGACGTCGCCGAGAATCCGAAGAAGATCAAGCTGGTCGAGCTCGACGCGGCACAACTGCCGCGCTCGCTGTCGGACGTCGACGCTGCCGCGATCAACACGAACTTCGCGCTGGCCGCCGGTCTGCAGCCGACCAAAGACGCGATCGCGCTCGAAGATATCCACAGCCCGTACGCGAACCTGATCGCCGTGCGCGCGCAGGACAAGGACAAGCCGTGGGTCAAGAAGCTGGTCGCGGCTTACCAGTCGGAAGACGTGCGCCAGTTCATCAAGACGCAGTTCAAGGGTTCGGTGGTGCCGTCGTTCTGAGCGACACTCTTGAATCTGCTGCGCAAAACGAAAACGCCACGGTGATAAACCGTGGCGTTTTTTTGTCCGCACGTCGCGTATTCGTTGGCGGGACTACAACTCCAACTCCCACCGCTCGATCATCAGATCCCTGCCGAAGCGCCGTTCCGCCGTCGTACAGACGAGCTGGAAGCCGGCGCGCTCGCATAGCCGGCGCGGCTCATTGAGCGTGCTGGCCGTGGTCAGCGTGAGTTTGGTGTAGCCCGCGCGCCGCGCGAAGCGCACGCATTCGTTCATCAATTGCGTGCCGATGCCAAGGCGCTGCACATCCGGCTCGACCCACAAGAGCCGCACGCCCGCCACGGTCGTCGAGATCCCGACGATGCACACCGAGCCGACCACCATGCCGTCCTGATCGGCAACCCAGCACATCTCGCGCACGGGATCGTTGCGCTGCGAGTAATCGGCAACGACGCGCGCGAGCAAGCCTTCGAACGACTGATCCCAGCCGTATTGCGCGGCGAACCACTGCGCCTGCCGATGCACGAGCCAGCCGCACTCGCCGGCGCGCGGCTGCCGAAGGATCACGAGTTCATGCTGCGGCTTGCTGTCGAGCAGGCGCTCGATCACCTTCATCGCGGCGATCAGATGTTCCTGGGAAAGCGCGGTGAGGCCGTTCAGCAGCGCCGTTACTTCGTCGATCGCCGCCGTATCGAGCGGCGCGTAGGCCGCGTGGCCGTCGTCGGTGAGGGCGATCAGCGACTGGCGCGCGTCCGTGTCGGAGGGGCGCCGCGTAATCAGGTTGCGTCGTTCGAAACTGGTCAGAAGGCGGCTGAGGTAGCCGCTATCGAGACCGAGGTTGCGCCCGAGCACCGAGGCTGTCTGCGCGCGTCCGCGGGACAGTTCGTGTAGAACGCGTACTTCCGTCAGCGAGAAGGCGCTCTTTGCCAGATGCTCGTGCAGAGCGCCGATGAGCTGGGTATAGAAGCGGTTGAAATGGCGGACGGCCTGAGCGCGCCGCAGCGCCTCGGAATCTGTCAAATGCGGCTCCCCGGGGGATTTTTTTGGCTAGCTACGCATCACTATATTGGAACGGAACCCATTAAAAAAGCCGCGCGGCCCAAGGAGTGTTCCTAAGTGGTATCAGAAAGGTATGGATTTTAGGGCGTCAATCCGGCCGGGAAGAGAACCACTATGGACCACCAGGATGCCGCCCAGCATCCCGAATACGGGTAAATCCCGATCCCTGTAAACCGCTCTCCGAAGCCCTCAAATCGCCCTCTGACGCTTATCCAGCAAGGCTTTCCGCCGATCCATGCCAGCATGAGACCAGTTGATTGACTGGTATTATGTTGGTTATATAATGGGCTCTCATTTTCGTAGGCCGCATTCTTCTCGACGACCGCCGGAGCCCCATGGAAACTCGCTGGTCCGCACTGATGCCTGACGCTCGCAACGTCACGCCGCTCTATCTGCAGCTCGCGCGCAATCTGGCGACGGCGATCCACTGCGGCGTGTGGTCGGCGGGTGAAGCGCTGCCTTCGGAGCGCACGCTTTCGGATGCGATCGGCGTGTCGCGCATCACCGCGCGTAAGGCGATCGAGCTTCTGGTCGAACAAGGCTTGATCCGGCGGGCGCGGGGCGCAGGCAGCTTCATTACGCCGCGCGTCGAAGATCCGCTGTCGCGGCTCACCGGTTTCACGAAGAAGATGCAGCAACGCGGGTTCCGGCCGGATTCGGTGTGGCTCGAGCGCGATATCCGCGCCGCCAACCGTGATGAGCTGGTGCACCTCGGCCTGTCGCCCGGTGCGGCCGTGACGAGCCTGCGGCGGCTGCGGCGCGCGGACGGCATCGTGATGGCGGTCGAGCATTCGGCGCTGCCTGCGGCGATCGTGCCCGATCCGCTGGCCATCGGCGTGTCGCTTTACAGCTATCTCGAACAACGTGGCGCTGCCGTCGTGCGCGCCCTGCAGCACTTTCGTGCGGTCAATGCTTCGAGCGAAATCGCCTCGTTGATGGATATCGAACCGCGTTCGGCGCTGCTGGTCATTACCCGTATCGGGTATAGCGCGGACCAGCGTGCGATTGAACTGACCGACACCTATTGCCGCGACGATTACTACGACTTTGTCGCTGAATTGCGCACCTGATTGGCGCGCCTGAGCGGGCCACCGTCACGTGCGGCATAGCCGAACGCAATTCAGTCACACCCCGCATTACGCCTCACCAGAGAGACTCATGCTGACCGGAAACATACTCACCACCGATGGGTGGATTCACGGCACGCTCGAATACGAAAACGGCCGCATCACGGCGCTGACCGGCGAACGCGTCGATCCGGCGAAGAATGACGCGCCGTACATCCTGCCCGGCTTCATCGATCTGCACGTGCATGGCGGCGGCGGCTCCGACGTGATGGAAGGCGGCGACGCGATCGAGACGATCAGCCGCACCCATGCGCGTCACGGTACGACCAGCCTGCTCGCCACCACGATGACCGCGCCGCGCGACGAGCTGATGAACGTCGTCGCGGAGCTTGGCAATAACGCGCGCATTCGCACGCCAGGCGGCGCGCGCGTGCTCGGCGTCCATCTGGAAGGACCGTACATCAACCCCGGCAAGCTCG
Source organism: Paraburkholderia nemoris (assembly GCF_905221015.1). Taxonomy (NCBI): domain Bacteria; kingdom Pseudomonadati; phylum Pseudomonadota; class Betaproteobacteria; order Burkholderiales; family Burkholderiaceae; genus Paraburkholderia; species Paraburkholderia nemoris. The sequence continues at coordinate 148,750 of NZ_CAJNBO010000016.1, read as the reverse complement.
GCGCGCAACCAGACGCCGCTGTGTCCGCGGTGATGGATGAAGTGCTGAAGTATCTGTCGATCGCGCCGATTCGCGTGGTTACGCTGGCGCCGGAAATCGCCGGCCACATGGAAATCATCTCCGAGATGGCGGCGCGCGGCGTGCGCGTTCAGCTCGGCCATTCGCTCGGCACCTACGACGACGCCGTCGCCGCACTCAAGCACGGCGCCTGCGGCTTCACGCATCTGTTCAACGCGATGTCGCCGATGCATCACCGCAATCCCGGCCTCGTCGGCGCCGCGCTCGCGCACGCCGAATTCGCCGAAATCATTCCCGACTTGCTGCACGTCCATCCGGGTGCGATCCGCGCCGCGTTGCGCGCGATTCCGCGTCTCTACGTCGTGACGGACAGCACCTCGGCGACTGGCATGCCCGATGGCGAATACCGCCTCGGCAGCCAGCATGTGACGAAGTGCCTCGGCGGCGTGCGTCTCGCCGACGGCACGCTCGCCGGCAGCACACTGACGATGGATCAGGCGCTGCGTAATCTCGTATCGATCGGCTTGCCGATCGCCGATGTTTCAAACCGTTTGTCGCGCTACGCCGCCGACTACCTCGGCATCGAAGACCGCGGCCGCATCGCGCGCGGTGCGTGGGCCGATGTGGTCGTGTTCGATCGTGAACTGGCGTTGACCGCGACTTACGTCGAAGGAGAATCAATTGTCGAATATGCTTAAAGAGGCGCTGGCGTCCGCTGGAACGGTCGCCGCGCAGCTCAGGGATACCTCGCGCGTGGAAGCTTTGGCGGCGAAGCTCGGCCAGCAACCGCGCCACGTTGCGCTGACGGTCGCGCGCGGCAGCTCGGATCACGCAGCAAGTTACTTCGCAAGCCTGACGATGAGCCGCCTCGGTGTGCCGGTCGCCTCGCTGCCGATGTCGGTCGCGACGCTCCAGCAAGCGCCGCTGCAAGTGCGCGACCAGCTCGCGCTGGCGTTCTCGCAATCGGGCAAGAGCCCTGACCTGGTCGGCACGATGGAAGCGTTGCGCAAGGCCGGCGCGTTGACGGTGGCCGCAGTGAATGCGCCGAACTCGCCGCTGGCCGACGCTTGCGAATTTCATCTGCCGCTGGTGGCCGGTCCGGAACTGAGCGTCGCGGCGACCAAGAGCTACATCGCCATGCTGTCGATCTCCGCACAACTGGTCGCTCACTGGCAGAAAGACGATGCGCTGCTCGGCGCGTTGAACACGCTGCCCGACGCGTTGCAAGCCGCCGGCAAGCTCGACTGGTCGAAGGCGGTGGACGAACTGCGTGGCGTCGAGCGCATGATCGTGATCGGCCGCGGTCTGGGCCTCGCGATCGCGCAGGAAGCCGCGCTGAAATTGAAGGAAACCTCCGGCATTCAGGCCGAAGCATTTTCGAGCGCGGAAGTGCGGCACGGTCCGATGGAACTGATCGACCGCGACTATCCGCTGCTGGTCTTCGCACCGCGTGGCCCCGAGCAGGCCGGCTTGCTGCAACTCGCGCGCGACATGCAGGCGCGCGGCGCCCGCGTGCTGCTCGCCGCGCCGGCCGACGTGCCGGAAGCGACCCTGCCGCTCGCCACCACCGCTCATGCGGCGCTCGATCCGATCGCCGCAATCCTGTCCTTTTACGTGATGGCTGCCGGCCTTGCCGCCGCCCGCGGGCGCAATCCTGACGCGCCACGCCATCTCAACAAAGTCACCGAAACTCACTGACGAGAAATCAGATGCGACGTGTCGAGGAGTCCCGCTTGATGAGCCATTCTGAAGGCCATATTGTTTTGCTCGCGCCGATGACCGGTCCGGTCGTGCCGCTGGCGAACGTGCCCGACCCTGTGTTTTCGGGCGGCATGTTCGGCGACGGCATCGGCATCGATCCGCTCGAGGGGCGACTCGTCGCGCCGTGCGACGGCACCATCACCCATCTCGCGCGCACCGGTCACGCAGTCACGCTTGCGACGGCCGAAGGCGTGGAGATTCTGTTGCACATCGGCATCGATACGGTCGAGTTGAATGGCAAGGGCTTTGCGCCGATGGTCGCGCAAGGCGCCCATGTGCGCACCGGCGACATCCTGATCGAATTCGATCAGGACCAGGTCGCGCTGAATGCGCCAAGTCTCGTCTCGGTGATCGCGATTGCCAATTCGGACGCGTTCGAGATCGTCGAGCGTGCGCAGGGCGGCATGCTGAAGGCAGGCGAAACGCCGTTGCTGATGTTGCGCGCTCGCAGCGGCGAAGCGGCGGACGCATCGCGCCAGGCGAGCGCCACCAACGTGACCGAAGAGGCTCGTCAGCAAGTTACGCTGGTCCACGCGGGCGGTCTGCATGCTCGGCCGGCAGCGCGTGCTCGTGAAGCGGCGCGTGGTTTCGATGCGCGTGTCGAAGTGCGTTACGAAGGGCGTAAGGCGGCGATCGAGAGCGTGGTCGGTTTGCTCGGTCTTGGCGCGGGCGAAGGTGCGACCGTGGAGTTGCTCGGCGTTGGCCCGCAAGCTCAGGCTGCGATCGAAGCGATCGCCCACGAGTTGACCCGTGAAGCGCACGGCGAAGTCGAAGAGAAGCCGGCGCGACAAAGTTCGCCTGCGCCGCAAACGGTCGCACGAGCTGCGGGCGAAACGCTCGCGCCGAATACGCTCGCGGGTGTGTGCGCGTCGCCAGGCGTCGCGGTCGGCAAGCTGGTGCGTTGGGACGATGCGGATATCGATCCGCCGGAAAAAGCGAACGGCACGTCGGCGGCTGAAAGCCGCCTGCTCGACAAGGCGATTGCCACCGTCGACGCCGACCTCGGTACGACAGTGCGCGATGCGTCGCAACGCGGTGCGGTGGGCGAAGCGGGCATTTTCGCGGTGCACCGCGTTCTGCTCGAAGATCCGACGCTGGTCGACGCCGCGCGCGATCTGATCAGCCTCGGCAAGAGCGCGGGCTTTGCATGGCGCGAAGCGATCCGCGCACAGATCGCCATCCTGACCAATATCGAAGACGCGTTGCTCGCGGAACGTGCCGCCGATTTGCGCGACATCGAAAAACGCGTGTTGCGTGCGCTCGGTTATACGAACGCCGCGGCACGCACGCTGCCGGAAGAGGCCGTGCTGGCAGCTGAAGAGTTCACGCCGTCGGATCTGTCCTCGCTGGATCGCACGCGCGTCACCGCGCTGGTGATGTCGCGTGGCGGCGCCACTTCGCATGCGGCGATCCTTGCGCGTCAGGCCGGCATTCCGGCGCTGGTGGCAGTCGGCGATGCATTGCACGCGATTCCCGAAGGTACGCAAGTGGTGGTGAACGCCACCACCGGCCGCCTCGAATTCGCGCCGACCGAGCTCGACGTCGAACGGGCGCGTCTTGAGCGCAGCCGCTTGGCCGGCGTGCGCGAAGCGAACCGCCGCACGTCGCAACAGGCGGCCGTGACTTCCGACGGCCGCGCGATCGAAGTCGCCGCGAACATCGCCACGCTCGACGACGCGAAAACCGCCGTCGACAACGGCGCCGATTCTGTCGGCCTGCTGCGCACCGAACTGCTGTTCATTCACCGCGCCTCGGCGCCGACCATCGACGAACATCGCCAGAGCTACCAGACCATCGTCGAAGCGTTGAGCGGCCGCACCGCGATCATCCGCACGCTGGACGTCGGCGCGGACAAGGAAGTCGATTACCTGACGCTGCCGCCCGAACCGAATCCGGCCCTCGGCCTGCGTGGCATCCGCCTCGCGCAAGTGCGCCCGGATCTACTCGACGATCAATTGCGCGGCCTGCTCGCGGTGCAACCGCTCGGCGCTGTACGCATCCTGCTGCCGATGGTGACGGATGTCGGCGAGTTGATCCGTATCCGCAAACGCATCGACGAATTCGCCCGTGAATCGGGCCGTACCGAACCGATCGAAGTCGGCGTGATGATCGAAGTGCCGTCGGCTGCCTTGCTCGCCGATCAACTGTCGCAACACGCGGATTTCCTGTCGATCGGCACCAACGATCTGACGCAATACACGCTCGCCATGGACCGTTGCCAGGCCGATCTCGCGGCGCAAGCAGACGGCTTGCATCCTGCGGTGCTGCGCCTGATCGCGGCGACCGTGCAGGGTGCGAACAAGCATGGCAAATGGGTCGGCGTATGCGGCGCACTGGCGGGCGATCCGCTGGCCATGCCGCTGCTCATCGGCCTCGGCGTGACCGAGCTTTCGGTGGATCCGGTGTCGGTGCCGGGCATCAAGGCGCGTGTGCGCAACCTCGATTATCAGCTGTGCCGTCAACGCGCCCAGGATGCCCTGGCGCTCGAATCGGCGCAGGCGGTAAGAGCAGTAAGCCGCGAAACCTGGCCTTTGGACTGAACCCCACACAGTCCGCAACCAGCTTCGCTCAGTAACCACGTAAAGCTAGAACTCAACGACGACTGTCGACAACGAGACAAGGATTGGAGGTGTCAATGGATGGGAATCCGTTTCTGAAGATTCAGCGCCTGGGACGCGCGCTGATGCTGCCGATAGCAGTACTGCCGGTTGCCGGCCTGCTGCTGCGATTGGGCCAACCCGATGTGTTCAACATCAAGATGATCGCCGACGCCGGCGGCGCGATCTTCGACAACCTGCCGTTGCTGTTCGCAATCGGCGTGGCGGTCGGCTTTGCGAAAGACAATAACGGCGTGGCAGGTCTCGCGGGTGCGATCGGTTATCTGGTCGAAATCGCGGTGATGAAGGATATCAACGACAAGCTCAACATGGGCGTGTTGTCCGGGATCGTGGCGGGTATCGTCGCGGGCTTGCTGTACAACAAGTACAAGGACATCAAGCTGCCAGACTACCTCGCATTCTTCGGAGGGAAACGCTTCGTGCCGATTGTCACCGGCGTGGTCTGTCTGGTGATAGGCATTGTGTTCGGCTATGTATGGCAGCCGGTGCAAGGCGTCATCGATACGGCCGGCCATTGGCTGACCACCGCGGGTGCGCTCGGCGCGTTCGTGTTCGGCGTGCTGAACCGTTTGCTGCTCGTCACGGGTCTGCATCACATCCTCAATTCGCTGACGTGGTTCGTGTTCGGCACCTTCACGCCGCCGGGTGGCGCGCCGGTGACGGGCGACCTGCATCGCTTCTTCGCGGGCGACCCGACTGCGGGCACGTTCATGACGGGCTTCTTCCCGGTCATGATGTTCGGCCTGCCGGCCGCGTGTCTTGCGATGTATCACGAAGCACCGAAAGAACGTCGCGCGATGGTGTTCGGCTTGCTGGCGTCGATGGCGCTCACCTCGTTCCTGACGGGTGTGACTGAGCCGATCGAATTCAGCTTCATGTTCCTCGCGCCGGTGCTGTATGCGATCCACGCGGTGCTGACGGGCTTGTCGCTGGCAATCTGCTCGGCGCTCGGGATTCATCTCGGCTTCACCTTCTCGGCTGGCTTTATCGACTATGTGCTGAACTACGGCCTGTCGACCAAGGGCTGGTGGGCGATTCCGATCGGCCTCGTGTACATGGTCGTGTACTACGGTCTGTTCCGCTTCTTCATCCGCAAGTTCAACATGGCAACGCCGGGTCGTGAACCTGCTGCCGAAGAAGAACAGATCGAGTCGTTTGCGGCTGGCGGTTTTGTGTCGCCGGTGGCGGGTGCCGCCGTGCCGCGCGCACAGCGTTATATCGCTGCGCTGGGTGGTGCGTCGAACCTGTCGGTGGTGGATGCCTGCACGACGCGTCTGCGTCTGTCGGTGGTCGATGCCAACAAGGTCTCGGAAAGCGAACTGAAGACGATCGGCGCGCGCGGTGTGCTCAAGCGCGGCTCGACCAATGTGCAGGTGATCATCGGACCGGAAGCGGACATTATCGCCGATGAAATTCGCACGGTGATCGCACAAGGCGGTGGCGATGCGGTGAAGCCGGTGGCTGCTGCTGCGCCTGCTGTCGCTGCGGCTCCTGTGGCGGCTGCAGGCGGTGCTCACGGCGGTCCGCTCGACCCGGATCCGTTGCGTTGGCTCGCCGTGTTCGGCGGCGCGGGCAACGTCGTGTCGCTGGATGCCGTGGCGGCAACGCGTCTTCGGATCGTGGTTCGCGATCCGTCGGCGGTTGATCGTCAACGTCTTGCTACGCTCGATACTGCATGGGTTTCGGCCGACACGTTCCACATCGTCGTTGGCGACGCGGCCCAGCGCTACGCCGCGCAACTGGCGACGCGTCTGACGCCCGATACGGGTGCCGGTACGGCGCCGCAGCCGGCGTAATGCAACGTTGAGGAGCGACCTGCGCCGCTCCGTTGTTACGCTTCTGTTCCGATGAAGCAGCATAAAAAGCAGCAATAAAAAAGCGGCACCTTGATTCAAGGTGCCGCTTTTACGTTTACCGGCTTGAGCCTAACGGCGCGCGACCGGCAACGGATCCATCAACGTGCTTTCTGCTTACCCGCTTCCAAAGGCCGGCGCGTTTCCAGCCACATCACGTTGATAACGCCGAATGCCAACGCTACGCCAATGCCGAGAATCCAACTGAAATACCACATCACAAACTCCTGTTATCCGTATTCCTGATCAATACATTGAATGGTGATTTTCTTCGAGCGCCGCGGCGGTCATCTTGCCTCGCATCACGCGATACACCCAGCTCGTGTAGATCAGGACGATCGGCAGGAAAATGATCACGGCGATCAGCATGATCTGCAGCGTCATGCGGCTCGAGGTCGAATCCCAGACGGTCAGACTGCTGCGGCCGTCGAGCGAAGAGGGCATGATGAACGGGAACATCGAGAAGCCCGCCGTCAGGATCACGCCGATGATCATCAGCGAGGTCGACAGGAAGGCGCTCTTTTCAAAACGCGAGCGCGCCAGCAACAAGGCAAGCACGCCACCCACGAGGCCGGCCACGGGCGCGATCACCATCCACGGATAGTTTGCGTAGTTGGTGAGCCACAAACCGGGCGCTCCGATCACGTTCTTCAGCAGCGGGTTGGCCACCGTATCGAGCGGCGCGGCGTCGACGATCTGATAGCCGCCGATCATCGTAGCAATCAGTGCGCCGGCAAGCAGGAACAGCACCACGGCCGCGAGCGAAGCGATCCGCAGCGCGAGCGATGCACGCTCGGCAACGACGTCGTCCGCCTTCATCTTCACGAAGGCTGCGCCGTGCGCGGCCAGCATCGACACGCTGACGAGTCCGCACAGTACGGCGAACGGGTTGAGCAGCGCGAAGAAACTGCCGTGATACGTAACGCGCAGATCGGTGTCGAACGAGAACGGCACGCCTTGCAGCAGGTTGCCGAAGGCCACGCCGAACACCAACGCCGGCACGAAGCCGCCGACAAACAACGCCCAATCCCATGCGCTGCGCCAGCGCGGGTCTTCACGCTTGCTGCGGTAGTCGAAGCCGACCGGCCGAAAAAACAGCGAGAACAGCACGAGCAGCATCGCGAAGTAGAAGCCGGAGAACGACGCGGCGTACACCAGCGGCCACGCGGCGAACATCGCGCCACCCGCTGTGATGAGCCACACCTGGTTGCCTTCCCACGTTGCGCCGACCGTGTTGACGACGATGCGTCGCTCGGCATCGGTTTTGGCGATGAACGGCAGCAGAATCGCCGCGCCCATGTCGAAGCCGTCGGTGAGCGCGAAGCCGATCAGCAGCACGCCGATCAACACCCACCAGATCAGTTTGAGGGTTGCGTAATCCATGATGATCTTTCCCTTGGAACAGAGTGGCGGCGAATCATGCGGCCGTGTTGGTCGGCAGCGACTGATTCAGCGGCTGTTGTTGTTCGTGGTGATAGCGCCCCGTGTGCAGCGACGAAGGCCCGAGCCGCGCGTACTTGAACATCAGCATGATTTCGATGATGAACAGCACCGTGTAGAACACGACGAAGCCGGCAATGCTCAGGTACAGATCGCCCGGTGTCAGACTCGATGCGGACAATGCGGTCGGCAGAATGCCGGCAATGGTCCACGGTTGACGGCCCACTTCAGCAACGATCCAGCCGAATTCAGCGGCGAGCCACGGCAACGGAATTGCCCACACAGCCCAGCGCAGGAACCAGCGGCGTTTCTCCAGGAGCAGGGAGCGCTGAGCGCAAAACCAGAACGCCAGCACGAAGGTCGCAAGAAACAGAATGCCGAGGCCGACCATCAGGCGGAACGAGAAGAACACGGGCGCCACAGGCGGAATCGTCTTCTTGGCGGCCTGCACGATCTGATCCGGCGTGGCATCGGTGACGTTCGGAGTGAACTGCTTGAGCATCAGGCCGTAGCCGAGGTCTTTCTTGTGTGCGTCGAAAGCGGCTTTGGCTTCGTCCGTGACATCGCCTTGCTTCAGCTTTTGCAGTGCGGCGTAGGCGAGCATGCCGTTTTTGATGCGCACTTCGTTCTGCGCCATCAGGTCTTTCAGGCCGACCACCGGTTCGTCGATTGAGCGCGTGGCGATGAGGCCGAGCGCATATGGAATCCGGATCGCATAGTCGGTGCGTTCTTCCTTCTGATTCGGAATGCCGATGATCGTGAACGGTGCAGGTGCGGGGGCCGTTTCCCATTCGGATTCGATGGCGGCCAGCTTGACCTGCTGAACTTCGCCAGTGCGGTAACCGGATTCGTCGCCGAGCACGATCACGCACAGTGTCGAGGCCAAACCGAAGCCGGCGGCGATAGCGAACGAGCGCAAGGCGAACTCGGTGTCGCGGCGCTTCAGCAGATACCACGACGACACACCGAGCACGAACATCGAAGCGGTGACGTAACCGGCCGACACGGTGTGCACGAACTTCACCTGCGCGACCGGATTGAACAGCACCGAGAAGATGCTGTCGAGCTCCATGCGCATGGTCTGGTAGTTGAAGGTGGCGCCGACCGGATTGTTCATCCAGCCGTTGGCCACCAGAATCCACAGCGCCGACAGGTTCGAACCGAGCGCAACGAGGAATGTGACGCTCACGTGCTGCACTTTCGAGAGCCGGTTCCAGCCGAAGAAGAACAAACCGACGAATGTCGACTCGAGGAAGAACGCCATCAACCCTTCAACGGCCAGCGGCACGCCGAAGATGTCGCCGACATAGTGCGAGTAGTACGACCAGTTGGTGCCGAACTGGAACTCCAGCGTGAGACCGGTGGTGACGCCCATCGCAAAGTTGATGCCGAACAGCTTGCCCCAGAACTGGGTCATGTCCTTGTAGATCTGCTTGCCGGTCATCACATAGACGGACTCCATGATGACGAGCAGCCAGGACAGACCGAGCGTGAGCGGCACGAACAGAAAGTGATAAAGCGCCGTGATGGCGAACTGGAGGCGCGACAGTTCTACGACTTCGCTAACGGGCATGTTGACCACCTTGGGACGGATGCGAGGCAGGCACGGACAGCAGCGCCTGCGCGACTTGTTCAGGCGGCAGCGACATATGCTCCGCCTGCGGATGATTGAAAAATGCGTACTTGAGCGCCATCAGCAGTGCGAATTTGATGGCAAGGACGATGGCGATATCCCGCGCCAGCGTCGGACCGCGCGCCCAGGCAGCGAGCCGCTTGCGCAGGCTCGAGCGAGGGTTGCTATTGCGATTCAGGGCTATGGTCATGATCGGTAGAAGGCAACTTCACACCGGTTTAACCGGCTGGATCCAGGCCGTTTCAGGGACCTGGCGAGTTCATCCCGATTCTAGGAGCAATGACCTTGCGCGCGTAAGTTCGGCACTGCGGCATTGGGTCGCGAACGTCGCACCGTGCGGACAGTATTGCTATGAGGGTTGTGATACGTCAAGAAACACGTGTTTGGCTGGCATGTTCTTGAGTGAGCGAGTGCGAGTGCGAGCGCGTTTGCTTTGCGATTGAGAGCACGTATCGGCGAGTGGGCACAAAAAAGCCCTGCCTTCTTGCGAGGGCAGGGCTTTGCAGCGAAACAGTGCGCGCCGGACGAGCCGGCACGACGCGAGCTTTAAGTGTTACGCATATTCAGTCAACGCGCCGCGCATTTTCTTCATTGCGCTCGCCTCGATCTGGCGAATGCGTTCGGCCGACACGCCGAACTCGTCGGCCAGTTCGTGCAGCGTCGAGCCACCCGAACCGTCGTCTTCCACCTTCAGCCAGCGTGCCTCGATGATGCGGCGGCTGCGGGCGTCCAGCGCGTCAAGCGCGCTCGCGATACCGTCGCTTTGCAGCTTGTCGCGTTGGCGCGAAGCCAGCACGGCAGTCGGCTCGCTATGCGAGTCGGCGAGGTAGGCGATCGGCGCGTACGACTCTTCGCCGTCTTCGACCTGGCCTTCCAGCGCGATATCGCCGCCGGACAAGCGCGTTTCCATCTCGGCCACTTCTTCACGCTTGACGTTCAGCTCTTTGGCGAGACCTTCGATCTCGTCCGGCGTGAATGCACCCAGACCCTGCTTGTGGCTGCGCAGGTTGAAGAACAGCTTGCGCTGCGCCTTGGTGGTGGCGACCTTCACCATCCGCCAGTTGCGCAGAATGTATTCGTGGATCTCAGCCTTGATCCAGTGCATGGCGTACGACACGAGGCGTACGTTTTGCTCGGGGTCAAAGCGCTTCACGGCCTTCATCAGGCCGATATTGCCTTCCTGGATCAGGTCGGCATGCGGCAGCCCATAACCCAGGTAATTGCGCGCGATCGATACGACCAGCCGCAGGTGCGACAGGACGAGACGGCGCGCGGACCCAAGGTTGTCCTGCTCGCGAAATTCGGTGGCGAACTGGCGTTCTTCCGCCGGCGTCAGCATCGGAATCCGATTTACGGCCTGGATGTAGGCGTCGATATTGCCCAGTTGACCGGGCAGCAGCGAGGAATGCGAGAGCGCCAGCGCACCTGCCGAAGCGGCCTTAGCCGACGACGGGCTCAAAGTACTCGGAAGGGTCATTGCATGGCTCACGTAGGAAACTCCTTTGGAATCAGACAAAAGCGTATTCAGTTAAAACGACTCCAGCGTTGGATGTTAGCACTCTGATTTATCGAGTGCTAATACTTAGAGGCCGTAGGGACATCCAAGTTCCGCAAATTCCTATTGAAATTTTGGTTTTGATAGTCATGGTATACCTTTACGGGCAGATGTGTGCGGGCCGCAGGATTTACCTGACAAAACGCCTTCATTCTTATAAGTGACCGATATTTTCTAAAATAGAAGTGACTAATTGCGAAAATTTCACTTTCTTCATACGATCCACCGGATGTACATTGTCTTTAGAATAAACGGGACATTGTTCCGTTGACCAACGTTCGGCTAGCTCGGGTGTGCGATGAAGAACAAAAAAAATTCGTTGCGTGGTCTGGTTCTAAAAGGCGCTTCAGCGGCCATCCTGGCGGTCATCCTGTTTGGCGCTTCGGGACTGGCGGCAGCCGACCAGTTCGGCGTGCAGATAGCCGGTGGCCTCGGAGATCACCACATTAAAAAACTCGATCTCGGCCTGGTCTGGGATCCGAATCTGACGTGGTGGCAGATCGGTGATTGGCACTTTTCGCTGATCGGCGAAGCGCACGTGGCCTGGTGGCATACCGACGAAGGAAATGTGCACGAGAACATCGGCGAGATCGGTGTGACGCCGATCATTCGCTTCATCGACGGAGCGGGTGCGATTCGCCCTTACATCGAAGCGGGTGCCGGTATCCGCCTTCTGACGAGTCCGAGAATCTCCACTGACCTCACGCTCGCGACCGCGTTCCAGTTCGCCTCCATGGCGGGAGTCGGCCTGCAATTCGGCAGTCACCAGCAGTACCAGGCGGGCTACCGCTTCCAGCATATTTCCAATGGCGGTATCAAAGAGCCGAATCCTGGTATAAATTTCCACCAGCTATATTTGCAATATAACTTCTGACGACCGTGGCCACGTTCGGCTTACCGGTGCAAGGGGCTGAGCAATGGCGGCAAAGACAATCGAAGCGATTCGCGGGCTCGAGCGTGAGCGCTTCCGTGCGATGGTCGACGGCGACGGACAGTCGCTCGATACGCTGCTCGCGGAGAACGTGAGCTATGTCCATACGAACGGCAAGCGTGAAACGAAGCGACAGTTCATCGACGGTATTACCGCCGGGCGCCGCCGCTATCGGCAGATCGAAGTGCAGTCGCAAGAAGTGCTGCTGGTGGGGCGCGAGACCTGCGTCGTCACCGGGCGCGCGCTGATCGAAATGGAAGCGAACAACGGCGCGCTGCTGTTTCCGATCGCGTACACGGCGATTCACACACAGGAAGATGGGCAATGGCGTCTGATCGCCTGGCAGGCGACGCGTTGCGCGATCGAGTGAGCCTTGTGAGCCCACTCCGTTTCGCTAGTCGCAGTTGGTGAGCGCCTTGTGAGCGCTCGAACGGCACGAGCATGCGGGTTGCACCGCTCATGCTGAATTTGCCGCCTCGTGGTGGGTCGACCAGGCGGGTTTTGATCCAGTTGCGCCGCCGCTAATGCGGTCCAAACGGGGAGGGCGGCTCCGCCCCGTCTCAAGTCACTCAGGCAGCTACGCGCTGCAGATCCTCATCGCTCCACACCGGCCGCTTTGCAGCTTCACTCGCATACGGATGCCGCGGATGCACCGGAATCTGATTGCATCGCTCGACCACGCGCCGCACCGCATCAATGTCTGAAAAGTCGAGGCCCGGATCGACGCCCTGCGCGTGAAGGTTCATCGCGAGCGTAACGAGGTCCATGTTGCCGGTGCGCTCGCCATTGCCGAACAGACATCCTTCGACGCGATCCGCGCCCGCCAGCAGCGCCAGTTCCGTAGCGGCCACGGCGGTGCCGCGATCGTTATGCGGATGCACCGACAGCACGATGCTGTCGCGATAGCTGAGATTGCGGTCCATCCATTCGATCTGATCGGCGAACACGTTCGGTGTTGCGGCTTCGACGCTTGCGGGCAGGTTGATGATCATCTTGTGGTCGCGCGTGGGCCGCCAGGTCTGCGCGACTGCGTCGCATACTTCGCGCGCGTAGGGGAGTTCGGTCGTGTTGAAGGTCTCGGGCGAATACTGGAACGTCCAGTGCGTCTCGGGCCGCGCCTGCGCATGTTCCTTGATGAGGCGCGTGCCTTCCACCGCCAGTGCCTTGATCTGCACCTTCGACTGGTTGAAGACGATCTTGCGAAATGACGGGCAGATCGCGTTGTACAGGTGCACGATGGCGCGCGGCGCGCCCTCCAGCGATTCGAACGTGCGCGCAATCAGTTCAGCGCGCGAGGGCACGAACACTTCGATCGTCACGTCGTCGGGAATGCGCTTTTCTTCGATCAGCTTGCGCACGAAATCGAAGTCGGTTTGCGAGGCCGACGGGAAACCGACTTCGATTTCCTTGAAGCCGATCGCCACCAGCATCTCGAAGAATTCGAGCTTTTGCGCGGCATTCATCGGCTCGATGAGCGCCTGATTGCCGTCGCGCAGATCGGTGCTCATCCAGATCGGCGCCTGGTTGATCGTGCGGCTCGGCCATTTGCGCCCGGTGAGGCGCACTGCGGGAAAGGGGCGGTATTTTTCAGCGGGATTGCGCAACATGAAATTGACCCTCGCGCTTCGTCCGAAGGGTAAACGGACGAACGCAAACGACTACAGGTTGTGAAGAACTACGGTCGGGGGTGAGACAGTAACTGCGGAACTGCTTTGAGGACCGCGCTTTGGGCAACTAATCTGGGTGATTCAGGCTGCCAACGCGCGGCGCTACGTCTGACTTACGCTAGACGTAGCGATAGGGGCCGCGCTAGGCGGCCGGAGGTAATTCGGAGGGTGTTCGGAAGGGAACGCATGGGTCTAATGTATGACGGCTCGCAGCGGCGTGTCAACCCGCGGCCGCCATCCTGGCGCGTGAGTGCAATGCCGCAAGCGCCGCGTTGCACTTACGCCGCGCACGTCAAACGGGAATTTTCGCGACGTCGACGATCAGCTCCACTTGCCGTTCGATCGCGCTCGGGACAGGCGCTTCGCCGCGCAACACGGCGTCGATCCAGGCGGCTGTGGTCGAGGCGTCGCGCGCTTCGGGCAAGTCGACTTCAGGCGCGTCGGGCGACGAGCGCTCGTGCGGCACGCGCGTTTCGCAGATGCCGTCGTGCAGCCAATCCACTTGCACCTGGCGGCGCGTGTCGGCCACCGCTTCGCCTTCGGTGCCGCGCGCGAGCAGGGCGCCGCCCTCCGCGGCGGCCGGGTGCGTGTTGAACAGTTGCGTGAGACTGTCGCGATACGGCGGATGCGTGTAGTTCACGAGCCGCAGCCCGGCGGGCGCGAACGGTTGCAGAATTTTCACGAGTGTGTGCGTTGAATTGCGCACGCCCATCCGCCGCCGCAGCGAGAGAAGATGCGCGAGCTTCGGCGCGAGTACTTCGATCCGTGCGAACGCGAGACGGCGCTCGGCGAGACCGTCTTCGATGTCGGCGTGCGATCGCGCGTGCGGAATCTGCAGATGTGTGAAGATTTCAGCGCTCGTCACGCGGCCCGGATCTTCCGTCACGCCATGCACCAGCACCGGCACACCTTCGCGTGCCAGCAGCAGCGCGAGCAGCGGCACAAGGTTGGGCTGTTTGCGCGCGCCGTTGTAGGTGGGTATGGACACGGGCCGGAATGCCGCGTGCGGCAGATGAAGCGGTTCGAACGACGCCTGCGCGCCGGCCAGCATGGCCGCGAGTTCGTCGGCGGTTTCGCCTTTCACGCGATACGCGAGCAGCACGGCGCCGAGTTCGAGATCGGCCACGCGGCCGTCGAGCATCGCGGTGTAAAGCGTGCGCGTATCTTCGGCAGTCAGCGCGCGGGCGCCGTTCGGGCCGCGGCCGATTTCCTTGATATAGCGGGCGCAGGGGAAAAGATTGGCGGTGTCGGCGGAGTCGGTCATCGGGCGCAGTGGGACGAGGGCGCGCCGCCTTGGGGCGGTCGGCCAGGGAATTCAAAGGACGCTATCTGGTGTGAGTATCGCATCTATAGCGGCGAGGCGGTCCGGCGGACCGGCGATCCCGCGAGACGATGCGGCGGGAGCGCCAGTCCGCGCGTGCCGGTGCCGATCCGCTGCGCGGCGCTTTGCCGCGCGTTACACTCGATCTTTTATCGCCGCGCGGGCGCGGCACAATCCAGAAACGGAGAACGGGATGAGTTACGTATTTGCACCCGCACCGGTCGTTGCGGTGCCGGTCGTGGGGTCCAGCGAGCAGTTCGCGGTGCGTCGCATCTACTGTGTGGGCCGCAACTACGAGGCGCACGCGCGCGAGATGGGGCACGATCCTGACCGCGAACCGCCGTTCTTCTTCGCCAAGCCGGCCGATGCCGTGCTGTATGTCGCGCCAGGCGCGACCGGCGAATTCCCCTATCCCTCACAATCGAAGAACGTCCACTTCGAGATGGAACTGGTGGCGGCGATCGGCAAAGGCGGCAAGAACATTCCGGCCGAAAGCGCACTCGACCACGTGTATGGTTACGCGCTCGGTCTCGACATGACACGCCGCGATCTGCAGGCCGAAGCGAAGAAGCTGGGCCGTCCATGGGATACCGCGAAGGGCTTCGATCACTCGGCGCCGCTCGGTCCGATCCATCCGGTCACGACGGTCGGCCATGTCAGCAAGGGCGCGATCTGGTTATCGGTGAACGGCGAGGAAAAACAGAATTCGGACGTGTCGCAACTGATCTGGTCGGTAGCCGAGACGATTGCCTATCTGTCGACGCTGTTCGAACTGCAACCGGGCGATCTGATTTTCACCGGCACGCCCGAAGGCGTCGGCGCGGTGGTGCAGGGCGATCTTATGAAGGGCGGTGTGGACGGGCTCGGCGAGCTCAGCGTACGCGTCGTCTGAAGCGCGGCGGGAGGAGACACATAACATGAAGCTCTACAGCTATTTCCGGAGTTCGGCGTCGTATCGCGTGCGCATCGCGTTGAACCTGAAGAGTCTGCCGTACGACTATGTACCGGTGCACCTCGTGCGCGACGGCGGCGAACAGCTGAAGCCCGAGTATCGCAAGGTGAATGCGGACGGCATCGTGCCCACGTTCGTCGACGGCAACGAAGTGATGCCGCAGTCGCTTGCGATCATCGAGTATCTGGAGGAAACGCATCCGGAGCCGCCGCTTTTGCCCGGCACGCCGGCCGAGCGCGCCTATGTGCGTTCGGTGGCGCTGCAGGTGGCGTGCGAGATTCATCCGCTGAACAATCTGCGCGTGCTGAAATACCTGAAACACACGCTGTGTCTCGACGACGACGCGAAAGACGCGTGGTACAAGCATTGGGTCGAAGCGGGTTTTGCGACGCTCGATGCACATCTGGCGGGCGATTCGCGCACCGGCAAGCTGTGCTTCGGCGACGCGCCGACACTGGCTGACGCCTGCCTGATTCCCCAGGTGTTCAACGCTCAGCGCTTCAAGGTAGATACGGCGAAGTTTCCGACGATTCAGCGCATCTACGAACACGCAATGCAGATCGACGCGTTCGCTCGCGCAGCGCCTGGTGTTCAGCCCGACGCGGAATGATGTAGTGGTTTGAATGAGAAAAGGGCGCTCGGAAGAGCGCCCTTTTTGCTTGTGCTGCGACGAACGCTGCTGTGTTCAACCACCCAGCAACGCGTCCGAAAACTCTTCCGCGCTGAACGGCTGCAAGTCCTCCACCTTTTCGCCGACGCCAATGAAGTACACCGGAATCGGACGCTGCCGCGCAATCGCCGCGAGGATGCCGCCCTTCGCCGTGCCGTCGAGTTTGGTGACGATCAGGCCGGTGAGGCCGAGCGCGTCGTCAAAGGCCTTCACTTGCGCGAGACCATTCTGGCCGGTGTTCGCGTCGATCACCAGCAGCACCTCATGCGGCGCGCCGTCTTGCGCCTTGCCGATCACGCGCTTTACCTTGCGCAGTTCTTCCATCAGATGCAGCTGGGTCGGCAGACGGCCGGCCGTGTCCGCCATCATGACGTCGATCTTGCGCGCACGCGCGGCGCCGACCGCATCGTAAATCACCGCTGCCGGGTCGCCGCTTTCCTGTGACACCACCGTCACGTTGTTGCGCTGGCCCCAGATCGCGAGCTGCTCGCGCGCGGCGGCGCGGAAGGTGTCGCCCGCAGCCAGCAGCACCGACTGATCGAAGCTCTGCAGATGCTTGGCGAGCTTGCCGATGCTGGTGGTTTTGCCTGCACCGTTGACGCCCGCGATCATCACGACCAGCGGTTGCGCGCGGCCGAGCATCAGCGATTTTTCCAGCGGCTTGAGCAGGTCGATCAGCAGGGTGCGTAGCGCCGCTTTCACCTGCTGTGGATCGGTGAGGCGCTCGGTGCGCACTTTTTCGCGCAACGATTCGAGCAGGAATTCGGTGGCTTCGACGCCCGCATCCGACATCAGCAGTGCCGTTTCGAGTTCTTCGTACAAGTCTTCGTCGATCTTCGCGCCGACGAAAATACCGGTCAGGCTCGAACTCGTTTTCGACAGACCGGTCTTGAGGCGAGTGAGCCACGAGCGCTTTGCGCTTGCGTCCTGCATAGGCGGCGGGACGATTTCGACGGTTTCGAGCGCGGGTGTTTCGGGTTCGGGCTCATTGATTGACGCGGCAGCAGCCGGTTGCGTATCGGCGCTAATCGGAGCAACCGGCCGCGGCGCCGCCGGCGCGACGGGCGCCTGCGGCGCCTCTACGGCAGGTTCGGGCGCCAGGGCTTCCGGCGTCGTCTGCGATTCTTCTGGCGCGTTATCGGACTCTTTCGAACCCTTGAATCGTTTGAAAAAGCTGAACATGATCTGGCGTGGTGAGAGCGCGCGCCGATGCGCGCAGCCGGGACGGACCCGTGGGAGCGGCAGGCAGCGTTGCGATGCGGGATGCAAGGCGCTGGAAGCCGCACATTTTATCAGGCGCGCCGCCGCCCGTCGTATTGGCCGAGCGGCCAGGCTGGACGCCACGCGCCCCTGTGGTAACGTTGGCGCTCCAGTCTGCACGCATCGGCGTCGCGGGCGCCCTTATAACGTAATCGAAACTGCATGCCCCGTTCTGCTCCTTCACGCGCCCACGGCGCTTCGTCCAAAGGCGGCAAGCCGCACGCCATCCGTATCATCGGCGGCGACTGGAAGCGCACGCCGCTGCCCGTGCTTGACCTCGACGGCCTGCGCCCCACGCCGGATCGCGTGCGCGAAACGCTGTTCAACTGGCTCGGCCAACGGCTGGACGGCCAACGCTGCCTCGATCTGTTTGCCGGTAGCGGCGCACTCGGCTTCGAAGCGGCCTCGCGCGGCGCGGCGCGGGTGTTGATGGTGGAGCGCAATGCGCGGGCCGCCAGCCAGCTGCGCGCGAACCAGGAGCGCCTCGCAGCGCGTGCGATCGAAATCGCCGAAGCCGACGGTTTGCGCCTCGCGGCGAGTCTCGCGCCCGGATCGTTCGACGTCGTTTTCCTCGATCCGCCGTTCGACGGCGATCTGCTCGACAAGGCGCTCGCGCTGGCCGTGCCGTTGCTGAGCCCGGAAGGTTTTCTGTACGTGGAAGCCGGCGACGCGCTCGAACTGGATGGGAACGGGACGCTCGCCGGTTGGGAAATCGTGCGGCAAGGCAAAGCGGGCGCTGTCCACTTTCATTTGCTGCAGCGCGAAAATAAGGAATAATGCGCGTTCCAAAACAAGCCGCGGACGGTTACCGTCACGCGTGCGGTCGGTGCCAAATGCGTCACGCGGACGCTTTGACGTGCCCATTTGTCTGAAGAGAGGAGAAGTCTCATGGTAGTCGCCGTGTACCCGGGCACATTTGACCCGCTGACGCGCGGTCACGAAGACCTCGTTCGGCGCGCGTCGAGCATTTTCGACACGCTGGTGGTGGGCGTTGCCGACAGCCGCAACAAGAAGCCATTCTTCACGCTGAAAGAGCGTCTCGACATCGCTCATGAAGTGCTCGGGCACTACCCGAACGTTCAGGTGATGAGCTTCAAAGGGCTATTGAAGGACTTTGTCCGCAGCAATAACGCCCGGGTGATCGTGCGTGGCCTGCGTGCCGTCTCGGACTTCGAATATGAGTTCCAGATGGCCGGCATGAACCGCTATCTGTTGCCGGACGTCGAAACCATGTTCATGACGCCGTCCGATCAATACCAGTTCATCTCCGGCACCATCGTGCGTGAAATCGCGCAACTGGGCGGCGACGTCAGCAAGTTCGTGTTCCCGTCTGTCGAAAAATGGCTGAAGGAGAAGGTTGCCGCGCTGGATCCGAATGAGGGTCTCTCGGCGGGACAACCGTAACCGGCGTAAACTGTCGGATTGACGGATCAAAGCTGGCTTCGGCCGGCGCGAAGTGAGAGAAGCATGGCCTTGATGATTACCGACGAGTGCATCAATTGCGACGTGTGCGAGCCTGAGTGCCCGAACGACGCGATTTCGATGGGCCCGGAAATCTACGTGATCGACCCGAAGAAATGCACCGAGTGTGTCGGCCATTTCGACGAACCCCAGTGTATTCAGGTGTGTCCGGTCGAGTGCATTCCGCGCGACCCCGAGCATCTGGAGACGGCGGAAGGTTTGATGGCGAAGTACCACGCGCTGCAGGCTGCGAAGGGCGCGTGAGCGTTGAATGATGGTGAACGGCGAGGCGGCTGCCTCGCCGTTTTCTTTGGTGACAACGCTTTATGTTTGTCGCGCGCGAGCTTGTTCCGATCGCTCGCTATCCCATCGTTACCCGACGTAAGCGCTGAAAATGTCGCGCAGCGCGTCCAGCAGAATGTCGCATTCGGCGTCAGTGCCGACCGAGATTCGCAGATGCTGGTCGATTCGCGCCGCCTTGAAATGGCGCACGAAAATTTCCTTTTCCCTTAGCCGTGCCACGAGCGTCGCTGCGTCGTAGCCTTCGTGACGCGCGAACAGCAGATTCGCTGCCGATGGCACCACCTCGAAACCCAGTGCCGTCAAGCCTGCCGCCAACCGCTCACGGCTCGCAATCACTTTGGCGCAGGTGTCGCGGAACCATGCATCGTCTTCGTATGCAGCGATGGCCGCGACTTGCGCCAGGCGGTCGAGCGGATACGAGTTGAAGCTGTCCTTCACGCGGTTCAGTGCGTCGATCAGTTCCGGATTGCCGAACGCGAAGCCTACGCGCATGCCGGCCAGCGAACGCGACTTCGATACCGTTTGAATCACCAGCAGGTTGGGATAACGGTCGATCAGCGTGACGGCCGATTCAGCGCCGAAATCGACATAGGCCTCATCGATCACCACGACCGATTCGGTATTTTTCGCCACCAGACGCTCGATATCGGCGAGCGGCAACGGTCGTCCAGTCGGCGCGTTCGGGTTCGGGAACAACACGCCGCCGTTAGGCGCCGTGTAGTCGTCGACATTAATGGCGAAGCTGTCGTCGAGTGCGATGGTCCGATAGTCGACTTCAAAGAGCCGCGCGTAGGTCGGGTAGAAGCTGTATGTGATATCCGGAAACAGCAGCGGTTTGTCGTGCTTCAGCAAGGCCTGAAAGGTGAGCGCGAGCACTTCGTCCGAGCCGTTACCCGCGAACACCTGTTCCGGCCGAATGCCGTGATAAGCGGCTACCGTTTCGCGTAACTTGCGCGCTGTCGGGTCGGGATAACGCCGCAGCGACTCGCCCGCGTCGCCCAGTTCTTGCTGGATCGCCTCAAGTACGCGCGGCGACGGCGGATAGGGATTCTCGTTGGTGTTCAGCTTGACGGGGTGCGTAACCACGGGCTGCTCGCCCGGCACATACGGCGTCAGACGGTGGACGATGTCACTCCAGTAGCGGCTCAAGCGATTTCTCCTGTCGATGGCGATGCGGGCGATACGGATGCGGGCAGGGCCCGCTCAGGGATTGCGGTGCAACTGCATCATCGCCCGCTCGAGCTCGCCTTTGATGATCTGCGGCATCACGGCCAACGCACGTTCGATCGACGCATCGATCACGTCCTGCTCTTCCCGCCGCGGCGGTTTCAGCACGTAATTGGCGACGTCTGGTTTGGCGCCGGCTCGCGCGCTTTCGGGAATCAGGTCGCGCGGATGGCCAATGCCGATCCGCAGCCGCCAATACTGTTGCGACGACAGATGCGCGGTGATGTCCTTCAGCCCGTTATGGCCGCCGCTGCCGCCACCGAGCTTCAGCTTGACGCTGCCCGGCGGCATGTCGAGCTCGTCGTGCGCGACCAGAATTTCGTCCGGAAGAATCTTGAAGAACTGCGCTAGTGCAACAACCGACTGCCCGGAGCGGTTCATGTACGTTTGCGGTTGCAGCAGATGCACTTCTTCGCCATGAAGCCGGGCCTTCGCGTAGAAACCGTGAAAGCGCCGCTCGTCGCGTAGTGTCGTGCCTGCTTCGCGCGCCAGTTGATCGACCAGCCAGAAGCCGGCATTGTGGCGCGTCGCGGTGTATTCAGCGCCCGGATTGCCGAGCCCGACGATCAGCTTGATCATGATTGCATAGGTCCATCTGGCCTCGGCACCAAACGCGGCCGAGCCGAAAAAAACCGAAAAAAAACCCGCCGGGGCGAACCTCGGCGGGTCACATCGACCGTTTCATTGAAACGGATCGAGAGGATTGCTTGCTCAGCGCCAGGAAGGCACTTAGGCAGCCGGCGTTTCGCCTTCGCCTGCAGCAGCAGCGGCGTCGCCTTCAGCGATTGCGCCAGCCGGGATCGTTGCCGATGCGACGACCGGGTTTTCTGCGTCAACGTGAGCAACCAGTGCAACGCCTGCCGGCAGGACGATGTCCTTGGCGTGCAGCGAGTGACCAGCTTCGATCGTCGCCAGGTCAACTTCGAGGAATTCCGGCAGTGCCGACGGCAGGCACTCGATTTCGATTTCGTTGAGGACGTGCGAGATCACCGCGCTCGACAGCTTCACTGCCGGGTTGGTTTCCTGGTTCATGAAGTGCAGCGGCACCTTGGTGTGCAGCTTCTTCTTCGCGTCGACACGTTGGAAGTCCACATGCAGCACGAGCTGACGGAACGGGTGGTATTGCACGTCGCGCAGCAGAACCTGTTGCGACTTGCCTGCCACTTCCAGTTCGAGGATCGACGAGTGGAAAACTTCTTTCTTCAGCGCGTGCCAGAGTGCGTTGTGGTCCAGTTCGACCAATTGCGTTTCAGCACCAGCGCCATATACGATGCCCGGGGTCTTACCCGAGATACGCAGGCGGCGGCTCGCACCCGTACCTTGCAAGGAACGCTCGAAAGCGACTACTTTCATGTTGAATCTCCAATGCACTGCCCGCGACCAGGCAGTAAAAACGGGGCCTCCAAGCCATAACGGCTGAGGCCCCAGAGCGATGGCACGAACCTTCGTTCGTTCATGCCAATTGTGCAAAAGTGCAGCGTGCGGTACTGCTATGCGCGCTGCGCCTTCGCAAATACTTAACTTTCAGCGAACAGCGACATCACCGAATCGCCGCGGCGAATCCGCGAGAACGTTTCGGCGAGCAGGCCGGCGCTGGTCAGCGAACGGATCTTGGCGCACGAGCGGGCTTCTTCGCCGAGCGGGATCGTATCGGTAACAACGAGTTCGTCGAGTGCCGAAGCTGCAATTCGCTCGCCTGCACCGCCCGACAGAACCGGGTGGGTAGCGTAAGCGAACACCTGCTTCGCACCGCGTTCCTTCAAAACCTGAGCTGCCTTGCAGAGCGTGCCTGCGGTGTCGACCATGTCGTCCATGATCACGCAGGTGCGGCCTTCGACTTCACCGATGATGTTCATCACTTCGGCAACGTTCGCCTTCGGGCGGCGTTTGTCGATGATCGCGAGATCGCAATTCAGTTGCTTGGCCAATGCACGGGCACGCACCACGCCGCCGACGTCCGGCGAAACGACCAGCAGGTTCTCGTAGTTCTGCTTGCGCAGATCGCCGAGCAGCACGGGCGTAGCGTAGATATTGTCGACCGGGATGTCGAAGAAGCCTTGAATCTGGTCGGCGTGCAGATCCATCGTAATGATCCGCTCGACGCCGGCGATTTCCAGCATATTCGCCACGATCTTCGCCGAGATGGCGACGCGCGCCGAACGCGGGCGTCGATCTTGACGGGCATAACCGAAGTAAGGGATGGCTGCGGTGATCCGGCCTGCGGATGCGCGCTTGAGCGCATCGACCATGATCATCAGCTCCATCAGATTGTCATTCGCCGGCGCGCACGTGGATTGCAGGACGAAGACATCCTTGCCACGCACGTTTTCCTGAATCTCGACCTGGATTTCACCGTCCGAGAAACGGCTAACCATTGCTTTGCCGAGGGGAATACCGAGGATTTTGACGACTTCCTGTGCAAGCGCGGGATTTGCGTTGCCAGTAAAAACCATCAGGCCGTCATGGCTGCTCATCGTGCACCTACTTCAGGCTGGGGGCGAGGGAAATGCGAGAATTTTTGGCAGGGGAGGAAGGAGTCGAACCTTCGAATGCCGGAATCAAAATCCGGTGCCTTAACCAACTTGGCGACTCCCCTACACTAACTTTGAGCTTCACCGAACGAGGGAACGTTCGACGATGCAAAACTTATGACGCGAAAGTAAAGAGTGGATGCTGATCGAGACTTGCAGTTACTGCGCTGTTCCATTCGCCGGGCAGTTTGGCTTGCGCCGCTTCTGCT
This sequence comes from Paraburkholderia nemoris, assembly GCF_905221015.1. NCBI lineage: Bacteria > Pseudomonadati > Pseudomonadota > Betaproteobacteria > Burkholderiales > Burkholderiaceae > Paraburkholderia > Paraburkholderia nemoris. Next base: position 125,340 of record NZ_CAJNBO010000016.1, on the reverse strand, counting down.
TCAGCTTTGCTACGGAACGCTGCAAATACACTTGCACCTGATCCAGACATCCGCGCTGGTGCGATGTCTTCAAACCATCGCAACACTTGCGCTACTTCCGCGTATTTTCCCACGACAACCTGCTGCATGTCATTGCGGCCAAAACTTTCTGGCCAGTCAGTGTTGCAGCTAAGTTCTGCAGGAAAGTCCGTAATTATGAGGGGTTTCGAATCTCTTGTCAACGCTTTTTCGGAAAAAATCGCTGCAGTTGGAACGTGAACCCTCGGTGTCACCACCAGGAAATGGCGCGGCGGCAATTGTACAACGTCTAAAGCCTCTCCGACACCCTGTGCGAACGCATTTTTCCCAAAAACAAAAAATGGCACATCCGCACCGAGTTTCAAGGCCAGCGCCTGCAACTCCAGTCGCGGCAAATCGAGTTTCCAGAGACGGTTCAGCGCGAGCAGCGTGGTGGCTGCATCGGAGCTGCCGCCGCCCAGGCCCGCGCCCATCGGCAGACGCTTGTCGATTTCGATATCGACACCCGCGGGCGAGCCGGTATGCGCCTTCAGGAGCGTTGCGGCGCGCACGGTGAGATCGTGTTCCGGCGGCACGTCGGCGATTTCGGTGCTGCGCGTGATGAGGCCGTCGTCACGCAGCTTGAAGTGCAGGACGTCGCCCCAGTCGAGCAACTGGAAGACGGTTTGCAGCGTGTGATAGCCATCCGGCCGGCGGCCGGTGATGTGCAGGAAGAGGTTCAGTTTCGCTGGCGCGAGGCAATCGCGCAGCGAATCGGTCGTTTTAATCATGAGTCAGGGCTACATGCGCCATAGCGGCGCCGAAGAGGCGGCAAGGGTTGCGCGAACAGGCGCGGCTACTGAACTACTGATCCAGCACGAGCTTGATGTCGAGCGGCGGTTCCGAGCGGCTCAGATTCAGGCGCTTCACGCCGGTGGCCGGTGCGTCGGCATACGCCAGGTAATCGATCGTCCAGCCGTCCTGCGTGATCTGCTTCAGACGCGAAGGCTGCTCAGGATCCTTCTCGGTTTTCGCGCGCGAAGTCGGTGCAGGCGACGGTTGCAGCCAATAACGCAGCCCTTCGACCGGCAGCGCGAAGCCGAGCGCGTTCTGCATCAGCGTGGAGACGTTGTCGGCGGTGAGCGGTTGGCGATTCGGCAGTTCGAGCGTGGCCGAGGCCGGCGACGAAGTCACGATAGCGAGCGTCTGCCCAAGCGGATTGCGCAATTGCAGGGTGACTGTGTCACCCGTTTCCTGCCAGGTGAAATTGCCATAGGCATTGCGCTGCTGGCCGTTCTGATCGTTGTACTGGATCGCGAAACGGCCTTGATAAGCACGCGAGGTCTGGGCAGTGACGGACGTTGCCGCATTCGACGTGGACGGCCCCTGCGGCTTAACCGATGCACAACCAGCCAACGCGACAACCGCTGCCGCTACGAATCCGAGCGCCGCGCCACGCGGCGCCCGGGGATAGGAGATGAAGCGGGAAAGACGCATCAAAGATCGTTCACCTGAAGACGTTGAAGCGTTTTGACCAGGGTGTCGTTGTCCGGTTCGAGCTTGCGTGCGTCGCGGAAAGCGGCGCGAGCCTGATCCTGCGCGCCGGTTTTCCACAGCACTTCACCGAGATGCGCGCCGATTTCGGCGTTCGGCTGGAGGTCGTACGCTTTGCGCAGCAGCTTGATGGCATCCGACGTATCGCCCATCCGGTACTTGACCCAGCCGACGCTGTCCATGATGAACGCGTCGTTCGGCGCCAGCGCCGAGGCCTTCTCGACCAGCTTGTCCGCTTCCGAGAGGCGCTGATTGCGATCGGCCAGCGAATAGCCGAGCGCGTTATAAGCCTGCGGATTGTCCGGCTGCGTCTGGATCAGCTTGCGCAGTTGCGCTTCCATGACGTCGTAACGGCCGGTTTTTTCGGCGGCCATGGCGTAGTCGTAGGTGAGATCGGGGTCGTCCGGGAAATTCGCGGTGGCTTGTTGCAGGCGTGTTTCCGCCTCCGGATAGCGCTTCGCGTCGAACAGAATGGCTGCGTCGGTGCGGGCAATCAACGCCTGGTCGCGCGGATCGGGCGCCTGCAGGTTGGCCAGCAGCTTGCGCGCATCTTCAGTCTTGCCCTGCTTGGCGAGCAATTGCGCCCGCGTGATCTGCGCCGGCACGAATTGCTGGCTGGCTGGTGAAACCTTGTTCAGCCAGTCGCTCGCTGCCGCTTCGTTCTTCTGTTCCAGCGACAGTTGCGCAAGATAGATATACGCCTGGCCCGGATCGGCGCCTGGCGTTTTCTCGGCTTGCTGCGCGTACTGGGTCAGATAGGTCTGCGCCTCGGTGAAATTCTTCTGCTGGATCTTGATCAGCGCGAGCGCCATCAGCGGCGTGAGGTCGGTCGCGTTGTTCTTGTGCATGATCTCGAACTGCTTCTGCGCGTCGTCCAGACGGTCACTCGCGAGGTACATCTGCGCGAGCGCGAGACGCGCGTCATGCGATTTCGGATTCTGCTGCACGTACTTTTCGAGCGACGCGATGCCTTCCTTGCGCTCCTCCGGGCCCATCTGCGACAGCATCAGCGCGGCCGGCAAATAGTCCGGCTTGAGCGTGAGCGCCTGCTCGAGCGACTTGCGCGCGCCCGGTGCGTCGTCGGAAACGAGCTGCTGGCGCGCGATGGCAAGCTGCGCCTCGGGCCGGTTCAGGTCGTTCTTCAGCAGATCCTGCAGCACATGCAAGCCGCCGATCCGGTTCGGACCGCGCGAGAGCAGCAGCTGCAGCGCCAGAATCGCGCTACCGCGATTGTCGGCCGGCACTCTCGCGAGTTCGCGGGCGAGGATCGGTGCGGCGTCGTCCGGCTTGCCGGACAGCACGAGCAGCGATGCGTCGAGTTGCGCGGCGCGTTCCGAATCCGGCGCATACTGCTGCCACAATTGCGCGGCGGCCAATGCGTCTGACGGGCTTTGCGCGGCCAGCGCGATTTCCGTGGCGCGTTGCGCCATGCGCGGATCATGCGTGTCGCGCGCGAGCGCGAGATAGGTCTGGTAGGCGGGCGCCGGCTGGTCACGTTGCAATGCGACTTCAGCGGCGAGCACCTGGAATACGATCTGGCTGGACAGCGGCACACCCGGCAGAGACTTCTGGTCTTCTGCCGTTGCCGGGCCGAGCGGGTCAGGCAGGGTGACGGACGTGTCATCCGAGTCTGGCGACGGGTCCTGCGCGTGCGCGGGCACGGCTGCCAGCGCCCAGACGGCAAGCGCGGCGGCACCGAGCAGGCGGCGAGCGGACACGGCGTGCGGCACGCGGGATGCGCCAGCCGGGCGCTTCGAAAACAGCTTCACGAAGGACAAGTTCATGGAAATCCGTTCAATGTTTCGGACGATTGTAACGCGCTCGCTACAATAAGCGCACAACCACTCACGCAAGTTGCAGACCAGTTAGACATGCCAGAGTTGCCAGAAGTTGAGGTTACCCGAAGGGGAATCGAACCGTATGTGTCCGGGCGCAAGGTTGAACGCGTCGATGTGCGCACGCCCGCGCTGCGTTGGCCGATTCCGGCGGACCTTGCGAAAACCTTGCGTGGCAGCGTGGTGCGCAAGGTCGAACGGCGGGGCAAGTATCTGCTGTTCGAGATCGACGCCGGCTGGTTCATTGTGCATCTGGGCATGACCGGCACGCTGCGTGTGCTGCGTCATGTGCCGCGTCCACCCGCTGCGGCGAAACACGATCACATCGACTGGATTTTCGACGAATTCATTTTGCGCTATCGCGATCCGCGGCGCTTCGGCGCGGTGTTGTGGCACCCGCGCGAAGCCGGTGGCGTGCTCGAGCATCCGCTGCTCGCGAGCCTCGGTGTCGAGCCGTTTTCGCCGGCGTTCTCCGGCGCGTTGATGCACCGGCTCACGCGCGGGCGCAAGGTGTCGGTGAAGCAGGCCTTGCTGGCAGGGGAGATCGTGGTCGGCGTGGGTAATATCTACGCATCCGAAAGTCTCTTTCGCGCCGGTATCCGGCCCACCACTGCGGCAGGCCGCGTCTCGCTCGTGCGCTACGATCTGCTGGCCGACGCGGTGCGCGTCACGCTCGCCGCAGCGATTGAGAAGGGCGGCAGCACGCTGCGTGATTTCGTCGGCAGCGATGGCGAAAGCGGTTACTTCCAGCTCGACTATTTCGTCTATGATCGCGCGGGGCTGCCATGCCGCGTGTGTGGAACGCCGATCAAACAGATCGTGCAGGGGCAGCGTTCTACGTATTTCTGTCCCACCTGCCAGCGCTAAATTTTCGATGCCTTCTCGTATAAGCCCGTCCGCCGCGTCCGCTGTGCCCGCCTTTCCCGTCATGTCTGATTTTTCCGCGCGGCTGATTGCGTGGCAGCGCCAGCATGGCCGCCATGACCTGCCCTGGCAGAACACGCGCGATCCGTATCGCATCTGGCTGTCGGAAATCATGCTGCAGCAAACGCAGGTATCGACGGTGATTCCGTACTACGCCAAGTTTCTCGCGCGTTGTCCGGATGTCGCCTCGCTCGCCGCCGCGCCGGCAGACGATGTGATGGCGCTGTGGGCCGGCCTCGGTTATTACTCGCGCGCACGCAATCTGCATCGCTGCGCGCAGGTGGTCGTCGAGCAGCATGGCGGTGCGTTTCCCGCGTCGGCAGACGAACTCGCTGAATTGCCGGGCATCGGCCGCTCGACGGCAGCGGCGATCGCCTCTTTCGCGTTTGGCGCGCGCGCCACGATTCTCGACGGCAACGTGAAGCGCGTGCTGGCGCGGGTGTTCGGCGTGGAAGGTTTTCCGGGCGAAAAGAAAGTCGAGAACGCGATGTGGACGCTGGCGGAATCGCTGCTGCCGTCCAACGCATCGGACGACGATGTCAGCGCCTATACGCAAGGCCTGATGGACCTCGGTGCAACGTTATGCGTGCGCGGCAAGCCGGATTGCCTGCGCTGCCCGTTCGCCGCCGATTGCGTGGCCAATGTGACCGGACGTCAGCGTGAACTGCCCACGGCACGACCGAAGAAAGCCGTGCCGACGCGCCGCACATGGATGCTGGTGCTGCGCGACGGTGACGCCGTGATGCTGGAAAAGCGCCCGCCTTCGGGCATCTGGGGCGGCTTGTGGAGCCTGCCCGAAGCAGCCGATGAAGCCACGCTTGCCGAGCGTGCACGCGCCTTCGGTGGCGACGGAGCGGTCTCACCGCTCGCGCCGCTCACGCATGTCTTCACGCATTTCAAGCTGGATATCGAGCCGCGGCTCGCTGAACTGGATCGCGGTGTGGGAGCATTGGCTACGCTTAACGACGCGGACACCGCATGGGTCGCGTTAAGCGATCTCGATTCGTTCGGTGTGCCAGCGCCGGTGCGCAAACTACTGGATAGTCTCCACGGCTCGCTGATCTAGCCAGCCCCGAGCCGAAAGCGCATCGAATCAAAGCAGCTGATGCTGCTGCATATAGTGATGAACCACGTCGATTCGCGCGCCGGCGTCCTGCAATTCCATCAATTTTTGCCTTGCACGAAGGGCGATCGGCAACACTTCCGCAAGCCGGTTCGACACCCATGACGGGTCTTCCAGCCTGAAAGGCTCCGCGAACGGCAAGCTGTCCGGGTCGCGTTCGCGGATCGTCGCGATGATCCGTTCGAGCACTTCCGCGCACGCACCGAATTTGGCCAGTTGCTCATTGCCCTCGAGCGGGATGTCTTCCCCGAGCGGCTCCGCCATGCCGACCAGCAAGCCGCTGCTTTCCACGCGATGCGACAGCAGGCGAAACCGCCGCGTGCCACGTGCGCGAATCAGCAGCATGCCGAAGGCTTCGACATCGCACTCTTCGATCTCGGCGAGACAGCCAATTGCTTCGGGTACCGAAGGCTCTTCTTCGCGCGCCACTTCCGCGCCGCTTTTCAGCAGACACACACCGAACGGCGTTTTTTCACGCAGACACTCGCGCGCCATATCGAGGTAGCGCGCTTCGAAGATTTTCAGCGGCAGCAGTCCATCGGGAAACAGCACCGTATGCAGCGGAAACAGCGGCACATCGGCAAGCACAGTAGAAGAAGACATGGCGCAACGCTTCGAGTTAAGGCCGCGCGATGCGGCCGGTTAAGCCACTAACTTCGATGATTCGCCGGCATGAACCGGCGCATCGCGGTGCCGCACAATGACATTCGCCGACGTTGCGAGACGCGCGGCGAGCGTCTCAGCAATGAATACCGAGCGGTGCTGGCCGCCCGTGCAACCGATCGCGACCGTCAGATAACTGCGGTTGTCGTCACGGAAATGCGGCAACCATTTGGCGAGAAATCTTTCGATGTCGTCGATCATTTCATGCACGACCGGCAGCGCGTCGAGAAAATCCCGCACCGGTTGGTCGAGGCCCGTGAGCGGCCGCAATTCATGATCGTAGTACGGGTTCGGCAGCGTGCGTACGTCGAAAACATAATCGGCGTCGAGCGGCACACCGCGTTTGAAGCCGAAGGACTCGAACATCAGCACGAGCCCTGCATCTTCCTGCTCGATGAAGCGTTTGACCCACGCACGCAGCACGTTCGCGCGCAGATTGCTGGTGTCGATCTGATGGCCGAATTCGGCTAGGCCCGCCACGAGTTCGCGTTCGCGCTCGATCGCTTCGGCGAGCGACGTCAACAGGCCGACGTCTGCATCATGCGCCGTGGAACCGGACAGCGGGTGGCGGCGGCGTGTTTCGGAAAAGCGTTGAATCAGCGACTGCGTGCTTGCGTTCAGGAAGAGTACACGCACATCGTGGGCGCGCGACAGGTCGCGGATCATCGCGGGCATTTCGTCGAGCGAAGCGCTCGAGCGCGCGTCGATGGCGACGGCGAGGCGTTCCTGGCCGTCGTCGGCGAGATAGTTGGCCAGTTGCGGCAAAAAACGCGGCGGCAGATTGTCGACGCAGTAATAGCCTGCGTCTTCAAGCGCGTTCAGGGCAACTGATTTGCCGGAGCCGGAAATACCGGTGATCAGGATTATGCGCATGGAGTCGTGAAATCCGTACAGTTCATCATAGCATCTGGTCCCCGTGCGCGCGGCGTCGCAGCCTGCCGTTGGCTGCGGACGTCACACGGTGCCGGGGGCGCGCGGATTCAGATCAATTTGCCGGGAAACTGGCTGTCCGGGTCCTGCATGGCCAGACGCTGGCGATCCATGAAGTCGCGCAGCGTATCGATGCCGCGCAGTTGCAGGATCGTGTTGCGCACGGCCGCTTCGACCAGAACCGCGAGGTTGCGGCCGGCCGCCACCTGAATCGTCACTTTGCTGATCGGCAGGCCGAGCACGTCGACGGTTTGGCTTTCCAGCGGCAGCCGCTGGAATTCGCCATCCGGACGGCGTACCAGTTGCACGATCAGTTTCAGCTTCATTTTGCGGCGCACCGCGGTTTCACCGAAGATCGTCTTGATGTCGAGCAGGCCCAGGCCGCGCACTTCAAGCAGGTTTTGCAGCAGCGGCGGGCAGCGCCCTTCGACGAAATCAGGCCCAAGGCGCACGAAATCCACCGCGTCGTCGGCGACAAGGCCGTGGCCGCGGCTGATCAGTTCCAGCCCGAGTTCGCTCTTGCCGAGGCCGGAATCGCCGGTGAGCAGCACGCCCATGCCGAGAATGTCGAGAAACACACCATGCAGCGTGGCGCGCGGCGCCAGAATGCGCGACATGTAGAGGCGCAGGCTGTCGATCACCGCGGCGGCGGACATCGGCGTGGTGAACAGCGGCGTGGACGAGCGCGTGCAGCGCAGCACCAGTTCCGGCGGAGCGGCGACGCCGCCCGCCACCACCAGAAACGGCGGTTCCAACGCGATCAGCTCGGCCATGTGGCGCGAGCGGTCTTCGTCGGTTTGGCGCTTGTAGTAGTCGATTTCGGCGTCGCCGAGCACCTGGATCCGGTTCGGGTGGATCAGGTTCAAGTGGCCGACAAGGTCGGCGCTCGACGTGGCATTGGCGACCGATTCCGAAGAAAAGCCGCGCTCCCAGCCTTCATGCCCCGTCAGCCAGCTCAACTTCAGCATGGCGGCGTTGTCGTCGAAAATGCTCTGGGCGTTGATGCTGGACGTATCCATGAGTCGGTGACTCCCGTGTGGACCGCTTGCTTGGGAAAGGATGCGGCCTCGTTAACGCGGACCGCGCACCTCGCCTGGCTGTACCCGCCTGCAGGCGGGAAGCCGGGTGAATAGGCGACGTGCGGATAACCGCCGATGCATCAAGGTTGCCACTGAGTGAGCAGGCGATGCAACGATTCGCGGTCTTCTTCCGTGTGCAGGCGCTCGCGGGCTTCGCGATCGGACAGCAACTGGGCGATTTCCGAGAGAATTTCGAGGTGCTGCTGGGTGGCCTGCTCGGGCACGAGCAGGAAGATCAGCAGCGAGACCGGCTGACCGTCGGGCGATTCGAAGGGGATGGGTTCGGCAAGACGGACGAATGCGGCGAGCGGCTGCTTCAAGCCTTTGATCCGGCCATGCGGAATCGCGACGCCTTCACCAAGCCCCGTCGATCCGAGGCGCTCGCGCGCAAACAGATTGTCAGTGACCGTGCTACGGGCGATGCCGTTCTGGTTCTCGAAGATCAGGCCCGCTTGCTCGAACACGCGCTTCTTGCTGGTGACCGATAGTCCGACGACGACGTTCTCGAGGGGAAGAAATTTGGCTAAACGATTCATGTTGACAGGCGAAAACGTGGCCTGGGTTCTCCTCGCTGGGGCGTTTGAGTGATGTTCCATTCGTTTGATGCTCACGGCGACGTGCGTTGGAGTCCGAAAGCGCAGGACTCCGGCCGACCGATTTCCGTTTGAGCTAACTTGACCCCGATGGTAACCGGAACATTATAGAACAGGGTAGCCACGGATGGTGCGGCGCGCCATCCATGCATCATGGGTTTCTTCGCAGGATTGCCCCGGTCTGCTCGGTTGCCTGAAAAAGGCGGCCTGAAACGAAAAACCGCCCGGTCTCGGGCGGTTTGGCTGGGATACGCAAATGCGAGCAAATGCGGGCGAATGAGGAAAAACGAAGGAAAGTAAAGAGACCTTCTGATCTTCCTTATTGCGGCGGCACGTCCAGTATCGGTGCCGGCTGGTACTTGATCGCATCGTGCTGATGGCCTTGCAGGCGATCTTTATGGCGTATCACTTGCCGGTCGAGCTTGTCGATCATCAGATCGATCGCAGCGTAGAGATCGCTGTCACAGCTCTCGACGAATATATCTTTGCCCTTCAGATGCAGGTTAATTTCAACCTTTTGACGCTTTTCCTTTTCCTTGTGGTTGTCGACCGAGAGGACCACACTGCCGTCGATGACCTGATCAAAATGTCTTAGCACCCTATCCAGTTTGGTGATCACGTATTCGCGCAACGCAGGCGTTACTTCGAGGTGGTGTCCACTGATCTGCAGATTCATAGTGCTTCTCCAAGCTAGAGGCCGCTTGTTCCGCACGATGACGAAGGTCCGGTCGATCTGTCGGCTTGCCTGAGTCGCCCCCCGGTGACTGACTTCTGGCAGGTCGCATCGGCCGGCCTGTCCGCCAACTGCGGAGCGGCCGGTAAATGCCCGTCGCGGGAGGCGGCGGGCTACAGAGACTTGCGCAGGTTGACTGCCGGAATCTTGAGGGCCTCGCGATACTTCGCAACGGTACGCCGTGCGACCACGAAGCCCTGTTCCGCCAGCAGTTCGGCTATGCGGCTGTCTGAAAGAGGAGATTTCGGGTTTTCCGCTCCTATCAGTTGCTTGATGAGCGCGCGAATCGCCGTGGAAGACGCCGCGCCGCCCGTGTCAGTCGAAACGTGTGATCCGAAGAAGTACTTAAATTCAAGCGTCCCGAATGGGGTCAGCATGTATTTACCGGTTGTCACACGGGAGACAGTTGACTCGTGTAGGCCCAGCGTATCAGCAATTTCTCGCAAAACCAAGGGGCGCATGGCAATTTCGCCGTGGACAAAAAAGCTCTTTTGACGCTCGACAATGGCTTGGGCGACCCGGAGGATCGTTTCGAAACGCTGCTGGATATTTTTGATCAGCCAGCGTGCTTCCTGCAGTTGCTGGCGCAACGATCCGCTGCCGGGATCACCCCGGTTATTGCGCAGAATATTCGCGTACAGATGGTTGATACGCAGCTTGGGCACCACTTCCGGATTCAGCTCCGCCTGCCAACCCTGTGCCGTTTTGCGCACCATGATGTCCGGTACGACGTAGTCCGCTTCCGCCTTGCCGTAAGCGGCGCCGGGAAACGGCTCGAGCGAGCGGATCAACACATGCGCATCGCGTAGATCGTCGTCGTTCGCCTTCAGGTGTTTGCGCAGCCGCGTGAAATCGCGCGCCGCGAGCAGTTCCAGATGATGGGCGACGATGTCGAGCGCAAGCGTGCGCGTAGATGACTGTTCGAGCCGCAGCAATTGCAGCTTGAGGCACTCGGACGCGGAGCGCGCGCCGACCCCTGCCGGGTCGAAGCTATGCAGCAGCGCAAGCGCGGCGTTCATTTCGTCTAGATCGACCTCGAGCTCTTCGGGCAGATCGGTCAACACTTCCTCGAGCGTGGCGGCAAGATAGCCGTCGTCGTCGAGCGATTCGATCAGGAAGGTGATCAGTGCGCGGTCGCGCTGGCTCGCCTGCGTGACGCGAAGTTGCGCCATCAGGTGATCGCGCAGCGAGGTGCTCGATTCGTGGATTTGCAGCGGCGGCAGATCGTCGTCGTCTGAGGCATTGCCGGAGCGGCCGTAGTCGCCGAGGTCCCATTGCGACGCGTCGCCGTTGTTGTCGCTCGCGAGGCCGTTGTATTCGTCGACACCTTGCGGCTCGCCGTTCTCGGCGCGCTCGCTGCTGCTGGTGGACGAAGACGACGTGTTGCCGCCCATCTGGTCGGGCGGTGGGGAGGAATTGGGCGACTGGGCGATCAGTGAGCCGTCGGCCGCCACGCGCAGGGGACTCGCGATCCAGTCGTCCTCATTCTCGAGGAGCGGATTCTGCGAGATCGCCATTGCGACTTCCTGCTGCAGTTCGAGCGTGGACAGCTGAAGCAGCCGGATGGACTGCTGCAGTTGCGGGGTCAGCGCAAGATGCTGCGATAGGCGGAGTTGGAGGCTGGCTTTCATGGCAAGTTGAGATTCATTGTAGAGAGTTTGCCACGACCGCGATACATTGCGACATTCGCAATTACGCGTGCGCCCGTTTTCGGCGGCGCTGGGCGCGGGACGGCCCAGGTCAAAAATGCTGATGTGCGGATGCCGCAAAGTATCCGGCGGATGCACGCTCGCACCGCCGGCAATCCTTTGTGCACTTACATGCGGAAGTGCTCGCCCAGATAGACGCGCCGCACGCTTTCGTTCTCGATGATGTCGCTCGGCGCACCGGCGGCCAGCACGCTGCCGTCGCTGATGATGTAGGCGTGGTCACAGATGCCGAGAGTTTCGCGCACGTTGTGGTCGGTGATCAGCACGCCGATATTGCGCTGCTTCAGAAATTTAACGATCTTCTGGATTTCCAGCACCGCGATCGGATCGACGCCCGCGAACGGTTCGTCGAGCAGAATAAAGCTCGGATTGGTGGCCAATGCACGGGCAATTTCAACCCGCCGACGCTCGCCGCCCGACAGCGACAGCGCCGGATTCTCACGCAGGTGAGCGATCTGCAGTTCGTCGAGCAAGGCCTCGGTGCGGTTCGTGATGGTGTCCTTGCTAAGCCGCTTGCCGTTGTCTTCGACCTGCAATTCCAGCACCGCGCGAATGTTTTCCTCGACGGTGAGCTTGCGGAATACCGAGGCTTCCTGCGGCAGATACGACAAGCCCAATGACGCGCGCTTGTGAATCGGCAGCAAACTGATCGACTTGCCGTCCAGGTCGATTTCACCTGCATCGAGCGGCACGAGGCCGACGATCATATAGAACGAGGTGGTCTTGCCGGCGCCGTTGGGGCCGAGCAGGCCGACCACTTCGCCGCTTTTCACGTCGAGCGAGACGTCTTTGACGACCGTGCGTGAGCCGTAGCGCTTCTTCAGGTTGCGGACCACCAGTGAACTGCTGGTGCCGGCCGGTTTGCGATTGGGGAGGGATGCGGAGGAACTCACTGGTTCGGTGCTCCCTGGATCGTGGTGGACGGCGCGAGCGTGGCCGACGCGCCGTTCAACGGCGCTGCGCCGCCATTGCGCGGCGCCAGCATGGCGCGCACGCGGCCGGTCGGGTTGCCCGGGCCGGCGACGTCCTTACCCGCCTTCGCGGTGTAGAAGTCGCTCTGGCCGTCATAGGTAATGACGCTGCCGTGCACCTGGTCCATCACGGTCGAGAGGCCTTGCAGGCGCTTGACGGTGGCGTTGGTGGTGAGCGTGGTCAGATCCTGCTTGCCGTCGTAATCGATCCGGATGGCCGTGCCTTCGATGTATTCATCGAGGCCTTCGCGCTTCTGGCGGAAATACGACAGATTGCCGCCGCTCGAGGTGCCGGTGGCGTACTGATAGCCCTGCGGGTCTTGCGTCACTTCGACCCGATCGGCTCTGATCACGATCGTGCCTTTGGTGGCGACCACGTGGCCGGTGAAAATGTTGACCTGTTTGAGGTCGTCGTAAGTCATGTTGTCCGCTTCGACGTTCAGCGGCTTGTCCTTGTCGGCGCGGTCGGCGTGCGCAAGCGGCGCGAAGCCGGCAAGCGGCAGCGCGACAAGCAGCGCAGCGAGTCCGGCGCGGCACGCGGACAGGGTGCGCGAGCGGCCGGTATCAAAACGGGGGAACGATTCGTTCATGCAGTCACGCCTGGAATGGATTACCCGGGTTGCTTGGGCGAGCTGACGGAGCCTTCGGACGCGGCAATCGCGCCCTTCACATTGCCGAACAGCTGCATTACCCGGGTGACGTTGTTGTAGTTCATGCCGCTGGCAGTCATCACAGACATGCCGCGCTGAAGTTTAACCGGCTTTTCGGTCTCGATCACATCGTCGTTGACCAGCACCCTAAAATGCTGCGAATCTGCTTGCATCTGCGGATCGCCGTTACCGGCGGCCCGCACGATGCGCGCGTTGTCGTACAGATTGACGATTGAGGCGTCGCCGTTCACCGTGCCGGTGTCGCCGGTCGCGGTGACGATCGGCTTGCCGGGCTGGAAGGCGCGCATCGCCGGCTTGACCAGGTCGCTCAGCTCGTCATCCTCGTAGTGAATCAGGGACTGGGCGGTCAGACGGTATTGCGTCGAGCCCGACTGATCGAGTTCGGAAACCGAGAAGTTGTCCGCGAAGTAGTCGGGCGTGTGCTCCTTGGGGCGCGTCACGCCTTCGTTCTGCCGCGGTAGCGTGGCTTGCAGCAGCCACCAGGTAATGCCGGCGAGCGCGGCCATCGCGACGAGCGGAATCAGTGAGGTCCAGCGAAACCGATTCATCCGACGAGGCCCCGTTGTTCGCCGCTACAGGCTGCCGCGAGCAGCGCGTCGTATTTGTGCTGCGCGCGCAGCAGGGTGTCGCAGACTTCACGCGCCGCGCCGTGGCCGCCGCGCGCCTCGCTGACCCAATGAGCGCGCGCGATCACTTCAGGATGCGAATTGGTCGGCGCCGCCGCGAAACCGACCTTCAGCATCACGCCGAGATCGACCCAGTCGTCGCCCATGTAGCCGCATTGTTCCGCCGTCAGCCCGGTTTGCTTGAGCAGGTCGGCGAACGCCTGGGGTTTGTCTTGCACGCCCTGATAGACGTGGGCGATGTTCATTTCCTTCGCCCGCACCGCGACGATGCCCGACTTACGCCCGGTGATGATCGCCGTTTCGATGCCGGCCTGGCGCAGCAGCTTCATGCCGTGGCCGTCCATCGAGTTGAAGCCCTTCATCGTGTCGCCTTCCGCCGTAAACAGCAGGCCGCCGTCGGTCAGCACGCCGTCGACGTCGAAAATCATCAGCTTGACGCGGCTTGCGCGTTCAGTGGCGGTAAGGGGGGCGACGGGCATCAGATCACCTTCTTCGAGAACAGGTCGTGCATGTTGAGTGCGCCGATCAGCTTGCCTGCTTCGTCGACGACCAGCATCTGATTGATGCGGTGGCGCTCCATCAGTTCCACGGCTTCGACAGCAAGTTGATCCGGACCGATGGTGCGCGGGCCGGCGGTCATGACCGAGGCAATCGACAGTTCGCGGAAATCGCCGTCGCGTTCGAGCACGCGGCGCAAGTCGCCGTCGGTGAAGATGCCGGTCACGTGATCGTTGTGATCGACGATCGCCGTCATGCCCATGCGCTTGGCGGTCAACTGGAACAACGCGTCGCGCACGGTTGCGTCAGGCGTCACCTTCGGCACCTGGTCGTCGGTGCGCATCACGTCGCGCACATAAGTCAGCAGGCGCCGGCCGAGCGCGCCGCCGGGATGCGAGCGGGCGAAGTCGTCCCGGCCAAAGCCGCGCGCGTCCAGCACCGCGACCGCGAGCGCATCGCCGAGCGCGAGCGCGGCGGTAGTGCTGGCGGTGGGCGCAAGATTCATCGGACAGGCTTCTTTTGACACGCCAGAATTCAGATGAACGTCGGCCAGTTGTGCGAGACTCGACGACGGACGGCCCGTCATCGCAATCAGCTTCGCGCCGAGCCGCTTGATGAGCGGCAGGATCGCCACGAGTTCTTCGGTTTCACCGGAATTGGACAGCGCGAGGAACACGTCGTCTGCCGTAACCATGCCGAGGTCGCCATGACTCGCTTCCGCCGGGTGAACGAAGAACGCCGGTGTGCCGGTGCTGGCGAGCGTGGCCGCGAGCTTGCGGGCCACGTGGCCGGATTTGCCGATGCCGGAAACGACAACGCGTCCACGGCAACCCAGGATGAAGTCGACCGCCCCGACGAAACCATCGTCGAGTTGATCGCGAAGCGCGCGCACGGCGTCCGCTTCGATGTCGAGCACGTCGCGAGCGAGCGCGAGTGCCCGGTCGCCATTGATTTTCGCTATCATTCGCGGAGTATAGCAAAGGCGCTTGTTCGCCGCGCCGGGCCTGCTGTGCCAAGCCGCTGTCTTTATTGCTGCCTTTACCGGCCCCTCAACCTTGTCGCACGGCCTTACTCGTGCGCGGTTCCGCTGACGAACGAGGACGCTTTACCGATGCGTTTTAGCCGATGATTTCCCCCCTCGAAATGACGCTATTCCTGCTGCTGGCATCAGTGGCCGGAGTGGTGACTTTTCGCTTTCTGAATCTTCCACCGATGCTCGGCTATCTGACGGTCGGCATCGTCGTCGGGCCGCACGCGTTCGGTTTGATTCCCGATTCGGTGGGCGCACAGAACCTGGCCGAGTTCGGCGTCGTGTTCCTGATGTTTTCGATCGGGCTGGAGTTTTCGCTTTCCAAACTGCGCTCGATGCGCCGGCTCGTGTTCGGCTTAGGCCTGTTGCAGGTGATCGGCACGATTGCCGTGGCTGTCACGCTCGGCTTCGTGCTGGAGCGCTGGGTGCACATCACGTGGCAGGCGAGCGTGGCGCTAGGCGGCGCGTTAGCGATGTCGTCGACGGCGATCGTCAGCAAGATGCTGGCCGAGCGGCTCGAGATTGAAACCGAGCACGGCCGCAATATCTTCGGTGTGCTGCTGTTCCAGGATCTGGCGGTGGTGCCGCTGTTGATCGTTATCGCCGCGCTGGGCGGCAATTCGGAAGATCTCGTCAGCGCGCTCGGCGTGGCCGCGATCAAGATCGTCGTGGCGTTGGCGCTATTGTTAATAGTGGGGCAGCGCTTCATGACGCGCTGGTTCAACGTGGTCGCGCGCCGCCGCTCGCAGGAACTGTTCATCCTCAACCTGCTGCTGGTGACGCTCGGCGCGGCGTTCATCACGGACAAGTTCGGCCTGTCGCTCGCGCTCGGCGCGTTCATCGCCGGCATGTTGATCGCCGAAACGCCTTACCGCCATCAGGTGGAAGAGGACATCAAGCCGTTTCGCGACGTGCTGCTGGGCCTTTTCTTCGTCACGACCGGCATGCTGCTGAATCCGCGTGTGATCTGGGAGCACCCGTTCATCGTGCTCGGCTTCCTGGTCGGCCCGATCCTGCTGAAGGCGGTGATGGTGACCGGGCTCTCGCGCCTCTTCGGTGCGTCGCCGGGTGTCGCGATGCGCACCGGTATCGGCCTCGCGCAAGCCGGCGAGTTCGGCTTCGTGCTGCTGAACCTGATTCTCGACAAGCATCTCGTCGATGCCACCCTGTTGCAGGCGATTCTCGCGGCGATGCTGCTGTCGATGCTGGCCGCGCCGTTCATGATCCAGAACGCCGATCGAATCGTGCTGCGGTTGTCGTCGACGGAATGGATGATGCAGTCCTTGCAGATGACGCGCATTGCAACGCAGAGCCTGAAGCAAAGCGGTCACGTGATCATTTGCGGCTACGGCCGGGCCGGGCAGAATCTGGCGCGCATGCTGGAGCATGAAGGTCTGTCGTATGTCGCGTTGGACCTGGACCCCGATCGCGTGCAGGCCGCTGCCGCGGCGGGTGAGTCCGTGGTGTTCGGCGATGCGGGGCGCCGCGAATCGCTGCTTGCCGCCGGTATCCATCGCGCCGCGGCGATCGCGATTACCTACGCGAATACGCCGTCGGCATTGCGCGTGTTACACAATATTCACGAACTGGAACCCACGCTGCCGGTGATCGTTCGTACCGTCGACGACGCCGATCTGGAAAAGCTGCTGGCCGCGGGTGCGACCGAAGTGATTCCGGAAATCGTCGAGGGCAGTCTGATGCTGGCCTCGCACACGCTGGTGCTGATGGGTGTGCCGATGCGGCGCGTGGTGCGGCGGGTCGAGGAAATGCGCGATGAGCGCTACGCGCTGCTGCGCGGCTATTTCCACGGCGCGGATGACATGGAAGACGACGACGGCCACGAACAGGTGCGGCTACAATCGGTGCCGGTCGACGAAAACTCGGACGCGGTGGGCCGAACGCTGGCGGAATTGGGCCTGTTCGATCTGGGTGTCGAGGTGACGGCGATTCGCCGGCACGGCATCCGTGGCGTCGAGCCGGACCCGTCCACCAAGCTGCGCGCGAGCGACATCGTGGTGTTGCGCGGTCTGCCCGAACAGTTGGCCGAAGCTGAAGAACTGCTTTCGAAGCATCGTCGCGCGGGCGCCGCTGCGGCCTAGCAATAACGGTGCGACCGGCGTGGCGTTGCCTGGTGTGGTTTCGGCGAGGCCGGTGTCGTCGGCCACGGCTGAGCCGCTTGCGCTTCGCCGGCCGCATCTGATTTAGCCTTTCATCGGACCCGCCGAGGTCCATCCGGAGACATCATGTCCAACGCGCTCGCGAGCGCGCCGCTCGATGCGGCCGACTACATCAAAAGCCACATTCGCACGGTGCCCGACTGGCCGCAGCCGGGTGTGCAGTTTCGCGACATCACACCGCTCCTGCAGGAGCCGAAGTCGCTGCGCGTGCTGATCGATCTTTTCGTCCAGCGCTATATCGACGCGAAGCTCGACTACGTCGCCGGGCTGGATGCGCGCGGCTTCATCATCGGGCCGATTCTGGCTTACGAGCTGAACCTCGGCTTCATTCCGATCCGCAAGCAGGGCAAGCTGCCGTACAAGCGGGTCGCGCAATCCTATGAGCTTGAATACGGCACCGCGACCGTCGAGATTCACGAGGACGCCTGCAAGCCGGGCGACCGCGTCGTGATCATGGACGATCTGATCGCCACCGGCGGCACGATGATGGCCGGCAAGATTCTGCTCGAGCGGCTTGGCGCGGTGGTGATCGAAGGGGCGGCGATTATCGATCTGCCTGACCTCGGCGGCTCGGCCTTGCTGCGCAAAGCGGGCCTGCCGCTCTATACGGTGACTGAATTCGGCGGCCATTGAACGCTGGATGCCAACTTCTTCCTGCACACAAAGAAGGTAAGAAAAGATGCCCAACTTCCTGTTGTTCCTCGCAACCTCGATCGCCATCACAATGGCGCCCGGCCCCGACAACCTGCAAGTGCTCGCGCGCGGTATCTCGCAAGGCCGCGCGGCGGGACTCGTCGCCGCGCTCGGCTTTGCTGCTGGCATCACATTCCACACCACGTTGGCCGCGCTTGGCGTAGCCGCCTTGCTGCGTTCGTCGCCGGTTGCGTTTGAAGTGATTAAGTTGGCCGGCGCCGCTTATCTGATCTGGATCGGCATCAAGGCGCTGCGCAGCCAGGGCCTCGCCACCGCGCACGAGCGCGCACCGCAACCGTTGACGGCGGTGTTTCGCCAGAGCGTGCTCGGCAATCTGCTGAACCCGAAGGTGACGCTTTTCTTCGTCGTGTTCCTGCCGCAATTCGTACAGCCGCACGGCACGCAAAGCGTCACGGTGCAGATGCTCGAACTCGGCGTGTTGTTCATGTTGCAGACCGTGGTGGTGTTTTCGCTGTTCGGCGTGTGCGCGGGGATGATCGGCGGCTGGCTGAAGCGCCGGCCGCGCGTGGGCGTATGGCTCGATCGGCTGGCTGGTGCGACGTTCATCGCAATCGGGATTCGCGTCGCCTTGCGTGATTGAAGTTATTGACGTTGCTGCCCGACTGACACCGACCGAACGCAGCAGAAGACCAGTTTGGAGTTTGTGAATGACTTTGCCTTGCATCACCGCCGCGCGTCGCTTTGACAAGCACGCGCATCTATCGTTCTGGATCGACGCCGAGCAGGTCGGCTGGATTCGCTCGACTGATGTGCCCTTGCTCGCGCGCTGGCCCGATGTGTTTGAAATCGACAATACGCGCGTCACGCTCGCGCCCGCGTTCAATACCGTCGATCTGCGCAGCGCGGCGCTCGGTTCCGTGATCGGCGCACTTGCCGCCGAGGGCCGTATTCCCGGCTGGCGCAACGAGACTTACGCGATCCGCAATGCGTTCGATGCACCGCCGCTCGCCTACATCGAACGCGCGGCGTCGCGCTTCTTCGGCACGATGACCTACGCGGTGCATCTGAACGGCGTCGTAGAATACGCGGATGGCGCGCCGCAATTGTGGATCGCGCGCCGCAGCGACACCAAGGCCACCGACCCGGGCATGCTCGACAATGTCGTCGCAGGCGGGATTGGCTGGGGCTTCGGCATCGAGGCGACGATCATCAAGGAGTGCTGGGAAGAAGCCGGTATTCCCGAGGAGATCGCCGCGCGTGCCACGGCCGGGCGCACTGCGCATGTGCTGCAATCGTTGCCGGAAGGCACGCAGGCCGAACAGATTTTTATCTACGACCTCGCGCTGCCGGCCGATTTCGCGCCGCGCAATCAGGACGGCGAAGTGGGTGAACACCGGCTCGCGCGCATCGACGAAGTGGCGCGCTGGATCGAAGAAGGCGCAATGACCGTGGATGCGAGTCTGGCTACGCTGGATTGCCTGCTGCGCCGCCGCTGGATCGACGAAGACGCGTGTCCGGGCATCGAGACGCTGTTCGCGCCACCGGTGCTTGCGTAAGCGCTAGTCAGGCGCGGGTGCAGGTTTGGCGGGCAAGCCAGATCTCACGCTGTAGCACGCTGCATCGAATAAGACACACCGAACAAACTACGCACTGAAGAAGGGAGTCACCCAGGTCATGTCGACCGATCACAGCTTTATCCTCAAACTGTCGTGCGCCGACCGGCCCGGCATCGTCCACGCGGTTTCGGGCTTTCTGTTCGAGCGTGGCAGCAATATTCTCGACTCCGCGCAGTTCGGCGACAGCCGCACCGGCGAGTTCTTCATGCGCGTGCATTTTCAGCAGGTCGGCGGCGACCCGGGCCAGGACGTGTTGCGTACGTCGTTCGCCACGCTCGCCGAGCAGTTCGGTATGCGCTGGGAATTGCACGATGCGTCGGTGAAGCCGCGCGTCGTCATCATGGTGTCGAAGATCGGTCATTGCCTGAACGACCTGCTGTTCCGCTATCGCACCGGTCAATTGGGTATCGAGATTCCGGCGATCATCTCGAACCACAAGGAGTTCTATCAACTCGCGGCCAGCTACGACATTCCGTTCCATCACTTCCCGCTGATGGGCGGCACGCCGGACGCAAAGGCCGCGCAGGAAGCGCGCGTGCTCGAAGTGATCGACGAGCATCAGGCCGATCTGGTAGTGCTCGCGCGCTACATGCAGATTCTGTCGCCGCAACTGTGCGAATCGCTCGCTGGCCGCGCGATCAATATTCACCACTCGTTCCTACCGAGCTTCAAGGGCGCGAAGCCGTATTACCAGGCATTCGACCGCGGTGTGAAGCTGATCGGTGCAACGGCCCACTACGTAACGACAGATCTCGACGAAGGTCCGATCATCGAGCAAGGTGTGGAGCGGGTCGACCACAGCATGACGCCGGAGCAACTGACGGCGATCGGCCGCGACGTCGAATGCGTGACGCTTGCGCGTGCGGTGAAGTGGCACGTCGAGCATCGTGTCGTGTTGAACGGCAGCAAGACGGTGGTGTTCCGTTAAGCGTAGTTGATGCACTTGCAGCGGGGCGGCCAAACCGTGGCCGCATCACCCCGCTGCAAGCTTGCGCCGAATGAGTCGGCGCTTCCCTCTTCAGATCAGGACCGCATTGCGGAGCCACCCGCATTTCGCGCGTCCGGCGCGAGCCGTGCGTTTTGTGCGGAACGGCGGCGCGCATTCAGTTTCTTCAGCCAGATCAGTAGTCCCGTTGCGCTCAGTACGGCGACTGCAATCCCCATCGCGCTAATCAGAATCCGTCCGCCGAGACCGAGGATGCGTCCCGAATGCAGGGGGAATTGCACCTGCATGAAGATGTCGCCCGCCGTGCCCTTGCCGGGAATCTGCGCGCCGAGTTGCTTGCCGGTGGCCGCGTCCCAATACATCCACGGATTGCCGAGGCCGAGATCGCCGTGATCGTTGCCGGTTGCGTAGAAGCCGACGCCGTAGGCGTGCAGGAATTCCGCGTAGTAGACGCCGCCCGGCGGCACCTTCAGGTTCTGCGCCTTACCGGCTTGCTCGGCTAGCTGCACGATGCGCTCGCGGCTCAGCACTTGATCGCCGGGTTGCGGCGCACGCAGAATTTCGGGGTTGTTGATCGGATCTGGCGTGAGCTTCGAGACTAGCGACACGACTGGCCGAACCACGGGCCCAGAGAGATTCATCGATACCGACGTTAGCGCGACGATCACCAGCAGGCCCCAGATCCACACGCCGCCCGAGCGATGCAGATCGAAGGTGAGTGCATAGCCGCCGCGCCCGAGACGAAATGCGAACGACTTGCGCCATGCTTTGAGGCTCGGAAACGACAGCCATAGAGCGACCACGCTATCGAACAGCCACACGATCCCAACGATGCCCATCAGCCACGTGCCGATATCGACACCGCCGGTGAACGGCAAATGCAACGTGTAGTGCAGCTTGTAGATGAACGGAATCAGATTGAGCCGCGCGAGTGAAACGGCGCCCCATTCGCGCCGGCCCTGGATGTCGCCGGTGGCGGGGTCGACGGCAATCTGGTTGAAGTCGAGCGGGTAGGGCTGCTTCGTCGCGGGGTTGGTACGCGGCAGCACCATCATCTGCAGCGTGTGGCCGGGTTCGGCGTCGAGCGGCAGATACGTCACCTGCAGGCGCGGGTCGGCCGCTTCGACACGGCGTGCCAACTCGAGTCCCGACAGCGCCGGACCGGCGGTGCGCGCTTTGAAGAACGACGGGTTCAGCGCCGCATCGAGTTCGTGATCCCACGCGATGATCGCGCCGGTCAGGCCGGCGACGAACAGAAACAGCGCAATGGCGACACCGAACCAGCGGTGCAGGCGGACGAGTTGCCGCCTCATAAGTGAGCCGGCGGAACGGAAGACGAAGGGAAACAGCGGGTCACAGTGTCAGAATGCAAATGGGAATTGTTCGCATCTTATGCGAATCAAGTGGTCCCTTGCAAGTCTTCTGTAAGTGATTGGCGCC
The DNA here is from genome assembly GCF_905221015.1 of Paraburkholderia nemoris. NCBI lineage: Bacteria > Pseudomonadati > Pseudomonadota > Betaproteobacteria > Burkholderiales > Burkholderiaceae > Paraburkholderia > Paraburkholderia nemoris. The sequence goes on along the minus strand of NZ_CAJNBO010000016.1, from coordinate 103,571 downwards.
GCACGGATTTGGCCTCCTGAAGACCGTTGGCGTAAAAAAAGCGGCACCGAAGTGTCGCTTTTCGCTCGTCCGCTAAGCCTGCATCGCAGGCTGGTTGACGCTCACACCAGCCGCAGATAAATCAATTCCCGCTTGATATACGCATAGAAGATCGGCGCCGCAACCACGCCGGGGATGCCGAACGCGGCTTCCATCACGAGCATCGCGATCAGCAGTTCCCAGGCTCGCGCCTCGATCTGGCCACCGACGATGCGTGCGTTCAGGAAGTACTCCAGCTTGTGGATCAGGATCAGGAATACCAACGACATGATCGCCGCCGGAAAGCTCACTGAGAGCGCCACCGCAACGATGATCGTGTTCGAGATCAGATTGCCGATCACCGGCAGCAAGCCGACGATAAACGTCACCAGCACCAGCGTTTTCGAGAGCGGCAGCGTGTCGTGAAAGATCGGCAGGACCACCAGCAGGAAGATACCGGTGAAGACCGCATTGATCGCGGAGATCTTCACCTGAGCGAACACGATGCGGCGGAAGGCGTCGGCGAAACGCGTCACGCGCGTGACAAACGCCGTGGACAACGGCAGCCGCTGCATATGCTTCTGCGCGCCGACCGCGATGATTGCACCGATGATCATGCCGATCAGAATGTGCGTGAAGCCGCGCGCCGCGGTCTTGCCGCTTTGCTGCAGCATGTTCGCGTGCGTCTGCATCAGCTCGGCCGCCTTGGTCTTCATCTGGTCGGTATCGACCGGCAGATAGTTGGCGACGAATTGCGGAATCCGGCCGCGCGCCTGGTCGATTAGCTGCATCGCCTGGTCGAGCAGCTTCTGCACGCTCGGCACGTCGCTCTCGAAATGTTCGATGATGCCGAGCGTCAGCCCCGTCAGCGCACCGACTATCACCGCCGAGAGGATCACCACCGCGAGCCAGCGCGCGCGCTGACTCGACATATGCCGCTCGATGCGCGGCGCGATGGTGTGCACGAGTTGAAACACGAGCAGCCCAGCGAGCAAGGCGCCGAGCAGCCTCAGTTCGATGACCGCCCACATTCCGAGCAGCATCAGCACGTAACTGCCGATTTCGACCGCCGACAGCTTCGGCAGGCTCATGTCGCTAGTCAGCCTGACCGGGCGTGGGCGTAGGTCCCGCACTTGCCCGTCGTCGCTCGCCTGATTCCGCTTGGCCATGGCTTATTCCGTCTCCAACCCGTGTTGTGCAGCGTTACTTTCTACTGGCAATGCGTTTCAGCAGAGGCGCCAGATACTTGCCGGTAAAACTTGCCTTAGACTTGGCAACCTGCTCCGGCGTGCCTTGCGCAATGATTTGACCGCCGCCGGCTCCGCCTTCGGGGCCGAGATCGATGACCCAATCGGCGGTCTTTATTACATCGAGATTATGCTCGATGATCACGACGGTATTACCCTGGTCTCGCAAACGATGAATGACTTCCAGCAGCAATGCGATGTCGTGAAAGTGCAGACCGGTGGTCGGCTCGTCCAGGATGTATAGCGTGCGACCCGTGTCGCGCTTGCTCAGTTCCAACGAAAGTTTGACGCGCTGTGCCTCGCCGCCCGACAGGGTGGTGGCCGACTGGCCCAGCCGGATATAGCCGAGACCCACGTCCAGCAAGGTTTTCAGCTTGCGCGCGACGACCGGCACCGGCTTGAAGAACTCGTAGGCGTTCTCCACCGTCATGTCGAGCACTTCGCTGATGTTCTTGCCTTTGTACTGGACGTCCAGCGTTTCGCGGTTGTAGCGCTTACCGTGGCAGACGTCGCAGGGAACGTAGACGTCCGGCAAAAAGTGCATTTCCACCTTCAGCACACCGTCGCCCTGGCAGGATTCGCAGCGGCCGCCTTTCACGTTGAACGAGAAGCGGCCCGCTTCGTAGCCGCGTTCTTTCGCCGCAGGCACGCCCGCGAACAGTTCGCGGATCGGCGTGAACAGGCCCGTGTAGGTGGCCGGATTCGAGCGCGGCGTGCGGCCGATCGGCGACTGGTCGACGTTGATGACCTTGTCGAAATGCTCCAGGCCTTCGATCGATTCGTACGGCGCCGGCTCGGTAGACGAGCCATACAGGTGATGCGCGACCGCGTGATACAGCGTGTCGTTGATCAGCGTGGACTTGCCTGAACCGGATACGCCGGTCACACAGGTCAGCAGGCCGACCGGCAGATCCAGCGACACGTGCTGCAGATTGTTGCCGTACGCCTCGACGATGCGCAGACGGCGCTCGTCCGGTTCCTTGCGCTCGTCCGGGAATTCGATGTTGCGGGCGCCGGACATGTACTGCCCGGTCATCGATGCCGCGTTCGCTTCCACCTGCTTGGGCGTGCCTTCGGCGATCACCATGCCGCCGTGTTCGCCCGCGCCCGGGCCCATGTCGACCACATAGTCGGCCATGCGAATCATGTCTTCATCGTGCTCGACGACGATCACCGAGTTGCCCAGGTCGCGCAGATGCTTGAGCGTGGCGATCAGCCGATCGTTGTCGCGCTGATGCAGACCGATCGACGGCTCGTCCAGCACGTACATCACGCCGGTCAAACCCGAACCGATCTGCGAGGCGAGGCGAATCCGCTGCGCTTCACCGCCCGACAGCGTTTCCGCGCTGCGCTCCAGCGACAGGTAGTCGAGCCCGACGTTATTCAGGAACATCAGGCGCGCGACGATTTCCTTGACGACCTTGTCGGCGATCTCGCGCTTCGAACCTTCGAGCCGTAGCGTCTGGAAATAGCCGAGCGCGTCGCGCAACGGCCAGCCGCTGATTTCGAAGATGCCGCGCGCGTCGCTGTTCGAGCCGATCCGCACGAAACGCGCTTCCCGACGCAGCCGCGTGCCGGCGCAAGCCGGGCAGGGCTGGTTGTTCTGATACTTGGCGAGCTCTTCGCGCACCGCGACCGAGTCGGTCTCGCGATAACGCCGCTCCAGGTTCGGGATGATCCCTTCGAACACATGCTCGCGCACGGAAGTGCGGCCGCGCTCGTTGATGTACGAGAACGGAATCTCCTGCTTGCCCGAACCGAACAGCAGAATCTTGCGGACTTTCTCCGGCAGGTCTTCAACGGCCGTGTCGATGTCGAACTCGTAGAACGCCGCGAGACTCTGCAGCATCTGGAAGTAAAACTGATTGCGCCGGTCCCAGCCCTTCACCGCGCCTGCCGCCAGCGACAGCGATGGATGCGCGACAACCCGCTTCGGATCGAAGAAGGTGATCTGGCCGAGGCCGTCGCATTCCGGGCACGCGCCCATCGGGTTGTTGAACGAGAAGAGGCGCGGCTCCAGCTCCTGCAGCGAATACGAGCAGATCGGGCAGGCGAACTTCGAGCTGAACAGGTGCTCCTTGTCCGTATCCATTTCCAGCGCGATCGCGCGGCCGTCGGCGAGACGCAGTGCCGTTTCGAACGATTCGGCGAGGCGCTGCTTCATATCGCTGCGCACTTTCAACCGGTCGACGACGACGTCGATCGTGTGCTTGTCGTTTTTCTTGAGCTTGGGCAGCGAGTCGACTTCATAGATCTTCGCGACGCCTTCGTTGGCCGTGCCGCCGCCCGAGCGGACGCGAAAACGGATGAAGCCCTGCGCCTGCATCTCTTCGAACAGTTCGACGTGCTCGCCTTTGCGGTTCGCCACCACCGGCGCGAGGATCATCAGCTTGGTCTCTTCCGGCAGCGCGAGCGCCGCATCGACCATCTGCGAGACGCTTTGCGCTTCCAGCGGAATTTCGTGGTCCGGACAGTACGGCGTGCCGACGCGGGCGAACAATAGCCGCAGATAGTCGTGAATTTCGGTGACGGTGCCGACCGTGGAACGCGGATTGTGCGAGGTCGCCTTCTGTTCGATCGAAATCGCCGGCGACAGGCCTTCGATCAGATCGACGTCCGGCTTTTCCATCAATTGCAGGAACTGGCGGGCGTAAGCGGAGAGACTTTCGACGTAGCGCCGCTGTCCTTCCGCATAGAGCGTGTCGAACGCGAGCGACGATTTACCCGAGCCGGATAGGCCCGTAATCACGACGAGCTTGTGACGTGGGAGGTCGAGATTGACGTTCTTCAGGTTGTGGGTGCGAGCCCCACGGATACGGATTTGTTCCACGCGTTATTCCAAGACTTGGCCCGTGACCTGGCGGAAAGAGGAGGAGGCTAAACCTGCTACTATAACGACTTTTCAAGACCGCCGTTACGGCTTCCTGACAGCCCGAAGAAGGTGCAAGGCAAGCTGTAAGGCTGCGGTCCAGCGCCGCGGGAAAGAGGCCTAACTGGGGCCATTTTTCGCGAGTACAAGGCGCCGCGAGGCGCCGGACGAGCGTCTGGCAAGGCCGCCGGCCCGAATGCCGCGCCGTATGTTTGCCGCCCCGCTCATTCAAAGAACGTTCCCGATGTCCAATCCGTCCGCTACATCCTCACGCATGAGCGCGCCTGAAATGCGCGCGACCGTGTCGCTTGCCGCCATCTTCGCGCTGCGCATGCTCGGTCTCTTCATGATCATGCCGGTGTTCTCGATCTACGCGAAGACCATCCCCGGCGGCGATAACGTGCTGCTGGTGGGGATCGCGCTTGGTGCGTACGGCGTGACGCAGTCGATGCTGTACATCTTCTATGGCTGGATCTCCGACAAGGTCGGCCGCAAACCGGTCATTGCGACCGGTCTCCTGATTTTCGCGCTTGGCAGCTTTGTCGCCGCCGGCGCGCACGACATGACGTGGATCATTGTCGGGCGGGTGATTCAGGGCATGGGCGCGGTGTCGTCCGCGGTGATCGCGTTTATCGCCGACCTGACCTCCGAAGAGCATCGCACCAAGGCGATGGCGATGGTCGGCGGCAGTATTGGCGTTTCGTTCGCGGTGGCGATTGTCGGTGCGCCGATCGTGTTCCAGTGGGTCGGCATGAGTGGCCTGTTCACGCTGGTCGGCATTTTCTCGATTCTGGCGATTGGTCTCGTGCTGTGGGTCGTGCCGGATGCGCCCAAGCCCGTGCATGTGCGCGCGCCGTTCGCCGAGGTGCTGCATAACGTTGAGCTGCTGCGCCTGAATTTTGGCGTACTCGTGTTGCATGCCACGCAAACCGCGTTGTTCCTCGTCGTGCCGCGCATTCTCGAAGCCGGCGGCCTGCCGGTCGCGTCGCACTGGAAGGTTTATCTGCCGGTAATGGGCCTCTCGTTCGTGATGATGGTCCCGGCGATCATCGCCGCGGAAAAGCGCGGAAAAATGAAAATCGTGCTGCTTTCCGCGATCGGTCTTATCCTGATCGGACAGTTGTTGTTGGGCGTCGCACCGCATACGATTCTGACTGTGGCGGCGATCCTCTTTGTTTACTTTTTGGGCTTCAATATTCTTGAGGCGTCGCAGCCTTCGCTGGTGTCGAAACTGGCGCCTGGAACTCGTAAGGGCGCGGCGGCGGGCGTGTACAACACGACGCAGTCAATCGGTCTTGCGCTGGGTGGGGTGGTCGGCGGCTGGCTGCTGAAAGTGGATGGTCAGAGCGCGGTGTTTTTCACTTGCTCGGGGCTCGTCTTTTGCTGGCTTATAATCGCGGCAAATATGAAACAGCCGCCGCGCAAGAAGGCGTAAGAGCGCCCCAACCCTGGCGCTTTGCGCCAAGCCCCCCGAGGGGGCAAGGAAACTTGGGACGGCCCGGCGTTTCTTGACAGAACTCACCCGGTGGCGGGCAGAGGCGCAGTTCTGGTCTCCGGCCTGCCGGCCATGAGACGCGAACCGCGCGTTGCCGCGCCGCCCGTAACAGAATCAACAGGAGAAACTCATGGCATCCGTGAACAAGGTCATTCTCGTCGGCAATCTCGGAGCCGATCCGGAAGTCCGTTATCTTCCGAGCGGCGACGCACTGGCGAACATCCGCCTTGCGACAACGGATCGGTACAAGGACAAGACGTCCGGCGAAATGAAGGAAGCAACCGAATGGCACCGTGTGGTGTTCTTCGGCCGGCTTGCTGAAATCGTGAACGAATATCTGAAGAAGGGTTCGTCGGTGTACCTGGAAGGGCGCATCCGTACTCGCAAGTGGCAAGCTCAGGACGGCACCGACCGTTACTCGACCGAAATCGTCGCCGAGCAGATGCAAATGCTGGGTGGCCGTGGTGGTTCGTCGGGCGGTGGCGACGAAGGTGGTTATAGCCGCGGTGAGCCGTCGGAGCGTAGTGGTGGCGGTGGTGGCCGCGCGGTTTCGGGCGGCGGCGCTTCGCGTGGCGGCAGCGGTGGTGGCGGCGGTGGTTCGAGCCGTCCGAGCGCGCCGGCTGGCGGCGGGTTTGATGAGATGGATGACGATATTCCGTTTTGATCAACCCGCACGCGAGTTGACCGATGCAAAAGACCCCGCTCGAGAGGCGGGGTTTTTTTATTTGCGCATCAGCATCAATGAGATGGAAAGAAGTGCGTGCTCCGCGCACTCAGTCGGGAAACGCCGCCGACAAAGTCAAAAAATCACCGCCTGAGATGCTCCAGCGCATCCCTCATCGGCGAACTGGAAACGACAATCGGCCCGGAAAACGGCGTATCCAGATCGACGATCACGTAGATAGCGGAAGCAATTGAAACTGCCCCAAGCGAGATCGTGACCAAAGCCAACGCATTGCGCGGCGCGATCAATCCGAAGCTGAGAAAAATCACGCACAACCAGAACGTCAGCGTCATCAAAAAAGGCATGGAAATCGAACTGTGCGCTTCCTCGATGATTTTCCAGCGGGCATCCACCGTTCGCCGATATTGCGTCAAGGCATCATTGAGCGCGCGCTGTTGCAACGGGTCGTGCGCTCGCAGTTGCCGCAACTGCCTTCCCACCACAGTCAGCATGTCGCCGAGCCTCACGTTCTCCAGCTTCTGCGAGTTGTCCTGTGTGCCGATGTTCCTCGGATAGTCACCGGCTGGAGCCGTCTCGCCCGGCCATGTCGATGCAATCGCCGCAGCGGTGTACGCACGCAGCAGGTTACGGGCCTCATCGGTATCGCTGCCATATTCCCGCAAGGTGGTGTCGAACTCGATCAGGTCGGCCGCATAGGTGCGCAAATCATTCGATTCGGTATCGAAACTGGATTTCGCGGACGCCGTCATCAACCCGAGCACCAACGCGGCAAACGTCACCAGCATGCCGATAACCAGCTGGATGAGTTGCACGGTTTCGTGAGCCTTGTGCTCTTCTGGCAGCAACGGTCGCACCCAGACGCCCAAGCCGGTTCCGACAAGCAATAGAGCGAAAACCAGCAGGGCCGAGCCTATTTCTGACATAGAAATGCTCCGAAGACGCGTGCCTCGTCACTTTCTACCAACCACCGCCTACCGGCCACCCGGGTAGTCCCGCAAATGCCCCTGCTCAAACAGCGGCCGACTTCCGCTCGTATGTTGATGTATCGCAAACGTATGCGCCATCAACCATAAAGTTTTCTGTAATCCCGCCGTAGACCATCTATGTGGCGTTCGCTTAAATTTTGATCAAAGGTTGCGGACCTGGCCGTATGGGCTTGGGCGCAGCACGCGTGGCCGAGGGTAGTTTTGTGAACATTCGGTCAGGCAGCCCAATGGAGACCAGCCCGATGTTGAAAAATCTGTCGATTCGAACCTGCCTTACCCTGATGATCGTGTTCTTCGGCCTGGTGCTGCTGTTCGGCGCCGCAGCCGGGCTGTTGTCGTTGCGTTCGAGCAACGCGTCGCTGCAACAGATGTACACCGTGGACACCCCCGCAGTCGCCGACCTCGAAGGCAGCGCTGGACAACTGCTGCGCCTGCGTCTGGCGCTCGCGACTTACGCATCGCTGGTCGACCTGAACGATCAGGACGGCGCGAACGCGGTGCTCAAGCGCTTTGATCAGTATCAGAAAGCATCGGATGATCGGCTTGCCCATTATGTGAGCCGTGCGAGCACGGATGCTGACGAACAGCGCCTGATCAAGGACATGCAGGACAAGCGCGACACCTTCCTGCACGAGGGTGTCGCGCCGGCGCTGGCCGCGCTCAAATCGGGTGACAAAAATGCATTCGAGCAGTTGCAGGCGCACAAGCTGCCGTCGCTCTATAGCGCGTACGAAAAGGCCATGCTCACGCTCGAGCAATTGCAAATCGATCACGGTGCGCAGCGTTATCAGGACGCACAGGATCTGTTCTACGCAATCTGCATTACGGTGGCGATCGGTATGGGGCTGTCGCTGCTGGGCGCCCTGATCGGACGGGCGGTTATGGTGCGGGCTATTGTCAGCCCGGTCGACGCGACCATCGCGCAGTTTCAGCGGATTGCCAATGGCGATCTGACCGGCCAGATCGACGTGACGAGTAATAACGAAATGGGCCGTCTCGCAGCGGCGTTGCGCAAGATGCAGGACTCGCTGATCGAGACGGTGAACGCCGTGCGTCACGGCACGGAATCGATCGATACAGGCGTGAGCGAGATTGCGGCCGGTAATACCGATCTGTCGCAACGGACCGAAGAGCAGGCTGCGTCGCTTGAAGAAACGGCGGCGAGCATTGAAGAGCTGACCTCGACTGTCAAGCAGACCGCAGACAACGCGAAGCAGGCGAGTTCGCTGGCGCAGGGTGCGTCGAGCCTCGCTGCGCAGGGTGGTGATCTGACGGAGCAGGTGGTGGGCACGATGCATGGCATCGTCGACGACTCGCGGCGGATTGCCGACATCGTCGGCGTGATCGAAGGGATTGCATTCCAGACCAATATTCTGGCGTTGAACGCGGCGGTCGAGGCGGCGCGCGCGGGCGAGCAGGGTCGTGGGTTTGCGGTGGTGGCGAGCGAAGTGCGGTCGTTGGCACAGCGAAGCGCGGCGGCGGCGAAGGAGATCAAAGGGTTGATCGATGCTTCGACGGCGCGGGTGCAGGCAGGGTCGCAACTGGTCGAGCGCTCGGGGTCGACGATGACCGAGATCGTCAATTCGATTTCGCGGGTGAGTTCGATCATGGGTGAGATCGCGGCCGCTGCGCTTGAGCAGAGCACCGGGATCGATCAGGTGAACCTGGCTGTTGCGCAGATGGATGAGGTGACGCAGCAGAATGCCGCGCTGGTTGAGCAGGCTGCTGCGGCGGCTAGTTCGTTGGAGGACCAGGCTCGGAGGTTGACTTCGGCGGTGGCAGTGTTTCAGACGGAGAGCGGGGATTCTTCTCTTGCCGATCGGCGAGGTGGGGCTGCGGCTACGCAGCGGAAGGTTAACGCGGGTGAGTTTGTGGCGGCTTGATACGGCAGACCGCGTAGCGTGTTGAAGGATGATCGAGCGCTTGCGTGCGCTGCATGAAAATCAGTACAGGGTACGCGCCAGGCCAAATGTAAAGATTAGTTATAATTCGCGCGTTTAGCCTGTTTGGTTGATCGTCTTAAAAAATAGGTGCGTTAGATTGTTCCTGCCGTTAGACAAAACGGCGCGGGTTTGACAGTCCGTCGTAACGAAACGCACTACCTGCGAAAGTGGGTAGTGCCCTTCAACACGCGCGCTTTTTCTATGGGCGGGTCGTGGTGAGGGGGCCGCAAGGCCCGCTGGTTTCGTTTCGTTACCCAGTCTGTCAACCTCGCCATGTGCCCGCTCACCCCATCTTTCAGCGAGTGTCGGGCGATTCAGGAACGAACCGGAAATCGCACCATGAGCAAATCTACCAAGACCCCTCAAGCACCCTCACGCGCGCCCGTTGATGCGCTCCAGTACGAGAAACTCGCGCTCTCAGCTTTCGATTTATGCAACCGGCAGTTGGATCAACTTAGGCGACTGGTTACGCTTGCGGCCTCAATACGTAGAACTCCCTGCATGACAAGAGAAGAACGACAAAGCCAACAGGCGTTGCTGGAACTGCTTGTCGAAACAGGCGAAGGATACGAGCGCGAGATTGAATGCGACCGCGAACTGTACCAGGTGATCGCGCTTGATGCGAAGGACGTACCTCATAGCCGCATCACCGCGAAACGTGCCGCGAGTCTTCTGTCCGAGGCAGTGCGGAAGAAATCAGATGGCAAGCTGAACGCGAGACCCACGGATACCGCGCGGCCCAAACCGGTGCGCACAAAGGTCGCGTCGCGAGGAGAAGCGGGGGCACAGGTCTCTGGCGCTGCATATTAACTGGCGCTATCGGCCACCACGCAGAAGCGATGAAAAAGGCGCGAGCTGCGCGTAAGACGCTGGGCAAGAAAATGGCCCGCTGAGTGCGGGCCTTCTGACACGTCATTCGCGGTTGAGCGCCGCGAAGGCTAAACCAAACTCAAACGATTACTGCATAGCCGCGTAATACTTAGCGGCGCTATCGATCTCCGCCGAAGTCATCTGCCGGGCCACATTCCGCATCTGCTCGTTAATATCGTTATGCCGGGCACCGGAAGCGAACGCCCGCATCTGCGCAGCGAGATAAATGGACGACTGCCCGCCAAGCCAAGGCGCCGCCCCCTTACGATCCAGTTGTCCATGACAGGCCGCACAAGGCGCAATATTCCGCTGCGGATCACCTTGCATCGCAAGCTTCACGGCATTCGCATCCGGTCCAACGCCTGCTGGCAAAACCTCGGCCGCCGGCGCGCGAGACAGCGAAGCATAGTAAGCCGCCAGATCATGCAGATCCTGATCACTGCGAGCCGCGATAATCGGCTGCATCACCGCGTTCTGCCGCACACCGTTCTGATAGTCGCGCAATTCTTTGTAGACCACGTCGGCATACTGCCCAGCCAACGCGGGCGCAGTCACCTGCACCGTGCCCAGCACGCCATGACACATTGAGCAATTCTGCGTCGCAATCGTCGCACCGCGGCCAATCGAATTCGCGTCGGCGCGCACCCGTCGCAAAGGCGGTAAGACCACCACCTCGCTCGGCGCTGGGCCGGCAATATTGGTGCCGCCGTACCAACTCGACGGCGCGCCCGCGGCGCTGCAAATCGTCGCCCATAAGCCGCGCTTGCTGAATCCGCTATTGGCCGATGGCAACCAGATGAAGCCGATCAATATCGCCACCACGGCAATCGCAATCGTGCCGCCCAGGCTCACCGTGAACCACGGATTGCGCAAGCTGAAGATGCGTTCCTGACTCATCGCTGCGCTCCAACAACAACTGCCGGCACCGACGTTTGCGGCAATCTGAGCAACTGAAGGATCGGCACACTGTAGTTGACGACCGTCAGCCCGATCATCAACGCCACCCACAAGCCGAAGCTATTGAGCGCGGCAGGCACATGCTCCACCGGTTGCACCGCGCTCGCAAAACGGAAACTCTGTTGCTGTACCTCCGGCCCGAATTGCGACTTCGCGAGGATGTAGATGAACAGCACGCCGGACACCACTAGGATCAGTCCGCCCACCGCCGACATCCCCACCCAGAACGCCTGCGATTCCATCCCTGGCATGTTGTAGTCGTAATACGCCATGCGGCGCGGCGCACCGAGCAAGCCGACGTAGTGCCACGGCAGCGTCACCACCATCATGCCGATGAACCACAGCCACAGTTGCATACGCACCAGCTTCACCGACGCAATCGCACGGCCGGTCAGTTGCGGCCACAGTTCGTACGCGATCGCAAAGTACATGATGACGATCGCTCCACCGAAAATCAGGTGGAAGTGCCCGGTCACCCACTGCGTGTTATGCACCGACGAGTTCAACTGGTAGCTCATGTTGATCAGGCCGCCCGCACCGCCAAGGCCCAGCATCACGAACGAAAACGCGATCACCAGCATCATCGGGTTCTGCCACGGCAACGCGGTCAACCAGCCGAACGCGCCCTTGCCACCGCGCAGCCTCCCGGCGATTTCCACCGATGCGCAGATGGTGAACACCGTCAGCAACGTCGGCACTGACACCATGCCGGTGAACACCGCATGCAGGAACTTGAAGCCTGAGCCGACCTGCGGATCGGCGAACAGGTGGTGAATGCCGATCGGCATCGCGAACACGAGGAACAGAATGAACGACACGCGCGCCATCGAATCGCTATAGAGCCGCCCGCCGATCGCGCGCGGCACCAGGGTGTAGTACGCAATGTAAGCCGGGATCAGCCAGAAGTAGACGATTGCATGCAGCGTCCACGAGAACAGGATACGCGAGAGGCCGGCATCGATCGTGTTGGTGAGACCGAAAGCGACTGGCAAGATCTGGAACAGGATTTCGAGCGCCGCGCCGATCGCGGTCCAGGCCCAAAGATACGCTCCTGCGACATTGGCGAACATCGCGAGCGGAATGGGCTTGCCGGGATTCGCACGCTTCCAGATGCGCAGATTCACGTGCATCAGTGCGACCCAGATCCACGAACCGACCACCACCAGCACCACGCCGAGGTAATAGAACGGACTGCCGATCATCGGCGGATAGAAGGTGTAGAGCACTGAAGCTTTGCCGAGCGCGACTGGCACCATCGCCATCACCGCGCCAACTGCCAGCATGATGAATGCGGCCCACGCCCACTTGAGGCCGACAAGCCGCTGCGCCAGCGCGAGTTCGACAATCGCGTAGCCAAAGCCCATCGAAACCAGCGTGGGCAACACGTAAGCCATCACCGAGCCATGTGCGGTCACCGATCGATAGTAGAGCTCGGGGTCGCCGACCCATGGCAGCAGCGGGCTGCGTACCAGCATCTGCCACGCGCCGAGCAGCAGCGCGATCAGAAACGCGACGAAGGCCAGCCAGAAATGCGCGAGAACGAGTCGCTTAGCGTGAAACACAGCTGAGCCTCCGTGATTGTCGGGCTTGCTCGAAGAACGTGGCTTTGTCGATGACCTTGACGTGCGCCCACATGGTCTGGTGGCCGAAGCCGCAGAACTCGTGGCACGGCATGGTGTGATCGGCGGGTTTGTCGAAGCGCGTGTTCAGCGTAGCGACGTAGCCGGGCACGACCATCGTGTTGATGTTGGTGTCGGTCACGAGCAAGCCGTGCACGACATCGGCGCTGGTGGTGCGGATTGTGATTGGCGTGTCGGCAGGCACCAGCAGACACTGAGGCGTGAACGAATACTGCTGCGCGACAAAACGCACGACTACCGAACCATCCGGCTCGACGGCGCTGCCGAGGTTGTTTTCGACGAATTCGCCCGACAGTTGCAGGCGCGAGGGATCGATCGTCTCGACCCGCGACGGCGGCATCATCGCCCAATGCAGCCCCGAGTACACGATGACGACGAGCATCAGAACGATCAGCGCCGTGGCGAAAATCGCCCAGCGGCGCTCGGCGCGTAAGGCGACTTCGTGACCGCTGCCCGGTTGGTGATTGGAATCAGTCGACATAGTCAGTGGATGACGCCGCGCGGCAGAAAGACAAGAAAGTAGAAGCCGAACCAGATCGCCATGACGATCAGCGTGGCAACGCCGGCCACGGCGATCGCGCCATGCGGGCCGGCCGCGACGACGCGTTCCACTTCTTCATCCGTAGGTGGGGCCGCGCTGCGGGTATCGTTCGCTTCCATCTGGAGATTCTCCGGTGCAGCGGTTCAGGTTCAGTGCAGCGGCGCTTTGCGCAATTCGTTGACCTCGCGGGACGTCACCGGCTGGCCGTGGTTGCCCCACGCAGTGCGGATATACGTGACGACGGCGGCGGCGTCGGTGTCGTTCAGCTCCTGACCGAACGGCGGCATGCCGTACGGCTCGGGATTGCGCGCGGTGCCGGGCGGGAAACCGCCATTGAGCACGATGCGGATCGGGTTCACCGCGGAGTCCATTTCAATCGATTGGTTGCGTGCGAGCGGCGGGTAGTGCTGCAACTGACCCTCGCCGTTCGCGCCGTGGCATAGCGCGCATTTGTCGGCGTAGATCTTTTCGCCGAGCGCGAACACGTTGGTATTGGTCGGTGCGGTCGGGCCTGACTTGCGGCCGGGATTGTCCGGTAAGGTCTTGAGATAGACGGCCATCGCCTTGACGTCATCTTCTGTCATGTACTGAAGGCTGTGATAGGTGACTTCGGCCATCGGCCCGTACACGGCGCCGCGATTGGAAATGCCCGCTTGCAGCAGATCGACGATGTCCTTGATGCTCCAGTCGCCGAGACCACCGTCTTTATCGGAGGTGAGTGAGGGCGCGTACCAGTTCTGCACCGGAATCAGGCCGCCCGCGAACTGCTCGCTTTGCGACGAGCCGCCGAGCATGTTGATCTTGGTGTGGCACATGGTGCAGTGCCCGAGTCCTTCGACCAGATACGCACCGCGATTCCACTCCACCGACTTGGTCGGGTCCGGCTGGAACTCGCCTTCGCGGAAATACAGCGTGCGCCAGCCGTACAGCAGCTTGCGCTGGTTGAACGGGAAACTCAGCGCGTGCTTGTGGTTCGGCTCACGTACCGGTGTGACCGACTTCAGATAGGCGAAGATCGCGTCCGAGTCTTCACGTTTGACCTTGGTGTACTGAGCGATTGGCATCGCGGGGTAGATCATGGTGCCGTCCGGTGCCAGGCCGGTGCGCATCATCTTGAAGAATGCGTCCTCGCTCCATGCGCCGATGCCGTACTGCGCGTCCGGTGTGATGTTCGGCGAATACAGCGTGCCGAACGGCGTATCCATGGCGAGACCGCCGGCGAACAGCTTGCCGCGCGGCGCGGTATGGCAGGCGACGCAGTCGCCGGCACGCGCCAGATACTCGCCGCGTTTGACGATGTCGGGACGGGTGTCGGCTTTGTTGGCAGCGGCCGTTGCGGTTGTTGTGGTTGTAGCGGCAGGCACGGCTTCAGCCGCGCTCGCTTCAGCGATCAACAGCGCCCGCGGTGCGCTGAAAAGCGCGGTGCCGCCAGCGCAGATCAAGCCGGCAACCAGCAAGCTGAATGTAGCGGTGCGACGGCGCTTCATCATGGCGTACGAAACAGCACGGATCGAGCGGAAGGTCGTCTTCATTGCGGTTGGCTCCCGCATGCGAGAGGCAACCGCTCAGCGGACGCCGGCACGGGCCGTGGATCGGCAGGGCGCGGCTGGCGCGCGAGCCAGCTCGAAACCGCGGTGATGTCCTTGTCGGTCAGCTTGACGGCGATCGAATGCATGCAGTCCGGCGCAAGCGCGTGACGTGTGCCCGAGCGCCACGTGCCCATCTGTCCGGCGATGTAGCTCGCATGCAGGCCGAGCAGGCCCGGGATGCCAGGCTGCGTGCCCGTCATGCGTGCTCCATGACACGCGATGCACGCCGGGATCTTGCGTGCCGGATCGCCTTGGGTGACGAGTCGTTGTCCGGCTGCGAGCACGGCCGGTGCGACGTCGGTGTGATCGGCATTCGGGTAGGGCGGTTGCAGGTCCGCGAAGTACTGGCTGATCTTGCGCAGATAATCGTCGGGCAGGAAGGCGAGCAGATAGCCCATTGGCGGATAAGTACGACCGCCGTCACGAAACGCGCTCAACTGATTGAACAGATAGTCGGCCGGTTTGCCGGCGATGCGCGGGAAGTAATCGTTGTTCAGGCCCTGGCCTTGCACGCCATGACACGAGGTGCAGGCGCGCACGCGCTCGTCCATGGCTGAGGGCATCGCTGCGGGGGCATCAGCGGCTGCGAACGCCACGCCGCGCCACACGACGTAAAACGCCAACAGGACCGAAAATCCGATAGTTCTACGATGCACGCCTGGCCTCGCCGGGGAACGGTTATTTTCGCCATTTATTTTCACGCGTTCGCTCACGAATTCGATGAACGACGCATGACAAGCCTGCCAACTGTTCTTTTATAACGACTGCATGAACAGCAAATCGAAACTGACTTATTAAGGAGGCAGAGTGTTGAGGAGATACGGCAATACAATTGCTTTACAAAACAATGATCTGCCTAGGTGCGCCAACGCGCGGCGGCTTTCGGGCTGCGGTAATAACGTCTTGATGCGTTTAGCAGACGTGTAGCAGGTTGCAGGAATTTATCCGATGCGTCAATGACAATTGAGGGGGCAATCGGTGGCGTATTTGATCAGCATAGTCGTCGATTAGAGCGCCTTCAATATTTATTCTTTGTCTGGTTCGAGTGCGGACTGCATCGCCGAATGCGATTGATGCACTGCGTTTCTGTCGTGTTCCTTGAGTCTCAGCGCGTGCATCGACGCGCTACGCGTCAACTGAAGAGATGCATCAACGCTGTGCGTGCATTGCTGACGCGTTCGCTTTCGCCGATTCGCCCCGGCAACAGATGAAACTCGACGGCGGGCAATGCGGGCAACCCGATGCTCGGCGGACAGGCGACCAGGCCCCCGCCGATCGACGATTCGTTCAGGCAGGAAATGCCCAGCCCGGCCTTCAGCGCCAGTTGCAAGCCGGCCACCCCGGAGGCGGAATGCGACACCAGATATGGCACCTTGTGTTCATCGAGGAGTTTCACGACGAAGCGCTGCAACTGACAACTCGACGGTAGCAAGACCAATGAATACGGCGTGACCGGTCGCGGACTGGCATCGGCCGCGCAGACCCAGAGCAGTTTCTCGCGCCGCACCACGGTGCTTTGCGCGCTGTCGCGGCGGTTGGTGGAGCGTGTTCTCCCGGTGACGAGCCGCAACGAGAGGCCGATGTCGTATGACGCATCGTCGCCGGCGCTGCTATCGATCACGGCGCTCGGCTGCACGGTAACGTGCAGTTTCAGGCGCGGATGCTGTTCCGAGAACGTCTTGAGAATGCGCGCGATGTCGAGCGGACGGTAGTAGTCCGTGATGGCGATGCGCAGTTCGCCGTCGAGCGAGCGGCCTTGCAGGTCTTCGAACGCCGCCTCGCTCATGGCGATGATGCGGCGCGCGTGATCGAGCAGGCGGCTGCCGGCCGGCGTGGCGGTCACACCCTGCTTGCTGCGCACGAAGAGCGGCTGGCCGGCGCGCTCCTCGAGTTTCTTCAACTGCTCGCTCACCGACGACTGCGACAGGAACACGCGTTCCGCGCCCGCCGAGACGCTGCCCGATTCCGCGACGGCGACGAAGGTGCGCAGTTGAGTCAGGTCAAATCCGCGTTGGCTCATGATTCGGTATATCCGATGAAAGTCATCTGATTTTCCGGCTTTTCCGATGGTTTGCCCAGCCGTAGGATACCTCCAATTCATTCATTGCAGAGGCTGTCATGGGAAACGATTCGATTGCCGCCGTGCCGGTACCTGGAGCGCGTACGGCGAGCCATCGGTGGAAGGTGCTGGGTGTCGGCTTTGCGGCGAACGCGAGTTTCTCGGCCGCTTTCTCAGGGATTCCGACCACGGCCGTGTTTTTGCGTTCGGGTTATCACCTCGGCAACGATGGGCTCGGGTTGGTGCTCGGCATGCTCGGTTTGGGCATCGCGGTCAGCGAGTTGCCGTGGGGTCTGTTGACCGACCGTTGGGGCGACCGCCGCGTGCTGTTGCTCGGACTTCTTTCGACTGCCGCGGCGCTAGCCGGGCTGGCATTGTTCGTGGTGCCGTCCGGTGCGCATGTGCCGAGCGTGGCGACGCTCGCGCTCGGCCTGCTGCTCGTCGGCCTGCTCGGCGGTAGCGTCAACGGGTCGAGTGGCCGTGCGGTGATGGCCTGGTTTCGTGAAGGTGAGCGCGGCCTCGCGATGAGCATTCGGCAGACCGCGGTGCCGGCCGGCGGGGGCCTGGGTGCGCTGATCTTGCCGGCGCTCGCCTCGAAGTTCGGCTTTGCCAGCGCGTACACCGTGCTGGCCCTTGCGTGTGCGATTACTGCGGCGTTCGCATGGTGGTGGCTGCATGAGCCTTCGCACGTCGAGGGGAACGGTGCAGGTACGGCTCGCAACGCTGCGGTTGCCGGAGCAGGAGCAGGTGCGGCGCCGGCGAAGGTTTCGCCGTTACGCGACATCGGCATCTGGCGTGTGGCGCTCGGCGCCGGCACGTTGTGCGTGCCGCAGATTGCCATCGTGACATTCGGGACCGTCTTCCTTCACGACTTCGGCCGCGCCGGTGTGCTGGCGATCAGTTTGACGATGGCGGCCGTGCAAACCGGCGCCGCGATTGCGCGGGTCTGGAGCGGTGCGTGGACCGACCGGCGCGGCAATCGACGCGCTTACATGCGCGCCTGCAGTGTTCTGACCGCGGTGCTGTTCGCATTGCTCGCCCTGGTGACGGGGCTGGCCGGCATGCACCATACAGCGATGACGGCGGTGGTCGCGCTGATGATCGTGTTGGGCGGCATAAGTGCATCCGCCTGGCACGGCGTTGCCTTCACGGAACTGGCGACCCTCGCAGGGACGAGCCGTGCAGGCACCGCACTCGCGATCGGCAATACCTGCGTCTTTCTCACGCTGTTCCTGACACCGCTCGCGATTCCGCTGCTGCTGTCGGTGGGTTCGTGGCCGATGGTGTGGGCGGTAGCCAGCGTGTGCGCCTTGATCGCGCTACCGGTATTTCCGCGCACGGCTCGCGTTAGCAAACTGACGGCGGCACGCGCTTGTGATGCCACATGAGGATGTAGTGGTGGCCGGTGGCGGCATGCTGCCGGTCACATCGTAGTTTTCCACGCGATGGGAGCGGCGGCGCGCGCTCTCGTCGCTGTGTTGCTTTTCAGACGGAATCAAACAGCAAGAGAAAGACTCTCGCATATTCGATTTGCATAATTGCGCGTGCCTGCTTTGATAGTTTCGCAATGGACTATCAAATTGTTGGCGGGTTTCAGAGCACTCCGATTTTCTCCGGTTTGTAGCAGTGGTTTTATGGCCACCCTTGGTGTGGCGTCCTACGCCACTGGGCCATTAGAGCACGCATGAAGCGAGCGGTATTTCCTTATGCGTTCGCTGAGTATGCCTACAACAACAGAGACAAATCATGACGAACCTTCGAGTCATTCTTGCGGACGATCATCCTTTCGTTCTGCTTGGCGTTCGGGCCGCGCTGGAAATGCACGCCGATGTTGCCATTGTCGGCGAAGCGAATACACCCACTTCATTGATCACGCTGTTGGAGAGCACGCCATGCGATGTGCTCGTTACCGACCTGACGATGCCGGAGGCATCCGGTACGGTCGAAGATGGGCTGGATCTTGTCAGGCGAGTCCGATCCACGTGGCCATTGTTGCGCATCGTCGTGATGACGGCTCTGACGAACACGGAGATTCTGCGCGCGATCGTGTCAGACGGCGTATTCAGCGTGCTCAGCAAAATGGAAACACTCGACGAGCTTTGGCAAGCGATTGAGGCGGGCAGGAAGGGGCAGGTATACGTCGGCCGCTCCATCATTGAAGCGCTTGCTCAGCCTCGAGATGACGCGAGCGAGCTGCCCTCTGTATCGCGACTGTCCTCCAGGCAGGCAGAAGTTATAAAAATGTTTGTGCGTGGCCAATCGGTCTCCGAGATCGCCGCGGCGCTCGGATGCCATCGTCGCACTATCAGTCGTCAGAAACGTGAGGCAATGGCTAAACTCGGCGTCGCCAATGATCCGGGCCTTTTTGCTTATATCCGCGCACATGGAGTTTGTGGAAGTTAGATCGCATATCTAATCAATTGTAGGAATGGAACAATTGATCATTTAAGAGCGATCTTATGTCTATCGGCCAGAATATGATTAATGATCGCGGCACGGCCAGTTGCTCCGGAGAGAGCGACAGATGCATTTTGGCCAGGCGCTCGGACTCGAGTTGAGTCGCGTGTCGCCGCATGCGGCCGAACTGTGCGATCCAGCTTGTCTTGAAGGCGTGGAGATGATTTTCGTGAGTGAAGACTTGGTGCTGCCCGAAAGCGTCAGGTCCGGATCGCGGATCATCTGCCTGACCGAGAAGCCGAAGCCGACTGGCTATCGCATCCTCGACAACAACGTGCGCGTCAGTATCAACCCAATCTCGTGGCGCGGTCTCGGCGCCGCGTGCGCCGCGGCGATGACGGGACTGCCTTCCGTGGCGCCGCGTTCCACCGGCATGCCGCGCAAGGCCGAAGGCGCCGCGGTCCCGCCGGACCGCGAACAGGCAATCGCCAGCGGACGGCTGATCCTGGTTGCGGAAGACCATCCGGTCAATCAGGAGCTGATCCGTCATCAACTGGCCTTGCTCGGTTTTGCCTGCGACGTGGCGAACGACGGCGTCGAGGCACTGGCCGCGCTCGACCAAACCAGCTATGGATGTCTGATCACGGACTGCCACATGCCGAACCTGTCCGGCGACGAATTGGCGCGACGCATTCGGGAGCGGGAGCAGGGTGGCATGCATCATTTGCCGATCCTCGGGATTACCGCGAACACCGCGCCGGAAGACCTGAAGCTATGTCGTGACGCTGGTATGGACGACTGCCTCGTCAAGCCGACGCGGCTTGCGACGCTACGCGAGTACCTGAGCCGTTGGTTCGGCACTGACAGCGCATGGCAAGCGGCTCCCGGTGAAACGGTCAGCGCACCACCGGCTTCCGGGCCGGATGCGCATGGTGGTGCCGAGCCATTTGTCCCGGTCGACCTGAGTCATATGACGCAGTTGTGGGGGAGTGAGTCGACCGTTAAGGCCTTGCTCGATTCATTCGTTTCATCGGTGCGCGAAGACGTGCAGGCATTGTCTCCGTTACTCGAACACGTCGAGGTTGAGCGTCTGCGCGAGTGGCATCATCGCGTGGCAGGCGCGGCGAGCGTTTTGCAGTACCCGCCGCTGCTCAACGCGTTGGAAGACTACCGCCGGGATATCACCGTCAAGACGCCGGAACGCTTGCGTAGCGACGGGCTGGCATTGATGCGCAAGTGCAATGCGATGCTGGATGGAATCGAGGAGCAGGCTGCGTTACTTGCATGACGCTGCTTCGCTCCGCACCGAGACAGCCCGTAGCGGCTCGCTAGGGCGATCGCATTGACGCGCGCTCGTGACTGAATCCACGCGGTGAATCGAGAGGACGAAAAAAAACGCGGCCGAAGCCGCGTTAAAGATTTGGAGACATCCCTCGATGAAGGAGTCACTTCTCGCAGTCGGAAGCATAATCGGGATGGCGCAAAAGATTCAGTACGAATTGCGCAATTAACTGTTTGTAAATGTCGATGAAGGCGTCGCGCAGATCGCCGCGATGTCATTTGACCCCGACGCAAACACCCACAACGGATTTGCACTAGTATGTGGTGGCTCTGCGCGTGACCGAAATGTCGGTGCGGCGGTGCATCAAAGTCCGGAGAAGACCATGATTGCGCTTCGAAAACTGAATCTTGCTGTGGTGTTGTGGGCGTTGGCGTCGGGCGTCGCCTTTGCGGATACGGTGGCGTTGAAGGCTGACCTCGAACCATCGAGCGAAGTGCCGCCGCGCGTGAGTCACGGGCACGGTATGTTGAACGCCACATTCGATACGTCGACCAAATCCCTGCAATGGACGATCACCTATGAAGGGCTGAGCGGTCCGGCAACCGCCGCGCACTTCCACGGTCCGGCGCCCGTCGGGCAGAACGCCAAGGTCCAGGTGCCGATCGGCAAGGACGCGTTGGCGAGCCCGATCAAAGGATCGGCGGCGCTTACCGAACAGCAGGTGACGGACCTGATGGCGGGGCAGTGGTACTTCAACGTCCATACCGACCAGAATCCGACGGGAGAGATTCGCGGGCAGGTTTTGCCGGCGAACTAGGCGAGAGGAATACGAAAAAAACCTTGCCTGGTGGCGCGGGCGCTTTTTCGGGATTAGAAGCCGCCGTCCACCGGCGCGGCGGCGAACGCACGTACCATGTTGGGACACTATCGAAGGAGCGTGTCCCGATGAGTTGGCAAAGTGCACTCGCGTGCTGGTATCTGCGTAAGCAGTTTCGACCGCAAACCCTCAAGCCGACTATCAACGTGGAGAAGGCGCGTGCGCTGACAGCCAAGCGCGCCTGGTCGCCGCGCGTGCCGGGCGGCTGGCGTCTGCGTGAGTCGTACGGGCCGAACGATTGGCCGCTGCAGGGTGAGTGGATCGAGCGTGCTGACGGCGCGTCCACTTCTGGGAATGCCCCGACCGTGTTGTATTGCCACGGTGGTGGCTACTACTTCTGTTCACCGCGTACGCATCGCTCGCTCGTATTCGGCCTCGCCACACGAGCGAACGCACCGATCTTTTCCCTCGACTACCATCTTGCGCCCGAACATCGCTTTCCAGCGGCGCTCGACGATGCAACCGCGGCCTACCGTCAGCTGATTGCGAACGGCACGCCGCCCGAGTCGATCGTGATCGCGGGGGATTCAGCGGGCGGCGGCCTTGCGCTCGCTACGGTAGTCGCCTTGCGCGACGCCGGCGATCCACTGCCGGCAGGCTGCCTGCTGTTCTCACCGTGGACCGATCTGGCTGCTGCCGGCGCCACCATTCGCACCAACGACGGCCTAGATCCGATGTTCAGCGGTCCCGCGATCGCGCGGGCCGCGCAGGTCTATCTCGGCGACACGCCTGCCACGCATCCCTACGCTTCGCCGGTCTATGCCGACATGCACGGCCTACCGCCGCTCTTCATCATGGCGGGCAGCACCGAGGTATTGCTCGACGACTCGCAACGGGTTGCCGACAAGGCGCGCGCGGCGGGCGTGGACTGCGAACTCGAAGTGTGGAAGAAAATGCCGCACGTCTGGCCCTTGTTCACGCCGTTCATCCCGGAAGGCGGTCGCGCGCTCGACTGCGCCGCGGCCTTCGTGCGGCGCGTGACGAGTGCGACAACGAGCGGGCGCGGCACGGCCGCTCAGCCGTCCAGGGTGACGTCGATTGCCTGATAGGCGGCTTCGACGGTTTCCTGGCCGTATTGCCGCTCCAGCCGCCGCACGGTGAAGTGACCGTGCGCGACCTGCTGGAAGTGGTCGATGAACACCGTATTGACCATCGCGCCAAGCACCGCGCCGATCGCCGGAATCGACTTGGCGGCGATCTGCTCGCTCACCTGCACCGAAAAGCGCGCAGCAATGGTGTTGAGCAGGCGTAGCAAGGCCGCCGAACCATGCGCGGTGAAGCCTTTCGTCGCGATTTCGGATGAAGCCTTCGATACCGCCTGCGCCAGCGCGCCGCGCATGATGAAGTAGCCGAAGTCGGCGTCGTCGTCGGCTTTCGAGGTGCCGCCCATGCCGAGCACCGTCAGGCATTGCAGCTGCGTGTCGATCGAAGACAGATCCTCGCCCTCGCTGCGCGCGATGTCGCAGATCGAGCGAAACATCAGCGTGGTCGTGACGGGCAACTCGACGGGCAGCGCGAACAGACCGAACGCGCCGCCGGCCGCGCCGGTGGTGGCCACGGCGAACTTGTGCAGCAGGTTGCTCGGCTTGTCGGGCACCACTAGGGGCGAGGCGCCGGCCTGCCGCCCCAGCGTGCGCAGCGCGATCGAGAGGCACTTGCGCAACGCCAGTTCCGTCGCATCCGTGACCTTTTCGTTGGCAAAAGCCGGCATGCGCGCGAGCAGCTTCTCGAGCGGCGCGCCGACGATGCTTGCCAGTTTCATCGCCAGCGCGGGGCTCTCCAGTTCGTGTTTCGCGCGTCGCAACGCGCCCAGGTCGTCGTCCGATAAGGATTGTGCTGCGAGCAAACTCGGCTCCATGTGCCTCCCTGGCGTCATGTATTGTCCATTCTTCAGTCGATTGCCAATGCGGTGAGCGGCACCGGCGCGTTCCAGCTTAGAGCATCACCTCATGGTATGATTCCCAATTGTTTGACGAGTCAACTTTTGCCCCATCAAAAATGGCTGTCCATACCGCGGCCCACCACTCGAGTGGGCAAGTTTTACCGTTCCGTGAGTCGCTACTGGCGATGCTCGGCGTTTCCTTCGTTTCGATGCTGGTCGCATTGGACCAGACCGTGGTCGGCACCGCGTTGCCCACGATCGTCGCGGAACTGAAGGGTTTCGAGCTCTACGCGTGGGTCGGCACGTTGTATTTGCTGACCTCGGTGATCACCGTGCCGATCTTCGGCCGCCTTGGCGATTACTACGGGCGCAAGCCATTTGTGATCGCATCGATCGTCGTGTTCACTGCCGCTTCGGTGCTCTGCGGCGCTGCCAACAACATGCTGTTCCTCGTGCTTGCGCGCGGCTTGCAGGGCATCGGCGGCGGCATGCTGGTCGGCACCGCCTTCGCGTGCATTCCTGATCTCTTTCCCGACTCGGTCGTGCGACTGCGCTGGCAGGTGCTGATGAGTTCGGCATTCGGGATTGCGAACGCGGTGGGGCCGTCGCTCGGCGGTTTTCTCACGCAGTACTACGGCTGGCGCTCGGTGTTTTACGTGAATCTGCCGGTCGGCTTGCTGTCGCTATTTTTCGTCTGGCGCTTTCTGCCGCATCTGCGGCACATCGAGCACGAAGGCAAGATGCGGCTCGATTGGCCGGGTGCGTTGTTGATCGCGGTGGCGCTCGGCTCGCTGCAATTGTTCGTCGAGTTGTTGCCGAAGCACGGCGTCACCTTGGGCGCCTTCGCGCTGCTTGCATTGAGCGTCGCCTCGGCATACGGCTTGTGGCAGTGGGAAAAACGCTGCCCGACGGCGATTCTGCCGGTGGATATGTTTCGCAATCGCAGTCTGGCCGCGCTGTTCACGCTCGCGGTGCTGGGCGGCTTCACGATGTTCTCGTTGCTGTTCTACGCGCCGTTGCTATTTCAGGGCGGTTTCGGGATGTCGCCGAAGGAGGCGGGGCTCGTCATTACGCCGCTCGTCGTGTTCATCACGATCGGCAGTATCGCCAACGGCCGCATCGTCTCGCGTGTACGCAATCCGAATCTGATGCTGTACGTCGGCTTCGCGCTGGTGGCGCTGTCGTGCCTCGGCGTGGTCGTTGCGACGCGTGCCATGCCGCAATGGCTGCTGATGTCGTTCATGGTGCTCGGCGGACTCGGTCTCGGTTTCGTGATGCCGAATCTGACGATCTTCGCGCAGCAGACTGCGGGCCGCGAACACCTCGGTATTGCCACCGCGCTGCTGCAGTCGCTGCGAATGATCGGCGGGATGATCGGCACGGCGCTGACCGGTACGCTGATCAGCCATATGTACGCGAGCGGCGTGCGTAGCGCGCTGGAAAACGATCACGCGTCGCAGTGGTTTGCCGATCTCGGCGACCCGCAAATCCTCATCAATCGCGATGCGCAAACCACCTTGCTCGGCCAGCTGACGCATGCTGGCCACAACGGTGCGATGTTGCTCGAGAGTGCACGCGAGGCGCTCGTTTCAGCAATTCATCTGGGTCTCGCGCTGGCGGCGATCATCGCCGTGGTGTCCGTGTGGCAAAGCCGCCGTGTGCCGCCAGTCAAGCTTCAGCGCAAGCTCGAGCCGGTGATTCACGCGGATTGATTTTTTAGCCTTACCGTTTTACTGACAGATCATGGAAGAACAGGACCGCGTCGCCGTCATGCAGCAATTCGGCCGCACTTATCGGGCGTTCATGTCGGCGTTCGAGGCCCACGTGGGTCATCCGTTGCCGCGCTGGCGCATTCTGCTCGCGCTGCACGAACAGGCCGGCGAGTCGTCGCAGAAGCGGCTGGTCGAGCGCTTGCGCGTCGATCCGGGCGCGCTGACGCGGCAGTTGAAAACGCTGGAAGGTTTAGGCTGGATTGCTCGCAGCATGGATACGCGCGATAACCGCGTGACCAATGTGCGTTTGACCGAAGCGGGACGGTCGGCGACCGAAGCCAGCTTGCCGCGTCGCAATGCTTTTTTGCACGACACGATGGCGGCGTTGCCGGACGAAGCGCTGAGCGCGTTGTCGGGGGCGTTGAAGATGCTGGAAGTGCGGATTGGCGAAGTGGCGGCTGCGACTGCGTCGGCTGGCCAGGTGCCCGACACGGCGGAGGCCGACCCGGCTCGCTAAGCCAGCGAGGATCAAACCTGCCGATTGAGCGGCAAGCCTGCAACAAACGGCGCGCCACCTTGCGGTGAAACGCGCCGGGTCTATCACGATCAGAAGAACGTTTCGATCACTTCCGTGACGCGATACGACGGATCGACCACCAACACCTGGCGCCACTTGTCGAACGTCAGGCACGGATGCGAGATGTCGAACGCGATCATGTCGCCTACCTTCAGATCGGCGCCCGCTGGAATCCGCAGATACGCGTGCTGATCCATCAAACCGAAAATCTCCCAGCCTTCGCTCGCCGCGATATCGCGTGGCGCTTCGGTGCCCGGACGATAGTGGCGCGACGGCTCCGGCATGCCTGCGTCGAAAGCGGAGTCACGCTTGCCGAGGCCGATGATCGCGCGATCCGGTTCCGGAATCGACTGCACATACGCCCACAATTGCAGCGCCGGCAGCAAGCCTTCGCCCATTTTCTTCGCGACCGGATTGCGCGCGAAGATGTCCGTCTGCGCCTTGCGGTAGACGCCGACGTCATGCGTCAGATAGCAGCCGGGCCGCAGCACGACTTCGACCTTGCCGGTCTCCGAGGCCTTCACGAATTCTTCCGCGACCACGTCGTACCAGGCCGAGCCGGCGCCTGACAGAACGGCTGGCGTGCGGGCAAAACTCCCTTCGTCGACAAGCGCGCGCGTTACAGCGACGGCGCTCTGCAGGAACTCGCGCACTTCGTGTTCTTCTTTCAGCACGCCTTCATACAATTCGACGCCCGCCAGCTTCAGCACATCCGGATAGCGCGCGATTGCCTCGAGCACCGCATTGCGCTGCGCTTCGTCGCGCACGCCGGTGCGGCCGCCCGGCACGCCGAGCTCGAGCAACACCTGCAGCGGCTTGCGTACCGACGTGAAAAACTGACCCAGTTGCTCGACGCCTTCGACCGAATCGACGAGGCAGAAGAACTCGAAATCAGGGTCGCTCAGCAACTCGGCGATCATCATCATGTTGCGGCGGCCGACCAGCTGGTTGGCCATCAGAATCCGCGACACACCGCCGTGATACGCGGCGCGCACCTGATGCGCGGTGGCGAGCGTGATGCCCCATGCGCCGGTTTCGAGCTGACGGCGAAACAGCTGCGGTGCCATGGTGGTTTTGCCGTGCGGCGCGAGCTTGACGCCGTATTCCGCGACGAACGCCTGCATCCACTTCAGGTTGTGTTCCACACGATCCGCGTACAGCACGGCGGCAGGCAGACTCACGTCTTCGTTCAGCAGGTTCCACTCGAGGCGCGCGGCATCCGTGAGTTGGATGCTGGTGCCCGGAACCATGCCCAAGCCCTTGCTATAAGGATCAATCGTTGCGCCCTGATAGTTTGTAACTTTCATGTCTCCCTGCTCCATCGTCCAGTTAAATCGAATCAAAGTTGACTTTACCATGTTACCGAAAGTACGATGCCTGGAGGAATGTTATTTAGTACCACGGTTTTCCGGAAGCGCTTTGTAAGCGTTCGCGAGACACCTCACAGCCTGCAATGAACCTGACCACCGAACCGCTGGCCTTCGATATCGTCGCGCGCATCGCCGAATGCGCGCCGGAACTGCGTTCGGCCGAACGGAAGGTCGCCGCGCTGATTCTCGATGACCTGACCGGCGCATCGCGCGCCAGCATAGGCGCGCTCGCCCAGCAGGCAGAGGTGAGCGTCGCGACCGTGACGCGCTTTGCCAAGGCGGTGGGTTGTCGCGACGTGCGGGAGTTGAAGCTGCGGCTCGCGCAGGCGGCCGCTGTCGGGCAGCGCTTCCTGCAGGCGGGCGAACCCACCGACGCGCCCGAGCCGATTGCCACCCGCGTATTCGACGAACTGCAGACTGCGCTTGCCCATAACCATCAATTGTTGCGGCAGGCGCCTTTAGCCGAAGCCGCAGCCGCGTTGCGCGCCGCTCGGATGATCTACGTGTTCGGCATGGGCGGCGGCTCGACCGCGCTTGCCGACGAAATGCGCTTCAGGCTCGTGCGCCTCGGCCGGCCGGTTGCGACCTATCAGGACGGCCTGTTGCAGCGCATGGTGGCGAGCACCGTGTCGCGCGAGTGCGTGGTGATCGCGTTGTCCACCACCGGGCGCGTGCCCGAGATGGTCGAGAACTGCAAGATCGCCCGCAGCTACGGGGCGACCGTGATCGCTCTGACCGCGCCGGCTTCGCCGTTGGCCAAACTGGCCGATTGGGTGATCCCGATCGTCGCCTTCGAAACCGATTTTATTTACAAACCGTCGTCGTCGCGTTACTCGATGATGATGGCGCTCGATGTACTCGTCACTGAACTTGCCGTGAGTCAGGGTGACGAGAGCCGCGAATTGCTGCGCCGCATGAAGCACGCGCTCGACGCGCACCGTGGCGGCGGCGACCGACAACCGTTAGGAGACTGATCCATGCATTCGCATCCCGAAGCCGCCGATACGCTGATCGTCGGCGCGCAACTGTACGACGGCACGGGCGCGCCGCCGGTCGAACGCGACGTTGCGATCCGCGACGGCCGCATCGCCGCGATCGGCAATCTGTCGAACTGGCTCGCCGAAGAGGTGGTCGAGGCCAACGGTCGCGCGCTGGCGCCGGGCTTCATCGACGTTCATACGCATGACGACACGCACGTGATCCGTTCGCCGCAAATGCTGCCGAAGATCACGCAGGGCGTGACGACGGTGATTGTCGGCAATTGCGGGATCAGCGCGTCGCCGGTGTCGCTGAAGGGCGATCCGCCCGATCCGATGAATCTGCTTGGCGAGCGCGATGCGTTCCAGTACCCGACTTTCGCTGCGTACGTCGAAGCGGTAAACGCCGCGCGCCCGGCAGTGAATGTCGGCGCGCTGATTGGGCACACGGCGTTGCGCAGCAATCAGATGGACCGGCTCGATCGTGCGGCGACTGCGGCGGAAATCGACGGCATGCGCGCGCAACTCGAAGAGGCGTTGTCGAACGGGGCGTTGGGTTTGAGCTCCGGGCTCGCCTATGGCTCAGC
Organism: Paraburkholderia nemoris; assembly: GCF_905221015.1. Classification (NCBI taxonomy): domain Bacteria; kingdom Pseudomonadati; phylum Pseudomonadota; class Betaproteobacteria; order Burkholderiales; family Burkholderiaceae; genus Paraburkholderia; species Paraburkholderia nemoris. The sequence continues at coordinate 75,011 of NZ_CAJNBO010000016.1, read as the reverse complement.
CTTCTCCGCGCCGACCGAAGAAGTGATGGCGCTCGCCGAGCCGCTCGCCGCCGCAGGCGCGCTTTACACCACGCACATGCGTACCGAGTTCGACGCGATTCTCGACGCGATGGACGAAGCGTATCGGGTGGGCCGTCACGCGCATGTGCCGGTGGTGATTTCGCATCTGAAGTGCGCAGGGCCGTCGAACTGGGGGCGCAGCGAAGAGGTGCTTAAGTCGCTGGAGGGCGCGCGTCGTTTGCAGCCGATCGGTTGCGATTGCTATCCGTACAACCGCAGTTCGTCGACGCTCGACGTGAAGCAGGTGACGGGCGACATCGACATCACGATTACATGGTCGGAGCCGCATCCCGAGATGGCGGGCAAGCTGATCAGGGAGATTGCCGCCGAGTGGGGCGTCACGCAGCAGGAGGCCGGCAAGCGATTGCAGCCGGCGGGCGCGGTGTATCACAACATGTCCGAGGACGACGTGCGGCGCATTCTGTCGCATCCCGCGACGATGGTTGGCTCGGACGGATTGCCGAACGATCCGTTGCCGCATCCGCGGTTGTGGGGCGCGTTTCCGCGCGTGCTTGGGCACTACGTACGTGACGCCGGTTTGCTGCCGCTTGAAGAGGCGGTGCGCAAGATGACCAGTTTGTCGGCGCGCCGGTTTGGCTTGGCGCAGCGCGGCGAGGTGCACATCGGTTATCACGCGGATCTGGTGTTATTTGATCCGGCGAAAGTGCGCGACGCGGCGACGTTCGAGAAGCCGCAACAGGCGGCCGATGGAATCGACGCGGTGTGGGTGAATGGCGTGTTGGCTTACCGCGATGGCGCGGTGACTGGCGAACGGGCAGGGCACTTTGTGGCGCGTGGTGCGGCGTCGAAGGGTGATGCGCACGGCGCGTTCTGATTTTTTCTGATTGATGTGGCTGATTTGGCTGATGTGGCACGGGGTTGTGGCATTGCTCGCGCTGCGTGCCGGACTTTTTAAGGAGTTGGATGATGAAGCGATATGGCGTTGAAGGTGGCAAGGGTACGGGTGGTCAACATATGCCCTTTGCTCGGGCGGTCGAAGCGGATGGCTGGTTGTTCGTTTCCGGGCAGACGCCGATGGAAAATGGCGAGGTGATCAATGGTGGGATCGTTGAGCAATCGCACAAGGCGATTCAGAATGTTTTCGCTATTCTGAAGGAAGCTGGGTATGGGGCGGAGCATGTTGTCCGCTGCGGTGTTTGGCTGGATGATCCGCGGGATTTTGCTTCATTTAATAAGGTGTTTCGGGAGTATTTTGGGGAGAATCCACCGGCGCGGGCGTGTGTGGTTTCTTCGATGGTGATTGATTGTCGGGTTGAGGTTGACTGCGTCGCTTATAAGAAGCCTTCGGCTTAAGGTTTTTTGGTCGCCGTGGGCGCTGGTTAGGTTTTTTTGCCTGCTCGGCGCTTGTTTGTCAGTGTTCCTAGGGCTTTGGCCTTTCCTTGATTTGTTAGTGGTCTATTAGCGTTGCCCCTGTGCGGGGCAGGCACTTACTTTCTTTGCCGCCGTCGCAAAGAAAGTAAGCAAAGAAAGCGGCGTTAGAAGCCCCTGCTAAGCGGGAACCGTAGCCCGCAAGTGGTAGTGGCTCCGTGGAATCCGGGCTCTCGCACCTTCACGCGGTAGTGACAAAGGTGTCATCAGCTCCCACTCCGCACTACGTGCGTCGCGGACGGGTATGCCAGGGAAACCAGGGGCTTCGGTTCAAGTCGGGGCCATCGGTTTCGCCTCGGCGACGGGCCGAATGAGCGGCGCACACGAAAACATAGCGATCGGTCTTATGAAGTACTCTTTGGCGCGCGAAGCGCCGCCGGAAGTATGACGCCCTTGTCACTGACGCATGCAGGGGCACGAACACAGATTCCAGATGCACCACTACCATGAGCGAGCTGCGCGACCCGCTTAGCAGGGGCTTCTAGCCGCTTTCTTTGCGGTGGTGGCAAAGAAAGTAAGTGCCTGCCCCGCACAGGGGCGACGCTAATAGACCACTAACAAATCAAGGAAAGGCCAAAGCCCTAAGAACACTGACAATGCCGCCGCAAAAGGCAAAAAAACCACCTACCCTTATTGCCGCGCCAGCCGCAAATTATCCGGCATAGGTAAATTAAAATTCGTCCGGAACGGATTAATATCCAGCCCCCCGCGGCGGGTATACCGCGCGTAAACAGCTAGCTTCACCGGCCGGCAGGCCTTAAGCACATCGATAAAAATCCTCTCGACGCACTGCTCATGAAACCCAGTGTGATTCCGATAGGAAATGATGTACCTCAGCAAGCCCGCATGATCGATCTGCGGCCCAACATAGTGAATCTGCACACTGCCCCAATCAGGCTGCCCCGTCACAGGACAATTCGACTTTAGCAAGTTGGAAACCAACGTCTCCTCAACAGGCGACTCGTCGAACGCAGCCTTCAGCAACGAAGCATCAGGGTGATAAACATCGGTATCGAGATCGAGCCGATCCAGCGACAAGCCGTCAAACTCTTCCATCTGCAACTTGCCGAACTCATACGGCGCCGCCAGATGAACCGACACCGTCGCGCCGCATGAAGCGGAAACATCCCGCTTGATCGTGTCGCGCACAACTTCCATTGATTCAAAAGCCGTCTGCGCAAACGACCCCAGATAAAGCTTGAACGACTTCGACTCGACAATGTTCGGCGAGTCAGCCGGCACAAAGAAAGTCGCCACCGCAATCTGCGGCTTGCCGCGCGCGTTCAGCCAGGAAAGCTCGTAAGCATTCCAGATGTCCGTGCCGAAAAACGGCAACTGCGCGCCAATCCCAATCGCCTCGCGTGCATTCTTCCGGGCAATCGGAAAGAGCAGCGAAGCGTCATATTGTTCGGTGTAAGTGGATGCCTTACCCAGCGGTGATTGTTCGGGTGTCATGATGCGTTCACGATGCCACTCAGCACGTGCCCCGTCGCCGTCACGACGCGGGCCGATTCGCAATGGCCAATTTGGTCGTCGAAGAAAAAGTCCGGCTCGAACTCGCGCAAAAACGCGCTCTTGTCGAGGCCGCCGAGGAACATCGCTTCGTCGATTTCGATGTTCCACGCCATCAATGTGCGGATCGCGCGCTCATGCGCCGGCGCCGAGCGCGCCGTCACCAATGCCGTACGAATATGCATCGGTGCGGCTTCGTCCGCGAGTTTCTGCAGGCGGTGCAGCGCTTCGAGCAACGGCTTCAAAGGCCCATCCGCAAGCGGCAAATCCTTGTTGTGAATCTCATGGCCGACGAACGCCCGCAAGCCATCCTTCTGAAAGATGCGCTCGGCTTCGTCGGAAAACAGCACGGCGTCGCCGTCGAAGGCAATCCGGATTTCGTCCGGGTACTTGCTCGCCATTTTCGCCGATTCGGGCAAGACGCGCGCGGCCGGAAATCCGGCAGCCAATGCGTCGCGCACGTCGTCCTGATTCGCGGACAAAAACAGCGAGGCGTTCAACGGCTTCAGGTAGCCAAATGGCGCGCGCCCACGTGTGAACACGCCACGCTCGATCGCCAGCCCATACTCCCTGCACGAATGAAATGCGCGCAATCCACTGATCGGATCGCTGCGTGACAGGATCACCACCTCGACCCGATGGCCACCGGCATTCAAGGCCAGCAGCTTGCGGATCAGCGGAAACGCGACGCCCGGTTTGGCGGGCACGGCCAGCCGCTCGCGCTGCAACGCTTCATACGCCTGCAGGTTGCCCTTCTCGTACACGCAGTTCTCTTCCTCGAAGTCGAACAGCGCGCGCGACGAGATTGCCACCACCAGTTTGTCGGCAAGCGAAAGAGCCATCTGCGCGTTTTAGTCCAATAAGATCAAGCGAGAAACAATCGGTACACCGGATTCTGCGTCTCTTCCCAGCACGGGTAACCCAGCGTCGTGATAAAGCGTTCGAACTCGCTGTTCTCGCTTTCCGGCACCTGAATGCCGACCAGAATCGAACTGTAGTCCGCACCCTGGTTGCGATAGTGGAACAGACTGATATTCCAGTTCGGCGCCATCGACGACAAGAACTTCATCAGCGCGCCCGGACGCTCCGGAAACTCGAAACGGAACAGACGTTCGTCATGCGCCAGCGGCGAGCGGCCGCCGACCATGTAGCGGATGTGCTGCTTCGACAGTTCGTCGAGAGTCAGATCGACGGTGGCGAAGCCGTGCGCTTCAAATGCGCCCGCGATCTGCGCGGATTCACTGCGATTGCGGATCTGCACGCCGACGAAGATATGGGCTGAATTCGCGTCCGCAATACGGTAGTTGAACTCGGTGACGCTGCGTGTGCCCACCAACTCGCAGAAGCGGCGGAAACTGCCGCGCTCTTCCGGAATCGTCACGGCGAACACCGCTTCACGTGCTTCACCCACCTCAGCACGCTCCGCCACGAAACGCATGCGATCGAAGTTCATGTTCGCGCCGGACGTGATCGCGATCAGCGTCTGGTCCTCGATGCCTTCACGCTCGGCATACTGTTTGGCGCCAGCCACGGCCAGTGCGCCGGCCGGCTCCAGCACACTGCGGGTGTCCTGGAACACGTCCTTGATCGCGGCGCACAGCGCATCGGTGTTCACGAGCAGCACGTCGTCGAGATATTCGCGGCACAGGCGGAAGGTTTCTTCACCGACCAGCTTCACTGCCGTGCCATCCGAGAACAGCCCGACTTCGTTCAATGTGACCCGTTCGCCTGCTTTCAAGGATGCCGCCATCGCGCACGAGTCGTCGGTCTGTACCCCGATCACCCTGATCTCCGGGCGCACCGATTTCACGTACGCGGCCACGCCTGCCGCGAGTCCTCCGCCGCCGATCGGCACGAAGATCGCATGGATCGGGCCCTGATGCTGGCTGAGAATCTCCATCGCGACCGTGCCCTGGCCGGCGATCACGTACGGATCGTCGAACGGGTGAACAAACGTCAGGCCGCGTTCTTCCTGCAGCTTCACGGCATGTCCGTAGGCGTCGCTGTACGACTCGCCGAACTGCACGACTTCGACGGTCGCCCCGCCATGCGCGCGCACCGCATCGACTTTCACCTGCGGGGTCGTCACGGGCACCACGATGATCGCCTTCACGCCCATCCGGGCCGCCGACAACGCCACGCCCTGCGCGTGATTGCCCGCCGACGCGGTAATGACACCCCGCTCCAGCGCATCCGCCGGAATATGCGCCATCTTGTTGTACGCGCCGCGCACCTTGAACGAGAACACCGGCTGGTTGTCCTCGCGCTTCAGATAAACCGGATTACGCAGCCGTGCCGACAGATTCGGCGCGCGTTCGAGTTCGGTCTCGCGGGCCACGTCGTAGACGCGCGCGGTCAGGGTTTTCTTCAGGTAGTCGTGGGAAGCCATGCGGGTGGCGCGGTGCGCTTTGCGAGACGGGAAAGGGTCAATGATAGCGCCAACGGTGCGCACGCTGGCCTTCTGTGAACCTTCGGCGTATGCCGGCGCACCGCAAGCAAAGTCCAACCCGACCGTCCGGTCGGAGAATCGTTCGTATGCGTTGACGAGCGCCGTTCAGCACAAAAACGCCAAAAGTACTGCCACAACCCAGATTTGAGGCGTCAACGCGTGGCGGGATCATGGGGTAGAATTCCATTTTGGAATAAGGATCGGAAGATGCACTGGCAGCCTCAGATCGCCCACTTGATGCCCGTCCCGCGTGAGTCTTGTCCCGCGGCGGAGCGTCACGTCCGCCACGCGCGATCGTGTAGCTGTCTCTGAGCGCCGTGAAGCGACTGATGTGGGTAGGCCGTCGGTTGCGCTTCGCTCCCCTAGAAGATTTCCAGCATTGCGCCCCACGCGCACCGTCCGCCGACGCCTCACAGAGATGAGCGCGCCCGGTTGACCCACCGAGTCGTCCGAACATGAACGCACCTCAAGTTTTCGATCCGCACGGGGCCGCCACTGCGGTGGCCGCCGATCCTGAAGCGCGTCTGCGCGAAATTCCCTATAACTACACGTCGTTTTCCGACCGCGAAATCGTTATCCGTCTGCTCGGCGACGAAGCCTGGGCGGCCCTGGCCGAACTGCGCGCGGAACGCCGCACCGGCCGCTCGGCACGGATGCTGTACGAAGTGCTCGGCGATATCTGGGTCGTGCGCCGCAATCCTTACCTGCAGGATGACCTGCTCGACAATCCGAAGCGCCGCGCGCTGCTGATCGAGGCGCTGCATCACCGTCTGAGCGAGATCGAGAAGCGCCGTCGCGCCGATCTGGTCGAGCACGGCGATGAAGCGGGCGTCGATCGGGCCGCTCGCGTCGAAACGCTGGTGGCGGCTGCTCGCCGCGCCGTCGACGATTTCGAGAGCGAATTCCAGAAGACCTTCGATTTGCGCCGTCGCGCGAACAAGGTGCTGGGCAAGGTCACGGAAAAAGACAACATCAAGTTCGACGGCTTGTCCCGCGTCTCGCACGTGACGGACGCGACCGACTGGCGCGTCGAGTACCCGTTCGTCGTGCTGACGCCGGATACCGAGGCTGAGATCGCCGGCATGATCAAGGCGTGTTTCGAACTCGGTCTGACCGTGATTCCGCGCGGAGGCGGCACGGGCTACACGGGTGGCGCGGTGCCGCTCACGCCGTTTTCGGCCGTCATCAACACCGAAAAGCTCGAACAGCTGGGCGCGGTCGAGATGACCGAACTGCCGGGCGTCGAGCGCAAGGTGGCGACGATTTTCTCCGGCGCGGGCGTGGTCACACGCCGCGTGACCGAAGCGGCCGAGCAGGCCGGCTTCGTGTTCGCGGTCGACCCGACTTCGCTGGATGCATCCTGCGTCGGCGGCAACGTCGCGATGAACGCGGGCGGCAAGAAGGCGGTGTTGTGGGGCACGGCGCTCGACAACCTCGCCTGGTGGCGCATGGTCGACCCGGAAGGGAACTGGCTCGAAGTCACGCGTCTGGACCACAACCTCGGCAAGATCCACGACATCGAAGTCGCGCGTTTCGAGCTGAAGTGGTTCGACGGCAACCACGCGCCAGGCGAAAAGCTGCTGCGCACGGAATCGCTCAACATCAAGGGCCGCGTATTCCGCAAGGAAGGTCTCGGCAAGGACGTGACCGACAAATTCCTGGCCGGTCTGCCAGGCGTGCAGAAAGAAGGCTGCGACGGCTTGATCACGTCCGCGCGCTGGGTGCTGCACAAGATGCCGGCGCATACGCGCACGGTCTGCCTCGAGTTCTTCGGTCAGGCCCGTGAAGCGATCCCGAGCATCGTCGAGATCAAGGACTATCTGTTTGAAACGTCGAAGCAGGGCGGCGCGATTCTCGCCGGCCTCGAGCATCTGGACGAACGCTACCTGCGCGCGGTCGGCTATGCGACCAAGAGCAAGCGCAACGCGTTTCCGAAGATGGTGCTGATCGGCGACATCGTCGGCGACGATGCGGATGCGGTCGCGCAAGCGACCTCGGAAGTGGTGCGTATGGCCAACGGTAAGAGCGGCGAAGGTTTTGTCGCCGTCAACGCCGAAGCGCGCAAGCGTTTCTGGCTTGACCGCAGCCGCACCGCCGCGATTGCCAAGCACACCAACGCGTTCAAGATCAACGAAGACGTGGTGATCCCGCTCAACCGGATGGGCGAGTACACCGACGGCATCGAACGCATCAATATCGAACTGTCGATCAAGAACAAGCTGCAACTCGTCGACGCGCTCGAAACGTTCTTCAAGGGTGGCAAGCTGCCGCTCGGCAAGAGCGACGACGCCAACGAAATCCCGAGCGCGGAGTTGCTCGAAGATCGCGTGCAACAGGCGCTCGACGTTCTGAAAAAGGTGCGTACGCGCTGGGAATTCCTGCGCGACAAGCTCGATCTGTCCTTGCGTGAAGCGCAGCATTATCTGGTCGGCCTTGGCTACGAAGGGCTGGCAGAGAAGTTTGCCGATCGCGTCGACGCGCAGCCGGATGCGACCGTGTTCCATATCACGCAAGACCGTACGGTGCGCGTGTCGTGGAAGGCGGAGATCCGGGCTGAATTGCGTCAGATCTTCAACGGCGGTGAGTTCAAACCGATCCTCGAAGAAGCTCAGGCGATTCACAAGCAGGTCCTGCGCGGCCGTGTGTTCGTCGCGCTGCATATGCACGCGGGCGACGGCAACGTCCACACGAACCTGCCGGTCAACTCCGACAACTACGAGATGCTGCAGGACGCCCACACGGCGGTTGCGCGCATCATGAAGCTGGCGCGTTCGCTCGACGGCGTGATTTCCGGCGAGCACGGCATCGGTATTACCAAGCTCGAATTCCTGACCGAGGAAGAGATCGGCGAATTCCGCGCGTACAAGCAGCGCGTCGATCCGCATGGCCGCTTCAACGCGGGCAAGCTGCTCGAAGGCGCTGACCTGCGCAACGCCTACACGCCGAGCTTCGGCCTGATGGGCTATGAATCGCTGATCATGCAGCAGTCCGACATCGGTGCGATTTCCGAGTCGATCAAGGATTGTTTGCGTTGCGGCAAGTGCAAGCCGGTGTGCGCGACTCACGTGCCGCGCGCGAACCTGCTGTACAGCCCGCGCAACAAGATTCTCGCCACCTCCTTGCTGGTCGAGGCGTTCCTGTATGAAGAGCAGACCCGCCGCGGCGTGTCGATCAAACACTGGGACGAGTTCAACGACGTCGCCGATCACTGCACCGTCTGTCACAAATGCGTGACGCCGTGCCCGGTGAAGATCGACTTCGGCGATGTGACGATGAACATGCGCAACCTGCTGCGCAAGATGGGCAAGAAGAAGTTCAATCCGGGCAACGCAGCCGGCATGTTCTTCCTGAACGCCACCAACCCGCAGACCATCAACCTCGCGCGTACCGCGATGATGGGCATCGGCTACAAGGCGCAGCGTCTCGGCAACGACGTGCTGAAGAAGTTCGCGAAGAAGCAGACGGCGCACCCGCCGGCAACCGTCGGCAAGCCGAAGGTCACGCAGCAGGTGATTCACTTCATGAACAAGAAGATGCCGGGCAACCTGCCGAAGAAAACCGCGCGCGCGTTGCTCGATATCGAGGACAACAAGATCGTCCCGATCATCCGCAATCCGAAGACGACCACAGCCGACACGGAAGCGGTGTTCTACTTCCCGGGCTGTGGCTCCGAGCGGCTGTTCTCGCAAGTGGGTCTGGCCACGCAAGCGATGCTGTGGGAGGCGGGCGTGCAAACCGTGCTGCCGCCGGGCTACCTGTGCTGCGGCTATCCACAGCGCGGCTCGGGCCAGTTTGACAAGGCCGAGCAGATCGTCACGGATAACCGTGTGCTGTTCCACCGCGTCGCGAATACGCTGAACTATCTCGACATCAAGACGGTGGTGGTGTCGTGCGGTACGTGTTACGACCAGCTCGCCGGTTACGAATTCGAGAAGATTTTCCCGGGCTGCCGGATCATCGACATCCACGAGTTCCTGCTCGAGAAGGGGATCAAGCTCGAAGGCGTCAACGGTGTGCGCTACATGTATCACGACCCGTGCCACTCCCCGATCAAGACGATGGACCCGGTCAAGCTCGTCAATCAGCTGATGGGATCGGAAAAGGACGGCTACAAGATCGAGAAGAACGATCGCTGCTGTGGCGAATCCGGCACACTCGCGGTGACGCGCCCGGACATTTCGACGCAAGTCCGTTTCCGCAAGGAAGAGGAAATGCGCAAGGGCGCCGCGAAGCTGCGTGGCATTCCGCTGGTGGCGGAGGCGGGTGCGAATGGGATCAATACGGCCAACGCGTCGGCCGGCGCGGCGGGTGCGCCGGATGGTTCTGTGCTCAAGGCGGGCGACGGGCCGCAACCGAACGGCGCCACTGAGGTGAAGATCCTCACGAGCTGCCCGTCCTGCCTGCAAGGCCTGTCGCGCTATAACGAGGACGCGGGCACCGAGGCGGACTACATCGTCGTCGAAATGGCGCGTCACGTGCTGGGCGAAGACTGGATGGCGGATTACGTCCAGCGGGCGAACAATGGCGGAATCGAGCGCGTGCTGGTTTAATGGCACGACTGACGATTTTTGCCTGAGGACGACGATGGAATGCGTTTTTTGCCGTGAAGATGGCGGCGATGTGCTGTGGCAGGACGACACCCTGCGTGTCGTCCTCGCCGACGAACATGACTACCCGGGCTTTTGCCGGGTGATCTGGAACAAGCATGTCGCTGAGTTTTCCGATCTCGCCGAGACCGACCGCGATCGCGTGATGCGGGCCGTGTATGCGGTCGAGCGTGCGATCCGGCGCATTCTCCAGCCGGTGAAGGTCAACCTGGCGAGCCTCGGCAACCAGGTGCCGCACGTGCATTGGCATGTGATTCCGCGTTTTTCGAACGACGCTCATTTCCCGCTGCCGATCTGGGCGCCGCGCCAACGCACGGTGTCCGAAGCCATGCTGTCGTCGCGCCGCGCGCAAGCTACCCTGCTGCGCGAAGCCGTGCGGCAAGAAATCGAACAGGCGTTTGGCTGAACGCTCCAAACCTGGCGTTCAGCGCCAGAGGCGGCCCGGCGCTTTCTAATGAGGTCAATATGAGTGGCTTGACTCGCGATACCCCGGTGCCGACCGGCGTGGTCGTGCATTCCAAATCGCGCGTACTCGAATTGCAGTACGCAAATGGCGAAACGTATCGCCTGCCGTTCGAACTGCTGCGCGTGTATTCGCCGTCGGCAGAAGTGATGGGCCACGGGCCCGGCCAGGAAACTTTGCAAACCGGTAAGCGCGACGTCACGATCACCATGATCGAGGGCGTCGGCAACTATGCGCTGCAGCCGACTTTCTCCGACGGACACGCCACCGGCATCTATTCCTGGGACCTGCTGCACGATATGGCTATCCGTCAGGATGAACTCTGGCGCGACTATCTCGCCAAACTGGCAGCGGCCGGCGTCGACCGCGATGCTCCCATGGCGCCAGCCGGTGCTGCGCACGGGCACTGTCACTGATACGATTCGCCCTGGTCGCCGCACTGATGCGGCGCAACATTTCAGAATACGCGAAAGGACGAGCGCGATGAGCAAAACCCACTTCGGCTTTCAATCGGTCGACGAACAGGAAAAAGCGCAGAAGGTGGCGGGCGTGTTCCACTCGGTCGCCTCCAACTACGACTTGATGAACGACCTGATGTCGGGCGGGTTGCACCGGGCGTGGAAGATGTTCACGATCGCCCAGGCCAACGTCCGGCCGGGCTTCAAGGTGCTCGATATCGCGGGCGGCACGGGCGATCTGTCGAAGGCGTTCGCCAAACAGGCGGGCGACACCGGCGAAGTCTGGCACACCGACATCAACGAATCGATGCTGCGCGTGGGCCGCGACCGCCTGTTGGATAAGGGCGTCATCACCCCGGCGCTGCTCTGCGACGCCGAAAAGATCCCCTTTCCGGACAATTACTTCGATGTGGTGACCGTGGCATTCGGCTTGCGCAATATGACGCACAAGGATGTGGCGCTCGCCGAGATGCGCCGCGTGCTGAAGCCGGCAGGCCGTCTGCTGGTGCTGGAGTTCTCGAAGGTGTGGGATCCGCTGAAAAAGGTCTACGACGTCTATTCGTTCAAGGTCTTGCCGTGGCTCGGCGACCGCTTTGCGAAGGACGCCGAGAGCTACCGCTACCTGGCGGAATCGATCCGGATGCACCCGGATCAGGAAACTTTAAAAACAATGATGGAACAAGCGGGCCTGGACGGCGTCAAATATTACAATTTGTCAGCTGGCGTGGTAGCTTTACATGTGGGGACCAAATACTAGGGTTCCTAACCCATCGATTTTTAAAGGAAAGTACGAAAATGTCCGATTCAGGTGTGTTATCTCCCCGTAAGGTTACGAGGTCATTGGTGAGAAGAATCGGACTGATCGCGATGGTCGGTCTGATCATGGCCGGCTCTCTCGCCTCGCTCGATGCGGAAGCCCGCCGCATGGGCGGCGGCCGTAGCATTGGCCGTCAGTCGAACACGGTTCAGCAACAGTCCGCTCCGTCGCAACCTTCCCAAAGCAATCAGGCCATGCAGCAGCGCGCGCAGCCGGCACCGGCGCCCGCGCCGACTCCCGCCGCAGCGCCTAACCGCTCGCGCTGGCTTGGCCCGATCGCCGGTCTTGCCGCCGGTCTCGGTATCGCGGCGTTGTTGTCGCACTTCGGTCTGGGCGGCGCGTTCGCTGGCGCTATGGCCAACATCATCGTGATCGCGCTCATCGCGATGATCGGCATCTGGCTGATCCGCCGCTTCATGGGTCGTAAGCGCAATACGTCGCAACCGGCGTACGCGGGCGGCGCACCTTCGCTGAATGCGGGCGGCACCGGCTATACGCAGGAGCCGCGTTACTCCGCTCCGCCCACCGGTTCGTACCTCGAACCGCAAGGCAACCCGCTGACCACGCCGTCCATCAACGCTGCCCCGGCCGTGCCGGCCGGCTTCGATTCGGAAGCCTTCCTGCGCAACGCGAAGGTGTACTTCGTGCGCCTGCAAGCTGCATGGGACGTCGGCAACACGGAAGACATCCGCGAATTCACCACGCCGGAAATGTTCGCGGAAGTGAAGGTGGATCTGAACTCGCGTGGTGCCGAGTCCAATCAGACGGACGTGGTGCAACTGAATGCGGAGCTGCTGGGCGTCGAAGAACGTGCGTCCGAATACTTCGCCAGCGTGCGCTTCTCCGGTTTGATCCGCGAATCGGCGGGTGCGGCGGCTGAGCCGTTCGTCGAAGTCTGGAACCTGACGAAGGCGAACCGCCCCGGCGAAGGCTGGCTGCTGGCCGGCATTCAGCAGGTGTCACAGCACTGAGCCAGCGCTGCTTGCCCTGACTTTGCACACAGCATTGGCCGTTCGGCATAGCAAGCCGCGAAGCGAACGGACGTTACAATAGGAACCCGCGCGGGCACCTCGCCCGCGCGGGTTTTTTCTTGCCACTTTCAATGACCCTCGCCGCCAAGCCCTTCGCTGCTGCTGTCAATCATCTGCTCGCCCGCGAATTGTGGGCTCGAGAGCGCCTCGCCCCGTACGCGGGCAAGACCGCCAGACTGTCCTGTCCGCCAGTCGTGCTGATGCTGCTGGTGCAACCCGACGGCTACCTCGGCGCGCTCGACGAAACCGATGCGCAACAATTCGATGTGACCATCTCGGTGCCGTCCGACGCGTTGCCGGCCTTCATGCAAGGCGGCCAGGCCGCCGTGATGAAGCACGTGAAGATCGAAGGCGACGCCGAGTTTGCGACTGTGATCGCCAAGCTCGCCGAGCATCTGCGCTGGGAGCCCGAAGAAGATCTGGCGAAGCTGATCGGCGACGGTCCGGCGTGGCGGGTGGCTTCGGTCGTGCGCACGGTCGGCGAACATGCGCGGCGTACCGGGCGCAATCTGCTCGACACCGCCGCCGAGTATCTGCTCGACGAAAACCCGCAACTGGTGCGCCGCGCCGCGCTGGAAGACTTCAACGTCGAACTGGCCCGCGCCCGCGACGCTTTGGCGCGCGTAGAAAAGCGCATCGAGCGTCTTGAACAGAAGGTCGAAGCCCGCGGCGCAGATGCGCCGGGCGGCGCCGCCACGTCGCGCGGCACGCGCTAGTCATCGGGCACAACTATGCGTTTTCTGCGTTTCCTCAAGATTTTCTTCACGGTCATCCGCTTCGGTCTCGATGAGATGATGCTCAGCCGCGTCAATGACCGGCGTGTGCGTCTGCTGCTGCGTATCACCACCATCGGCCGCAAGTTCGACGCGCCTCCGGGTGTGCGTTTGCGGCTCGCGCTCGAAAGCCTCGGGCCGATCTTCGTCAAGTTCGGCCAGGTGCTGTCCACGCGGCGCGATCTGCTGCCGGTTGATATCGCCAATGAACTGGCCAAGCTGCAGGATCAGGTGCCGCCGTTCGATTCGGCGGTGGCGATCGGGCTGGTCGAGAAGTCGCTTGGCGCACCGGTCGACGTGCTGTTCGACGATTTCGAGCGGGTACCGGTGGCGAGCGCGTCGATCGCGCAGGTTCACTTTGCGAAGGTGAAAGCAGGGCAGCACGCGGGCAAGGCAGTCGCCGTGAAGGTGCTGCGGCCGAACATGTTGCCGGTGATCGACTCCGACCTGGCCTTGCTGCGCGACATCGCCGTCTGGGCCGAGCGTCTGTGGGCTGACGGCAAGCGCCTGAAGCCGCGCGAGGTGGTCGCCGAATTCGACAAGTATCTGCACGACGAACTCGATCTGATGCGCGAAGCGGCGAACGGCAGCCAGCTGCGCCGTAACTTCGCCGGGCTTGATCTGCTGCTGGTGCCGGAGATGTACTGGGAGTTCTGCACGCCCACCGTGCTGGTGATGGAGCGCATGGTCGGCGTGCCGATCAGCCAGGTGGAGACGCTGCGCGCGGCCGGCGTCGATATTCCGAAGCTGGCGCGCGAAGGCGTCGAAATTTTCTTCACCCAGGTGTTCCGCGATGGCTTTTTCCACGCCGACATGCATCCGGGCAACATTCAGGTGAGCCTCGATCCGGCGCACTTCGGCCGCTATATCGCGCTCGACTTCGGCATCATCGGCGCGCTGTCGGACTTCGATAAGAACTACCTCGCGCAGAACTTCCTCGCTTTCTTCAAGCGCGACTACCACCGCGTCGCCACGCTGCATCTGGAGTCCGGCTGGGTGCCGCCTACGACCCGGGTCGAGGAACTGGAAAGCGCGATCCGCGCGGTTTGCGAGCCCTATTTCGACCGCGCGTTGAAGGATATTTCGCTTGGCCAGGTGCTGATGCGCCTGTTCTCGACGTCGCGCCGCTTCAACGTGGAAATCCAGCCGCAACTGGTGCTGCTGCAAAAAACCATGCTGAACGTGGAAGGGCTAGGCCGTTCGCTCGATCCTGAACTGGATTTGTGGAAGACCGCCAAGCCCTATCTCGAACGCTGGATGAACGAGCAGATTGGTCTGCGCGGCTGGTACGAGCGGCTGAAGATCGAAGCGCCGCAGTGGAGCAAGACGCTGCCGCAGTTGCCGCGCCTGATCCATCATGTGCTGGCTCAGCGTCACGACCACACGCGCGGCGCGAACGACGACATGATTCGCCAGATCCTGCTCGAGCAGAAGCGCACCAACCGGCTGCTGCAAGGGCTGCTGTTGTTCGGCGTGGCAGTGGGCGTCGGCGCGGTGCTGGCGCGGGCGTTTCTGGCGTTCGCCTACGGCGGGTGATCCCGACCCGATCCTGAACCCTGCGAGGCATCTCATGAGCGATCCGACCCAGCCTTCCGCGCCCGACTTCGCGACCCGCGATCCCAACTCGCCCGAGTTCTGGGACGAGCGCTTCGAACGCCATTTCATGCCGTGGGATCAGGCGGGCGTGCCGTCGGCGTTCCAGTCGTTCGCTAGCCGGCACGCCGGCGCGGCCGTACTGATTCCCGGCTGCGGCAGTGCCTACGAGGCGCTCTGGCTGGCTGGGCAGGGCAATCCGGTCCGGGCGATCGATTTCTCGCCGGCCGCCGTAGCGGCAGCGCGCGAGCAATTGGGCGCGCAGCATGCTCAACTGGTCGAGCAGGCTGACTTCTTCGCTTACGAGCCGCCGTTCACGCCGGCCTGGATTTACGAGCGCGCGTTTCTGTGCGCGCTGCCGTTGGCGCGCCGTGCAGACTACGCGCAACGAATGGCCGCGTTGTTGCCGGAGGGCGCACTGCTGGCGGGTTTCTATTTCATCGGCGCGACGCCGAAAGGGCCGCCGTTCGGCATCGAGCGCGCCGAACTCGACGCGTTGCTCTCGCCGTCCTTCGACCTGATCGAAGACGAGGCCGTGACCGACTCGATTGCCGTTTTTGCCGGCCGCGAGCGCTGGATGACGTGGCGCCGTCGTGGCTGAGCGGGCCGCCGCGTTTGACGACAGCGCGGGCCGCACTTGATTCGATAGCGGCGGCCCCCATTTACGGGGACGGCGGCTGCGCCTGGCGTTTGTCCCGGAAATTCACGGGTGACTAGCCATATGCGGCTATAATTCAAGGCTTTGCAAGCGTTTACAAGATTTCAGTAGGGAAAAGTTCATGCCGATCTACGCTTATCGTTGCGAGTCATGCGGCTTCGGGAAGGACGTGCTTCAGAAGATGAGCGACCCCCAGTTGACGCAGTGTCCCGAGTGCGGGAAAGACACCTTTCGCAAGCAGGTGACAGCAGCCGGTTTCCAGTTGAAGGGCTCCGGCTGGTATGTGACCGATTTCCGCGGCGGTAATGGCGGCGCAAGCGCGCCGGCCAAGCCCGACGCGAATGGCGGCTCGAATGCGAATTCGGGCGAAAACGCTGCAGCCGGGAATAACGGCGCCGCCAATTCCGACACGGCTTCGGCCAACGGCACGGCCGCCGCCGCTTCGTCGGGCGCCGCCGCAACGCCTGCCACGCCTGCTGCCGCACCCGCCGCATCGTCGAATTCGAGCGGCTCCGGCAGCGCCTAGTTGCACGGCCGCCCTTATGGGCGGCGCACACGCCGCGCGTCGGGTATCGGCTCGCGCGGCTTTCTGGCGGTACACATGACGACGAAAAAAACGACGCTCAAATCGGTGTTCCTGACTGGCCTGCTGGTGCTGGTGCCTCTGGCTATCACACTGTGGGTGCTCGGCCTGATCATCGGCACGATGGACCAGACGCTGTTGCTGCTGCCGACCTCATGGCAGCCGGAGCGCGCGCTCGGCTTCCGTTTGCCGGGCCTCGGCGCGGTGCTGACGCTGGCGTTCATCTTTGTCGTCGGGCTGTTGACGCAAAACTTCATCGGGCAGAAGCTCGTGAAGTGGTGGGAAGTCGTGGTTGCTCACATTCCGGTGGTCGGCCCGATCTACACCAGCGTCAAGCAGGTGTCGGACACCTTGTTGTCGAGCAGCGGCAATGCGTTTCGCAAGGCGCTCCTGATCGAGTACCCGCGCCGCGGTTCCTATACGATTGCGTTTCTGACCGGCATTCCGGGCGGCGACGTGGTCAATCACCTGAAAGAAGACTACGTCAGCGTGTATGTGCCGACTACGCCGAACCCAACGTCCGGCTTCTTCCTGATGGTGCCCAAGAGCGAAGTGATCGAACTCGACATGACGGTCGACGCTGCGCTCAAGTACATCGTCTCGATGGGCGTCGTGGCGCCGTCCGCGCCGCCGGCGCCGGTGCGCCGCACGACAGTCGAGCCTCCGCTGTAATGCCGGTGCGCAGCGTTTATCGCCGCGCGCCGTCCAACCAATGCATAACGAAAGACAAACATCATGTCGATGAGATCTGAATACTGCGGTCTGGTGACCGAAGAACTGCTGGGCCAACCCGTCTCGCTGTGCGGTTGGGTAAGCCGCCGCCGTGACCATGGCGGCGTTATCTTCATCGACCTGCGCGACCGCGAAGGCCTCGTTCAGGTCGTCTGCGATCCGGATCGCGCGGAAATGTTCAAGACTGCCGAAGGCGTCCGGAACGAGTTCTGCCTGCAGATCAAGGGCGTGGTTCGCGCCCGCCCGGAAGGCACGACGAACGCCTCGCTGAAGAGCGGCAAGATCGAAGTGCTGTGCCACGAGCTGATCGTGCTGAACCCGTCGATCACGCCGCCGTTCCAGCTCGACGACGACAACCTGTCGGAAACCACGCGCCTCACGCATCGCGTGCTCGACCTGCGCCGTCCGCAGATGCAGCACAACCTGCGTTTGCGTTACCGCGTCGCGATCGAAGTGCGCAAGTATCTGGACTCGCTGGGCTTCATCGACATCGAAACGCCGATGCTCACCAAGAGCACGCCGGAAGGCGCGCGCGATTACCTCGTGCCGTCGCGTACCAACCCGGGCCAGTTCTTCGCGCTGCCGCAATCGCCGCAACTGTTCAAGCAGCTGCTGATGGTCGCCAACTTCGATCGCTACTACCAGATCGTCAAGTGCTTCCGCGACGAAGACCTGCGCGCTGACCGTCAGCCGGAATTCACGCAGATCGACTGCGAAACCTCGTTCCTGTCGGAACAGGAAATCCGCGATCTGTTCGAAGCGATGATCCGTCACGTGTTCAAGGAAACGATCGGCGTCGAACTGGCCGAAAAATTCCCGGTCATGGAGTACTCGGAAGCCATGCGCCGTTTCGGTTCGGACAAGCCGGACCTGCGCGTGAAGCTCGAATTCACCGACCTGACCGACGCGGTTAGAGACGTCGACTTCAAGGTGTTCAGCACGCCGGCCAACACGAAAGACGGCCGCGTCGCGGCGATCCGTGTGCCGAAGGGCGGCGAGCTTTCGCGTGGCGACATCGACAGCTACACGGAATTCGTGCGCATCTACGGCGCGAAGGGCCTCGCGTGGATCAAGGTCAACGAAGTAGCGAAGGGCCGTGACGGTCTGCAAAGCCCGATCGTCAAGAACCTGCACGACGAAGCGGTCAAGGCGATCATCGAGCGTACCGGCGCGCAAGACGGCGACATCATTTTCTTCGCGGCGGATCGCGCGAAGGTGGTGAACGACAGCCTGGGCGCGCTGCGTCTGAAGATCGGTCATTCGGAATTCGGCAAGGCCAATGGCCTCGTCGAATCCGGCTGGAAGCCGCTGTGGGTGATCGACTTCCCGATGTTCGAATACGACGAGGAAGACAACCGCTACGTCGCCGCGCATCACCCGTTCACGAGCCCGAAGGACGAGCACCTCGAGTATCTGGAAACGGATCCGGCGCGCTGCCTCGCCAAGGCCTACGACATGGTGCTGAACGGCTGGGAAATCGGCGGCGGTTCGGTGCGTATCCACCGTGAAGAAGTGCAGAGCAAGGTGTTCCGTGCGCTGAAGATCGGCGCGGAAGAAGCGCAAGCCAAGTTCGGCTTCCTGCTCGACGCGCTGCAATACGGCGCGCCGCCGCACGGCGGTATCGCATTCGGTCTGGACCGCATCATCACGATGATGGCCGGCGCCGATTCGATTCGCGACGTGATCGCGTTCCCGAAGACGCAACGTGCACAGTGTCTGCTCACGCAGGCGCCGAGCGAAGTGGACGAGCGCCAGTTGCGCGAGTTGCACATCCGTCTGCGTCAGCCGGAACCGAAGGTCTAAGCGGGATCAAACTCACGCTGTCTGAAAACGACGGCGTGAGGTGACGAAAAAGCGAAACGAAAAAGGCGCGTGATGCGCCTTTTTCGTTTTTTGCGTTACAGTCGCAGCAACCGGTCTCGACCGCTTATTGGACCATTCGCCGACATGTACCGCGCAAGCGTTGCGCCCAGTCTTTACGCCATGCCGAAACCGCCGAAGATCCCGCAATCCGTACTCGTCGTCATCCATACGCCCGCGCTCGACGTGCTGTTGATCCGGCGTGCCGATCACGCAGATTTCTGGCAATCGGTGACCGGCTCGAAAGACCAGATCGACGAGCCCTTCGTCGAGACAGCTGCGCGCGAAGTGGCGGAGGAAACTGGCATCGTGGTCGGCAGTACGCTCGTGCCGCATAGCGCGCTGTTCGACTGGCAGTATTCGATCGAATACGAGATCTACCCTCAGTTCCGGCATCGCTATGCCGAGGGCGTGATCCAAAACACCGAGCACTGGTTCAGTCTGGAAGTGCCCGAGCAGCTCGAAGTGACGCTCGCGCCGCGCGAGCACACCGCGTTCCTGTGGCTGCCCTATGAAGAGGCGGCCTCGCGCTGCTTTTCGTCGTCGAATGCCGACGCGATCCTGCAATTGCCGAAACGGCTCGCTGGGCGCCTGAATGGCCAGCCCGAGGAGCGTGCCCGGTGAGCGTCGGCGGCGCGCGCCGTTTCGCGCGAATCCGTCAATCGCTGCTCGGCCGCCGCTATTGGCAGCGCTACCGCTTTACCAGCGGCAACGAGGTCAAGCTGCTGCGCTCCGGTGACGAGTTCTTCGCCGCGCTGATCGAACGTATCGATGCGGCGCAGAGCGACGTGGTTCTCGAAACTTATATTTTCTGTGGCGACAGCGCCGGTCAGGCCGTTAGCGCGGCTTTGCTGCGCGCGGCCTCGCGCGGCGTGAAGGTGCGCGTGATCACCGATGGCATCGGCACCGAACGCTTGCCGATGTTCAACGAATGGCCGCTCGCCGGCGTCGACCATCGTATCTACAACCCGCATCTGTTCGGCCGCTTCGGCTTCTCGCGCACGCACCGCAAGATCGCGGTGGTGGACGATCAGTTCGGCTACTGCGGCGGCATCAATATCGTCGACGATTACGAGAACAACGGCGCGAAGCTGCCTTACCGGCGCTGGGACTTCGCGGTGGAATTGCGCGGGCCGGTGGTCGCCGATATCCGCCAGGCGTTCGAGGTGCAATGGCAGCGGATCCGTCTCGGGCATCGACCGCTGGAATCGCTCGAGCCGGATCTCGCGCCGAAGACCATGGCGTCGCTCGGCACGCTGCGCCGCCGGCGCCGCAATCGCAACGAGGCGCTCTGGGCCGGCGGGCTGCCCTGCGTGGCCTTCGTTGCACGCGACAACCTGATCAACCGCCGCGCCATCGAAAAGGCGTATCTGACCGCGATCGGCCAGGCGCGCAGCGAAGTGCTGCTGGCTAATCCGTACTTCATGCCGGGCCGCAAGCTGCGGCGCGCGCTCGTTTTCGCGGCGCGGCGCGGCGTCGACGTGAAGCTCATCATCGGGCGCAAGGAGTTCAAGGCGCTCGATTACGCCGTGCCGTTCCTGTATCGTGCGCTGCTCAAAGCCGGCGTGCAGATCGCCGAGTACGAGAAAACCATGCTGCACGGCAAGGTCGCGGTGGTGGATTCGAACTGGGGGACGGTCGGCTCGTCGAATCTCGACGCGTTGAGCCTGATGCTCAACAACGAGGCCAACGTGGTGCTGGTGAACGACCCGTCGATCGACGCACTGCGCGAAGCGATCATCGCCGCGTTCAGGGAATCTCGCCGGATCGACGAGGCGCGCTATGATGCCCGTCCGGCGGGTGAGCGCTTGCTCAACTGGCTTGCCTACACGACCTATCGGGCCGTGATGAAGCTACTAACGGTGGGTGGCTATGACTAGCTCATCAGCACCTCGCACATAACCGCAAGGGGGCAGCGTCAATGAAAGGGACAAAAAGAAGGCAAACGCCTCTAAAAAATCTCCTTCCTCTGATTGACGGATGCCGCAGAATTGAAACCGGGTTAGAAACCGGTTTCTAATAAAGTCCTTGTTTCGCGGACGGTCGCACACAATAATAGTACGGCCGTTCGATTTTCTTTCGGTCACATTAGAACGGTAAAAAGCTATGCGAAAAGGCGAACAAACACGAGTCGCGATTCTCGAAGCAGCACTTGATCTGGCAAGCCGCGACGGACTGGAAGGTCTGACGATTGGATTGCTGGCCGAGCGCATGCAGATGAGCAAAAGCGGTGTGTTCGCGCATTTCGGGTCGCGCGAGGACTTGCAGGTCGAAGTCGTGCGCGAATACCACCGTCGTTTCGAAGACGAGGTGTTTTTCCCGAGCTTGCGTGAGCCTCGTGGATTGCCGCGCTTGCGCGCGATGATTTCCCGCTGGATCGAGAAACGCATTCAGGAAGTCACCACGGGGTGCATCTACATCAGCGGTGCCGTCGAGTACGACGACCGCGGAGACAACCCGGTGCGTGAACAACTGGTGTCGAGCGTGACGATCTGGCGTGCGGCGCTCACGCGGGCAATTTCGCAGGCGATGGAAGAAGGGCATCTGCGTGCCGATACCGATCCGCAGCTGATGCTGTTCGAACTGTACAGCTTCACGCTCGGCTTGCATCACGACGCGCGCTTCCTGCACTTGCCGGATGCAGTGCGTCTCACGTGGGCCGCGCTGGAAAAATTGATTGTTTCGTATCAGAGCGAAAGCCGTTAGCAGAACCGCCGAAATCAAGCAGATTCAGCGGCGCTGAAAGATCCGATCCACGGACTCAGCTAACGGCCTGGCTCCTTGTCAAACTTGGGAGAGAGTCATGGGACAGTACGCCGCGCCGCTGCGCGACATGCAATTCGTGTTGCACGAGCTGCTTAACGTCGAAGCCGAGATCAAGCAGATGCCGAAGCACGCGGATCTCGACGCGGACACGATCAACGCCGTGCTCGAAGAGGCCGGCAAGTTCTGCTCCGAAGTGCTGTTTCCGCTCAATCACAGCGGCGATCAGGAGGGCTGCACGTACGTCGGCGACGGCGTCGTGACCACGCCGAAGGGCTTCAAGGAAGCCTACAAGCAATACGTGGAAGCCGGCTGGCCAGCGCTCGGCTGCGATCCGGACTACGGCGGCCAGGGCCTGCCCGCGTTCGTGAACAACGCGCTGTATGAAATGCTGAACTCGGCGAACCAGGCGTGGACGATGTACCCGGGCCTGTCGCACGGTGCGTACGAATGTCTGCATGCGCACGGCACGCCGGAGTTGCAGCAACGCTATCTGCCGAAGCTGGTTGCGGGCGTCTGGACCGGCACGATGTGTCTGACCGAGCCGCACTGCGGCACCGACCTCGGCATCCTGCGCACCAAGGCCGAACCGAACAGCGACGGCTCGTACGCGATCAGCGGCACGAAGATTTTTATCTCCAGCGGCGAACACGATCTCTCTGAGAACATCGTTCACCTGGTGCTCGCGCGTCTGCCGGATGCACCGAAGGGCACCAAGGGTATTTCGCTCTTCATCGTGCCGAAGTTCATCCCGAACGAAGCGGGCGAGCCGGGCGAGCGCAACGGCGTGAAGTGCGGTTCCATCGAACACAAGATGGGCATTCACGGCAACGCGACCGCGGTGATCAATCTGGACAACGCGAAGGGCTGGCTGGTCGGTGAGCCGAACAAGGGCTTGAACGCGATGTTCGTGATGATGAATGCCGCGCGTCTGGGCGTCGGCATGCAGAGCCTGGGCCTGACCGAAATCGGTTATCAGAATTCGTTGACGTACGCGAAAGAGCGCCTGCAAATGCGCTCGCTGACCGGCCCGAAGGCGCCGGAAAAAGCCGCTGACCCGATCATCGTGCATCCGGACGTGCGCCGCATGCTGCTCACGCAGAAGGCCTACGCTGAAGGTGCGCGCGCGTTCTCGTACTGGTCCGCGCTGCACATCGACAAGGAACTGTCGCACGCAGACGAATCGGTGCGTAAAGAAGCGGCGGATCTCGTCGCGCTGCTCACGCCGATCCTGAAAGCATTCCTCTCGGACAATGCGTTCGAGAGCACCAACCACGCCATGCAGATCTACGGCGGCCATGGTTTCATTACCGAGTGGGGCATGGAGCAATACGTGCGCGACGCGCGTATCAACATGATCTACGAAGGCACCAACGCGATTCAGGCGCTCGACCTGCTGGGCCGCAAGATTCTCGGCGACATGGGCGCGAAGATGAAGAAGTTCGGCAAGCTGGTGTCGGATTTCGTCGAAGCCGAAGGCGTGAAGCCGGAAATGCAGGAGTTCATCAACCCGCTCGCCGACATCGGCGACAAGGTGCAGAAGCTGACGATGGAAATCGGCATGAAGGCGATGCAGAACCCGGACGAAGTCGGCGCTGCCGCTGTGCCGTATCTGCGCACCGTCGGCCACCTGGTGTTCTCGTACTTCTGGGCGCGCATGGCACGTATCGCGCTGGACAACGAAGCATCGGGCGATCCGTTCTACAAGGCGAAGCTCGCAACCGCACGCTTCTACTTCGCGAAGCTGCTGCCGGAAACGGCCATGACGATCCGTCAGGCACGCGCCGGTTCGAAATCGATGATGGACGTCGAAGAGTCGCTGTTCTAAGGCACACACTTCGCGGCAAGCGCCACGCCTTCAAGCGGCGTGGCGCCTTCCACCGCCACAAGTCACACATCGCGAAACATAAGAGACACCTTCGCGACACCGCATAACTCCCCGGAGGAACGACGTGAGCAATCTGATCATTCGCAAGGTCGCCGTGCTCGGCGCCGGCGTGATGGGCGCGCAGATCGCAGCGCACCTGATCAACGCCAAGGTGCCCGTGCTGCTGTTCGACCTGCCTGCCAAAGAAGGCCCGAAGAACGCGATTGCCCTGAAGGCGATCGAGAATCTGAAGAAGCTGTCTCCCGCGCCGTTCGGCGTGAAGGACGACGCGCAATACATCCAGCCCGCGAATTACGACGACGACATCGAGAAGCTCGCCGAGTGCGACCTCGTGATCGAAGCGATCGCCGAACGCATGGACTGGAAGCACGATCTGTACAAGAAGGTGTCACCGCATATCGCGCCGAATGCGATTTTCGCGACCAACACGTCGGGTCTGTCGATCACCGAACTGTCGAACGGTTTCTCGGATGAACTGAAGGCGCGCTTCTGCGGCGTGCACTTCTTCAATCCGCCGCGCTACATGCACCTGGTCGAACTGATCCCGACCGCAACGACGCGTCCGGAAATCCTCGACCAACTCGAATCGTTCCTGACGAGCGTGGTCGGCAAGGGTGTCGTGCGCGCGAAAGACACGCCGAACTTTATCGCCAACCGTGTCGGTATTTTCTCGATCCTCGCTGTGATCACCGAAGCCGCAAAGTTCGGTCTGCGTTTCGACGAAGTGGACGATCTGACCGGCTCGCGTCTGGGTCGCGCGAAATCGGCAACGTTCCGCACGGCGGACGTGGTCGGTCTCGACACCATGGCGCACGTCATCAAGACGATGCAGGACACGTTGAAGGACGACCCGTTCTTCCCGGTCTACGAAACGCCGCCCGTGCTGGCTGAACTGGTGAAGAAGGGCGCGCTGGGTCAGAAGACCGGCGGCGGCTTCTATAAGAAGGAAGGCAAAGCCATCAAGGTGCTCGACCCGAAGACGGGCGCGTACGTTGATGGCGGCGCGAAAGCCGACGAACTGGTCGGCCGCATTCTGAAGCGCCCGCCGGCAGAGCGTCTGAAGCTCCTGCGCGAATCGGAGCATCCGCAAGCGCAATTCCTGTGGTCGATTTTCCGCGACGTGTATCACTACATCGGCGTGCATCTGGAATCGATCGCTGACAACGCGCGTGACGTCGATCTCGCGATTCGCTGGGGCTTCGGCTGGAACGAAGGTCCGTTCGAAGGCTGGCAGACGGCCGGCTGGAAGCAGGTCGCCGAATGGGTGCAGGAAGACATCGCCGCAGGCAAGGCGCTGTCGAACGTGCCGCTGCCGTCATGGGTGCTGGAAGGTCCGGTTGCTGAAAAGGGCGGCGTGCATACGAACGAAGGTTCGTGGTCGCCGGCTTCGAAGACGTTTGTGCCGCGCTCGTCGCTGTCGGTCTACGACAAGCAGGTGTTCCGTGCCCCGCTGGTCGGCGAAACGTCGGCTGATCCGAAAACCTACGGCAAGACGCTGTTCGAAACCGACGCCGTGCGTGCCTGGGTCGACGACCGTGCCGGCGAGAACGACGTCCTGATCGTGTCGTTCAAGAGCAAGATGAACACGATCGGACCGTCGGTGATCGACGGTCTGACGCAAGCCATCGAACTGGCCGAGAAAGACTACAAGGGTCTGGTCGTGTGGCAGCCGACGTCGCTGAAACTCGGCACGCCAGGCGGCCCGTTCTCCGCAGGTGCGAACCTCGAAGAAGCCATGCCCGCGTTCATGATGGGTGGCGCGAAGGGTATCGAGCCGTTCGTGAAGAAATTCCAGCAAGGCATGCTGCGCGTGAAGTACGCGAGCGTGCCGGTCATCTCGGCTGTGTCGGGCATCGCGCTCGGCGGCGGCTGCGAGCTGGCGCTGCATAGCGCGAAGCGTGTCGCGCACATCGAAAGCTACATCGGTCTGGTCGAAGTCGGCGTGGGTCTCGTGCCGGCGGGCGGCGGTCTGAAGGAAGCGGCACTGCGTGCGGCGGAAGCCGCAACCGCAGCCGGCGCGACCAATGACCTGCTGAAGTTCGTGCAGAAGTCGTTCGAAAACGCGGCAATGGCGAAGGTCTCGGCCTCGGCGCTCGACGCCCGCGCGATGGGCTACCTGAAGCCGTCCGACACGATCGTCTTCAACGTGTTCGAACTGCTCGACATCGCGAAGAAGGAAGCGCGTGCGCTGTCCGCCGCGGGTTACCGTCCGCCGCTGCGTGTCACGCAGGTGCCGGTGGCGGGCCGCTCGGCGATCTCGACCATCAAGGCATCGCTCGTCAACATGCGCGACGGCCGTTTCATCAGCGAGCACGATTACCTGATCGCCAGCCGTATCGCGGAAGCGGTGTGCGGCGGTGACGTGGAAGCCGGCAGCCTCGTCGACGAAGAATGGCTGCTCAAACTCGAGCGTCAAGCGTTCGTCGATCTGCTCGGCACGCAAAAGACGCAGGAACGGATCATGGGCATGCTGCAAACCGGCAAGCCGGTGCGCAACTAAGCGACGATAGAGGAGCTTCAAATGGCAAAGCAATTGCAAGACGCATACATCGTCGCCGCGAGCCGCACGCCGATCGGCAAGGCGCCGCGCGGGATGTTCAAGAACACGCGCCCGGACGAACTGCTGGTGCACGCGATCAAATCGGCTGTGGCGCAAGTGCCCGGTCTCGACACCAAGGTGATCGAAGACGCCATCATCGGCTGTGCGATTCCGGAGGCCGAGCAAGGCCTGAACGTCGCACGCATGGGCGCGCTGTTGGCCGGCCTGCCGAATACGGTGGGCGGCGTCACGGTGAACCGCTTCTGCGCTTCGGGCCTCACTGCGCTGGCTATGGCGGCTGATCGTATCCGCGTCGGCGAATCGGACGCGATGATCGCGGGCGGCTGCGAATCGATGAGCATGGTGCCGATGATGGGCAACAAGCCGTCGATGTCGCCGCATATCTTCGATCGTAACGAAGACATCGGCATCGCCTACGGCATGGGCCTGACCGCGGAGAAGGTCGCCGAGCGCTGGAAGATCAGCCGCGAAGCGCAAGACGCGTTCTCGGTCGAATCGCATCGCCGCGCCATCGCCGCGCAGCAAGCTGGTGAGTTCAACGACGAAATCGCCGCGTACACGATCACCGAACGTTTCCCCGATCTCGCCACCGGCGAAGTGCGTATCAAGACGCGTGAAGTCGCGCTCGACGAAGGTCCGCGTGGCGACACGTCAATGGAAGGCCTCGCCAAGCTGCGCACTGTGTTCGCTAACAAGGGTTCGGTGACGGCGGGCAACAGCTCGCAGACGTCGGACGGCGCGGGCGCGCTGATCGTCGTGTCGGAAAAGATGCTGAAGGAGTTCAACCTGACGCCGCTCGCCCGTTTCGTCAGCTTCGCCGTGCGCGGCGTGCCGCCGGAAATCATGGGTATCGGTCCGAAGGAAGCGATTCCGGCCGCCCTGAAGGCCGCCGGCCTGAAGATCGAAGACATGGACTGGATCGAGCTGAATGAAGCGTTTGCCGCGCAATCGCTGGCGGTGATTCAGGACCTCGGCCTCGATCCGTCGAAGATCAACCCGCTCGGCGGCGCGATTGCACTCGGCCACCCGCTGGGTGCGACCGGCGCGATTCGTGCGTCGACGGTGGTGCATGGCCTGCGCCGCCGCAACTTCAAGTACGGCATGGTGACGATGTGCGTCGGCACCGGCATGGGCGCAGCGGGCATCATCGAACGTCTGTAATCATGTTCGCTCAGGTTCAAGCGGTGATCCTTGTCGCGATCGCTGCGGGGACTCCCGCAGTGGTCCCCTAGGGATCGCGTAAACGGTTCGCAGGCCGCCTGGCTTGCGAACCGTTTTTTCATTCAGCAGTAGCGAGGAGTACGAGGAGATGACAATGGATATTCTGGTCGAGCGCGCCGACGGCGTGCTGACGATTGCCTTCAACCGGCCCGAAAGAAAAAACGCGATCACGGCCGCGATGTATCAGACGATGGCCGACGCCTTGGTCGAAGCGCATGGCGATACATCGATCCGGGCGATTCTGATTCGCGGCAGCGCCGGCATTTTCAGCGCCGGCAACGACCTCGAAGACTTCATGAAGAAGCCGCCGGGCGGCGAAGACGCACCGGTATTCCAGTTCCTGCGTGCGCTCAGTTCGGCGGAAAAGCCGGTGGTGGCTTCGGTGGCGGGGCCGGCAGTCGGCATCGGCACAACGCTTCTGCTGCACTGCGATCTGGTCTACGCGGCCAATACGGCGAGCTTTTCGCTGCCGTTCACGCAACTCGGGCTGTGTCCGGAAGCGGCGTCGAGTTTGCTGTTGCAGCGCGTGGCCGGCTATCAGGCCGCCGCGGAAAAGTTGCTGCTCGGCGAAGCGTTCGACGCTGCCGAAGCGCACCGTATGGGTTTCGTGAATCGCGTGCTGCCCGCAGCTGAGGTCGATGCGTTTGCAGCCGCGCAAGCGGCGAAGCTGGCTGCGCTGCCGGCTTCGTCGCTGCGGGTGACGAAGAGTCTGATGAAGCGCGCCAGCCAGCATGAACTGCAAACGCAGATGAGCGAGGAAGCGGTGCACTTCGCCAAGATGCTGATCGCGCCGGAAGCGCGCGAGGCGTTCAAGGCGTTCTTCGAGAAGCGCAAGCCGGACTTCCGTCAGTTCGACTGAAGCGGCTGCGCAACGGGTAGATTCGGGCGCCTGAAACATTCTCAGGCGCCTTGAACGCTCAAGCTTGCGTCGGCTGCAAGGTGTCGTAGTCGACGTAGCTGGTTTCCCGGCAGAAGCTGACAAGCCGTACGCCCGCTTTGCGGGCAATCGCAATTGCCAGCGACGACGGCGCCGAAATCGTCGCGAGCATCGGCACGTCGACGCGCGCCGCCTTGCGCACCAGCTCGTAGCTCGCGCGGCTCGACAGAAACACAAAACCTTCCCGGGTATCCGCGCGGTCGAGCACCAACTGGCCGATCAGCTTGTCGAGCGCGTTGTGACGGCCGACGTCTTCGAACGCGTAACGGATCGCGCCTGCCGCATCGCACCATGCGGCGGCGTGCAGGCCGCCGGTCAGACGCGTCAGCGCCTGATGTTCAGGCAACTCGCGCGCGGCACGCGCGATCGCATCCGGCGCCAGCCGTTGCAGAAAGCCGGTGTCCGGCACGCGTTCCGGTTTCAGATCCAGCAGATCGATGCTTTCGATCCCGCATACGCCGCAGCCGGTGCGCCCGGCGAGCGCGCGACGCTTTTCCTTCAGCGCGACGAAGGCCTGCTGCACCACCTTCAATTGCACTTCGGCGTGCGGCAATTCGTCATCGTCGTGCAGCTCGACCTCGATGTCCTGAATGTCGCTGCCGCGTTCCACGATGCCTTCCGAAATCGCAAAACCGACCGCGAACGCTTCCAGATCGCGCGGCGTGCACATCATCACCGCGTGCGAGATGCCATTGAAAACGAGCGCCACCGGCCATTCCTGACCGACGTGATCGGTGACGGTTTCGACCGCTGCGCCGCGATGCCGGTGCACCTGGCGCTCCACGGCGCCCGTTTGCCCGTCTGTGTCCAGTTCGTTCAAGCGACTTCACTCCTTTCATGCTGCGCGCGTTTCTGTGGCTTGCAGCGTTGCCCGGCGGCGCGAAGCAGCGCCAGACCACGCCGCTATCGCGCGAATAAGGTTCTAAAATACCTCAAGCTGGGCTTGCGCGTTGCCCGCCACCAAAGAGGAATACTGTCATGGGACTCAACGAAGCACCGCTTCTGTTCAACTTCGAAGTCGCGTCCTCGGAGAATTTCACCTACATCCCGATGTCGGTGCGCTTCAATCTCGATCGTTTCGGGCTGCGCATCACCCTTGAGCAGTGGCAAATGCTGCCGCTCGAAGACCGCAAGCTGCTGGCGCGATTTCCGGTCGAAGAAGACGCGGAAATCGAGCCGAATTTCGACCACGCACTGTTCGAGATGCTGCGCACGCACGCGAATGTCGAGCCGGAGTGGTTCACGCCCGAGGAGGCGCCTGCCTGGCGCCGCACGGATGCCGTGCCGGACGGTGTAGTGCATCAGGCGGGGCTGGCCGGCCTGCCCACGCCGCGTGTCGCGCAGTGGGCCGAACTCGAGCCGTTCAAGCGCTACGTGCTTGCCAAATTGTCGCGCAAGCCGGAAGGCAACCACGACTTCGTCCCCGCGATGAGGGAGTTTGGTGCGGCCGGCTAGGTGCCGCTGACTACTACAGACTATCCCGGGACGTCCGGCCAGCTGCTGCCGCCCAGGCACCTCCAGCCAGACGCCCCCAGCTAAATCCGCGAAATATTTCGCCTCGCCCCCTCAATCTGTTCCGAACCCTGCCGTTATCCATGGGTTGGCGCGTAAAAAGACTCGACCCGGTGCGACCCGACGCACCGAAAGCGACCCCGCGCTCCCGCCCTCAGAACGATTGACGTTCGGAACCCATGACTCCTTTTTTATCGAAGCGGCTGCTGATCAATCTGGCGGTCGTCGCCGCGGCGGTCGGCGCGAACGCGTTCGTCGCCTATACGCAGATTTGCGGCCAGCGCGACGCCGACGCGCGCATGCTGCGTTCGACGAACGTGCGAGAGAACCTCGACGCTTACCATACGGCGCTCGACGGCGGCCTGGCCGCGCTCGGCCGTTTCGAAGCTTCGGGTGAGGCGGCGCCTGTCAACGAGGCCGCCGCCATGGCCGCCTCGCTGGCAGCGCTGGAGCGCGAGTTGCGCAACGAGCTAGCCGGCGAACCGGCCATGCTCAACACGCTCGCAAGGCTGAGCGTGGACAGCCGCGCGCTGCAACACGATATCGACGATGCGCTCCTGAAAAGCGCCAACGCCACGCCGGATGAGTCGCGCGCGTGGGCGGCCTCGACCTATACGCATCTCGGGCTGGGTCTCGGCCGCGTGGAAGACGGTCTGGCGGCGTTGCGCAAGCAGGAGAACGAGGCGTTGCAGGCGTCGCTCGCGAGTTCCGCGAACGAAACCCAGCGCGCCATGTTTTTGCTGATCGTGACGATGCTGGCCGGCAGTGCGCTTCTGATCTTCACGTTCGGCGCCCGCGAAAGCAGCGCGCGCGAGAAACTGCGCACGGTGCGCGCGCTCGGCCGCAACGACGAGCGCTTCCGCGGCCTGTTCGATGACCATCCGGTGCCGATGTACATTTTCGATCGCGAGACCCTGCGCTTTCTCGCCGTCAACGCGGCAGCGATTCAGCAATACGGTTACTCGGAAAGCGAATTTCTCGGCATGACGATTCGCGCGATCCGGCCGAATGGCGAAATCTCGCGCCTCGAATCGCACATGCAGCGCAGCGACGCCGCGCAACACGGCCGCACGATGGCGGGTGTCTGGCATCACCGGCGCAAGGACGGTTCGACGATAAGCGCCGACATTTCGTATCACGCACTCAACTTCATGGGCCGCGCCGCTTTCTTCGTGCTGGCCGACGACGTCACCGAACAGATCAATACCGAAGCCGAAGCGCAGCGTTCGAACCAGATGCTCGAAACGGTGATGGACAACATCCCGCAGCGCATTTTCTGGAAGGATCACGAGTCGCGCTATCTCGGTTGCAATATGGCGTTCGCGCGCGATGCGGGGCTTTCTTACCCCGAGCAGGTGGTGGGTAAGAGCGATAGCGACATGCCGTGGCGCGCCTTCGCCGACCTGCTGAACGAGCACGACAAGGAGGTGGTGACCACCGGCGTGCCGAAGATGAGTTTCGAGGTCGACCTGGTGATCGACGGCGTGCACCGCACCACGGTCACGAGCAAGCTGCCGTTCACCGACGGCGACGGCCGCGTGATCGGCGTGCTCGGTTCGTACACGGACATCACCGAGCGCAAGCGCGCCGATCTGGCTTTGCGTCTGCAAAGCCGCGCGCTCGATGCGAGCGTTAACGCGATTCTGATTACCGCGCCGTCGCCGACGGGCAATCTGATCGAATACGTGAACCCCGCGTTCATGCGGATCACCGGCTACGATCCCGCCGAAGTGATCGGTCACGATTGCCGTGTGCTGCAGCGCGACGACCGCGACCAGGAAGGCGTCGCGTTGATCCGCGAGGCGCTCGCCGCGAACCGCGAAGTGAGCGCCGTGGTGCGCAACTATCGCAAGGACGGCGCGCTGTTCTGGAATCAGCTGTTCATTGCGCCCGTGCCGAACGCGGAGGGCGTGATCACGCACCACATCGGCGTGATCAATGATGTGACGGATCTGATCCGCTATCAGGAACAGCTCGAATATCAGGCCAACTACGACAGTCTCACGCGCCTGCCGAACCGCAACCTGCTGCGCGATCGCCTGCAGCATGCGTTGATCGTCGCGCAGCGGCATCACAAGGGCGTCGCGGTCGTGTTCATCGATCTGGACGGCTTCAAGAACGTCAACGACAGCCTCGGCCATAGCGTCGGCGACCGCTTGCTGAGCGTGGTGGCCGAACGGCTCGCCCGTTGTACGCGGACCAGCGACACGGTGGCGCGGCATGGCGGCGACGAGTTCGTGATCGTGATGACCGATACCGTCGACGAGCAGTCGCTGATCGCGTGGATGGAGCGGGTGCGCGCGTCAATTTCCGAGCCGGTCTGGCTTGACGGCACCGAGTTGTATGTCGGCTGCAGCATGGGTGCGAGTCTTTTCCCGCAGGACGGCGAAGACGCGGAAACGCTGATGAAAAAGGCCGACCTCGCGATGTATCGCGCGAAGGACATGGGCCGCAATACGTTCCAGTTCTACCAGCCGGAGATGAATGCGAGCGCGGGTGCGCGCATGAATCTCGAACGGCGTTTGCGCCGGGCCTTGCGTGACAACGAATTCCTGCTGCACTACCAGCCGCAGGTGGATATCGTGAGCGGGCAGATCGTCGGCACCGAGGCGCTGGTGCGCTGGCGTGATCCGGAAGTCGGCTTGGTGCTGCCGTCGCTGTTCATTCCGGTGGCCGAAGAGAGCGGCTTGATCGGGCCGCTGTCGGAATGGGTCTTGCGTGAGGCGTGCCGCCAGAACAAGGCCTGGCAGGACGAAGGATTGCCGCCGGCGCGGGTGTCGGTGAATCTGTCGGCGCGCGTTTTTCAGCAGCGCGATATCGCGAAGCTCGTCATGCAGGTGCTCGCCGAGACGGGGCTCGAACCGCAGTATCTCGAACTCGAGCTCACCGAAAGCACCATCATGCGCAATGCCGAGGAGGCGGTCTTGATGCTCAACGAGCTGCACGCGCTCGGCATTGGCCTTGCCATCGACGACTTCGGCACCGGCTATTCGAGTCTCAGCTATCTGAAGCGCTTCCCGGTGGACCGCCTGAAGATCGACCGCTCGTTCGTGGCGGATATCGGCGTGTCGGGCGACGATGAAACGATTACCTCCGCGATCATCGCGCTCGCGCATTCGCTGAAATTGCAGGTGATCGCTGAAGGCGTGGAGACGTCCGCGCAACTCGACTTTCTGAAGGAGCGTGCGTGCGACGAGATGCAGGGCTTCTACTTCGCGAAGCCGCTGTCGACGGACGCGATTTCAGCCTTGTTTCAAGGGGGAGTGGGGCGGGAAGCGGAGACAGTGTAGATCGGCGTCCCGCTCCCCGCCGCGCGTGCCTCAGGCGGCCGGCGTATCGAGGAACACGGGCAGTTGTTCGGCTACCTCGGAAAATGCCTGCAAGCGGGGATACGCCGCCTTGGTGACGATCTCCGAAATGTACATTTGCGTGAAATTCCACGCGACGGCCACCGCAACGTCCGCCGCACCAAAATGGTTCGGTTCGACCGGCAACGGGGCCGACGCGAGTTCCTCTTCGAGTTCGCGATATGCGGCGTGCAATTGCTCGGTCACGCGATCGACCCACGGCTCGTGCTGTTTGTCCGCGGGACGCAGATTGCGTTCGTAGACGATCTGCACAGTCTTTTCACTAGCAGCCAGCGCAAGACCGGTAAGGCGCGCGGCGCGCAGGCAGTGCTCCGGCCGTGACGGGAAGATCCGCTGATCCGGCGCGGCGAGCGTGGCGAGATACTGCAGGATCACCGTCGAGTCCATCACGCTCTGGCCGTTGTCGAGGATCAGCGTCGGCGCTTTCACCACCGGGTTGATCTTCGCGAACGCTTCATACGTGCTGAACACGGAAATCGACTGGTGCTCGAAGTCGAGCTTCAGCAACTTCATGCAGATAGCGACGCGGCGCACGTAGGGCGAATCCAGCATTCCGATCAGTTTCATCTCATTTCCGTTAGAAGATCTATAAGGCTAGCCTGAGCGGGCGAAGTGGCGGCTGTTCGCTTGCCAGGCGGTGCTTGTGATGCATCAGACCAATAGATTAAAGCGCTCGGCGAGTCAAAAAAAGCGACATTAATCGACGGTTTACGTCAGAATTTCTTACATGAAGCCGATCCCACCCCTCACTGCTCTGCGCTGCTTCGAAGCCGTCGCCCGCCTGGGCGGTGTGACCCAGGCCGCGCGCGAATTACATGTCACGCACTCCGCGGTGAGCC
The DNA here is from genome assembly GCF_905221015.1 of Paraburkholderia nemoris. NCBI lineage: Bacteria > Pseudomonadati > Pseudomonadota > Betaproteobacteria > Burkholderiales > Burkholderiaceae > Paraburkholderia > Paraburkholderia nemoris. Next base: position 40,938 of record NZ_CAJNBO010000016.1, on the reverse strand, counting down.
AGCAGATCAAGGTGCTGGAAGATTCGATGGGCGTCGCGCTGTTCGTGCGCGAAGCGCGCGGCCTGCGGCCCACCGAGGAAGGCCGTCTCTACGCGCTAGAAATACGGTCGGCGCTGCGCGACATTACGCGGGCGACGCGCCGAGCTCAGGCTCGCCCACACGAAAGCGAGCTGGTCATCGCGACCGTGCCGTCGTTTGCGCAGCATTGGCTCGTGCCACGTCTCGCGAGTTTCCGCGAGATGCACCCGTACTACCGGGTCCGTCTGCTGACGAGTCTGCAGGTCGAGGATTTGCGCCAGGGTGTGAGCGACATCGGCATTCGCATGGGGCAAGGGCATTGGCCCGATGTCGCGCAGCAGAAACTGTTCGACGACGAAGTACTGGCAGTCGCGGCGCCACACTTCACGCTCGCGCCGGGGGGCCGCCTTCCCGTCACCGCCGAGGACGTGATCGCGTGTCCGTTGATCTCCAGCCCCAACACGCCGTGGGCCGAATGGTGCCAGGAGGCGCGGGTGGCGGAGCCGGCCGCCGAGGCGGTCGTGCTGTCCGCAAACGATTCGAACATCGTGCTGGGCGCGGTCTTGCTGGGGCAGGGCATCGCGCTCGAACGGCGCAGCCTGGTCGCGCATGCGCTGGCGCGCGGCGATCTGGTGCAGATCACCGATATCCGCGTGCCGTACCGATACCCGTATTGGCTGGTGTGGCAGCAACGCGAGATTCTGAACGCGAAACAGGCGCATTTTGCGCAGTGGATCGAAGCGCAGGTCGACGTCTATTTGCGTAGCGGCGGTTGAGATTCCAGGTCGATTGGCGCGCGCAGACTTTCGCTTACGGGGGGATTACCGGTTTGCGGGCGACGGTCAGTCGTATATATTCGGGATTCCCATCTCTGACTTCGCTGGGAACCACGAAGCATCGATTCACGTGGCGTTGCGCCCGCTTTTCGCTGCTCGCACTTGGTCACGGGCGTTTCGCCGTCGAATATTTGCCAATCCGACTGGAGAGAGAAATGACGTCTTCACCTGCAAAGAAATGGGCTGTGCTGTTCGCATCGGTTGTATTTAGCGTGGCTTCAGTTGCACCGGCGCTAGCGCAAAGCGCTGGTAGTGCTCCGGCGGCCGATCAGGCCACGGCCGCCACGCCGGCCGCCGCATCCAAGGCAGCCGCCAAGGCGCAACGTAAGGCTGCCCGCAAGCAGGCGCGGGCGAAGAAGAACGCCGAGTTGAAGCAACTGGAAAGCAACGGGTACAACCCGGCGCGCAACGATCCGAACTACCCGACGGATCTCCAGAACGCGCAGAAGAAGGCAGCAGCGGCCGCGGCGGCGAGCCAGTAAGCGGCTGCGGGCCGGATGGAGGTTGCCGGCCCGGACGTGCTTTTGCTGGGGATCCTGGCAAACGCAGCCCGCAAAGTACGACGTATGAAACCAAACGAGGCGCCTAGGCGCCTCGTTTTTCGTTCAAAGTCCGCCGCTCAATCCAGCACCGGCAAAGCACGCGGGCGCCGGTCGCTGTCTGTTGCGACGTAGGTCAGGGTTGCCTCGGTGACCTTCACGAGGTCTTCGGTCAGGCTCATGCGCTGCGCGTAAACCTCGACCGCCACCGTCACCGACGTGGTGCCTGTCTTCACGATATCCGCGTAGAAGCTCAGTAGATCGCCGACGAACACCGGCTGCTTGAAGACGAACGAATTGACCGCGATGGTCGCCACCCGCCCGTTGGCGCGGCGGCTTGCCGGAATCGAACCGGCGATGTCCACTTGCGCCATGATCCAGCCGCCGAACACGTCGCCGTGGACATTCGCGTCCGACGGTTGCGGCATGACGCGCAGCGCGCAAGGCTTTTGCGGAAGTTGAAGGAGATCGGTCATGGGGATGAAAAGCGGCGCCAGCCAGCTTCTGCGACAATAGAAAGATCAGGAATTGTACGGGAAAGCGCCCAGCCGGGTCGCGCGACAAAAAGCAGGATGCCAGCCTGGCACGCTGCCGGTCGGCGCGCCGCTGCGAACTCCGTCGCTTTCACACTCTCCCCAGCCGATCCCATGCGCCGTACGCCCTCGTCCGAACCTTCCCCGATCTCGACCCAGCCGCGCAACGACTGGCAAACGATCCTGTCGCTGCTGCCCTACCTCGCCACCTATAAGTGGCGCGTCGGCTTCGCGCTGAGCTGCCTGATCGGCGCGAAGGTCGCCAATTTGGGCGTGCCGATCGTGATGAAACGGATCGTCGACAGCCTCGCGTCGGTGCAGCATCTCACCGCGCTCGGCCGCGCACACGATTCGCCCGCCATCGTGCTGCTGGGCGGCGTCGGTTTGCTGGTGGTCGCCTATGCGGTGGTGCGCTTGTCCACATCGCTCTTCACCGAACTGCGTGAAATCCTGTTTTCGAAGGTGACCGAAAGCGCGGTGCGGCAACTCGCGCTGAAAGTGTTCCGCCATCTGCATGCACTGTCGTTGCGGTTCCACCTCGATCGGCAGACGGGCGGCATGTCGCGCGATATCGAACGCGGCACACGCGGCATCACGCAACTGATTTCGTATTCGCTGTACAGCATCTTGCCGACCCTGGTCGAAGTCGGCCTCGTGCTGGGTTTTTTCGTCGTCAAATACGAGGCGTATTACGCGATCGTCACGTTCATTGCGCTCGCTGTGTACATCACGTTCACCGTGAAAGTTACCGAGTGGCGCACGCATTTTCGCCGCACGATGAACGACCTCGATTCAAAGGCGAATTCGCGCGCGATCGATTCGCTGCTCAACTACGAGACAGTGAAGTACTTCGGCAATGAAGAGTGGGAAGCGCACCGTTACGACGAAAACCTCAAACGCTATCGCACGGCCGCGATCAAATCGCAGCGCTCCTTGTCGGCGCTGAACTTCGGGCAGCAGGCGATCATCGGCACGGGGCTCGTGTTCATTCTGTGGCGCGCGACCGAAGGCGTGATGGCCGGACGCCTCACGCTCGGCGATCTGGTGCTGATCAACACCTTCATGTTGCAGCTCTATATTCCGCTGAATTTTCTCGGCGTCGTGTATCGGGAGCTGAAGCAAAGCCTCACCGACATGGACCGCATGTTCACGTTGCTTGGCGCGGCCCAGGAAGTGCCCGATGTGCCAGACGCGCCCGAGTTGCGGGTGAGCGGTGCGCAGGTGCTCTTCGAGCATGTGAACTTCTCGTATGAGCCGGCGCGGCAGATTCTGCACGACGTCAGCTTCACGATTCCGGCCGGCGCCACCACGGCGGTGGTCGGCCATAGCGGTTCGGGCAAATCGACACTCGCGCGGCTGATGTTCCGCTTCTACGATCTGGACCGCGCAACAGGCGGCGCGATCACCATCGACGGTCAGGATATTCGTGACGTCACGCAGGATTCGCTGCGTGCTTCGATCGGCATCGTGCCGCAGGATACGGTGCTGTTCAACGATTCGATCTACTACAACATTGCTTACGGCCGCCCGTCGGCCACGCGCGAGGAAGTGATCGCGGCGGCGCGCGCGGCGCATATTCACGACTTTATCGAAGGGCTGCCGAAGGGGTACGAGACGCCGGTCGGCGAGCGTGGCCTGAAGTTGTCCGGTGGAGAAAAGCAGCGCGTGGCGATTGCGCGGACCATCCTCAAGAATCCACCGATCCTGCTGTTCGACGAGGCGACGTCGGCGCTCGATTCGCGTTCGGAGCGCGCGATCCAGTACGAGCTCGATCAGATCGCCCGCGAGCGTACGACGCTAATCATCGCGCACCGGCTTTCGACGGTCGTGCACGCGCAGCAGATCATCGTGATGGACAAAGGGCGGATCGTCGAACGTGGGACGTACGCCGAGTTGCTGCAAGCGAACGGCTTGTTCGCGCAGATGTGGGCCTTGCAGCAGCAACGTGCCGCACAGGCGCCGGAGTCGGCTGAAACGGTGGGTGCGGGGGATGGCGGCCGGTGAGTTTTGCAGCGGCGTTGGGCGGCGCGCTATCGCACGATACCGCTCGGCGCCGCTCAACACCCTGCCGTACTCAGCGCGCGCTCACACGCTGATCCAAATCCTGTAGTTGCGCCGGCGTACCGACGTTCTCCCACAATCCTTCATACAACTCGCCGCTCGCGAGACCGCTTGCAATCGTCGCGCGATAGTAAGGCGTGAGCGCCCGCCGCGTGCCGCGCGGCAGATCGCGAAACATACGCGTGTCGTACAGACCGATATTGCCGAACGTGAAGCGCGGTTGCGCCTCGAGCGACAGCGTTCCGCCGACCAAGCCAAAGTCGCCGTTCGGATGAAACGGTGGGTTCGGCACCATCACCAGATGCATGCCGGGTTCGCGCAATGTCGCAAGCATCTCGGCGCGAGCATCCAGCGCGGCGTAATCGAAATCCGCGTACACGTCACCGCTTACCGCGACGAATACTTCGCTAGCTCCCGCGTCTTCGAGCAGCGGCAACGCCTGCACGATCCCGCCGGCAGTTTCCAATGCCTCATGCTCGGCGGAATAGCGCAACTGCACGCCCCAGCGCGAACCGTCGCCGAGCGCGGCTTCGATCTGCTCGCCGAGCCACGCGTGGTTGATCACAATGGTTTGAAAACCGGCACGCGCGAGGCGTTCGATCTGCCACACGATCAATGGCTTGCCGCCCACTTCGAGCAAAGGCTTCGGGCACGTGTCGGTCAACGGACGCATGCGCTCGCCGCGCCCGGCGGCGAAGATCATCGCTTTCTTCAGAGACATCGTCATCGGTCAGAACGTGTAGCCGACTTCATTCGCACGGCCTTCGAGTTCGTCGAGCAGCTTCGCGAACGGACGCAGCGGTGCATAGCGTTCCGCGACCTTGCGGGCATAGCCGATGAAGCGCGGCAGATCCTTCATGTAATGCGGTTTGCTGTCGCGGTAGTTGATCCGGCAGAACAGCCCCAGCACCTTGATATGCCGTTGCAGACCCATCCATTCGAGCTGGCGGTAGAACTCGCCGAAATCCGGATCGACCGGCAGGCCAGCTTTTTTCGCGCGCTCCCAGTAGTACACGAAGCAATCCAGCTCGAACTCTTCGTCCCAGCTGAGGAATGCATCGCGCAGCAGCGAGGCGACGTCGTAAGTGATCGGGCCGTATACCGCGTCCTGGAAGTCCAGCACGCCGGGATTCACCGGGTTCGGCAAGGCCGCGACCATCAGATTGCGCGGCATGAAATCGCGCAGCATGAACACCTGCGGTTGCGCCCGGGCGCTCGCGATCAGCAGCGCAAAGGTGCGATCGAGCAGCGCCCGGGTCTTGTCGTCGACCTCGCGGCCCAGATGGCGGCCGATGAACCACTCGGGCAGCAACTCCATCTCGCGGCGCAGGAAGGCTTCGTCGAACGGCGGCAGCACGCCTTCGCGCGAGGTGAGCTGCCAGCGGATCAGCGCATCGAGCGCGTCGTGCATCAGCGAGCGGGCGCGACGCGGGTCTTCGCCGTTTTGCGCCTCAGTGAGCGCGCCGAGGTATGAATCGGTGCCCAGATCGGTGACGAGCATGAAGCCAGCGTCGAAATCGACCTCCAGCACGCGCGGCACATGCACGTTGGCGGCCTCGAGCAAATGTGCGATTTGCACAAATTCGCGGCACTTTTCGGGCGGCGGGGCATCGACGGCGATCAGGGTGCCGACGCTTTCACCTTCCGCCACCTTACCGGCGAGCCGGAAATAGCGCCGGAAACTGGCGTCGGACGAAGCCGGGAGAAGCGTGCCGAGATCAAGCGCATAGCGCGCTGCGTGGGCGTTCAGCCAGACCTTGAGCAGTTCGAGGCGGCTGTCGGAGGAATCTTGGGTAGCGTTTTTGGCAGGGGGGAGCGTCATGAAAACCGGCAGCAAATTCAGAGGGGCAACGTCTTGCCATATAATACCCCACGACTTTTTTGACGCGACTCACGCCAGCTTTCGCGTGTCCGCTCTACCGCCCGCCTCATTGTTCGACAGATTGTAAATATTGATGTGCAGCCGACTGTCACGGTCGGGATGTGCAGGCGGTGGATCGTGACTACAAAAGCTGACGGACGGGCCGATTCGCCAAACGATACATGCCGCCTAGACAGCTTTCCCAAACGACTCCCTCTTGTGCTGTAGTGCCGCGCAAAAGGCGGCTCGTCGCGGCGTTGATCGCCGTTCCGGGCCTGATGCCCGCGCTTGCGCACGCCCAGTTGGTGGGGGAAGCCGCGCAGCCGCAGCCTATCGACGCGCCATGGGGCATGCAGCTCGCCCCGCAGCTCGAAGAACATCCATTGCAGGCAGGCCAGAAGGCGGCGACCTTCGTGCTCGGCGACACGACGAGCGGCACCACCGACCAGGACATGGCCGCGAAAGGCGCGGCCGAGGTGCGGCGCAATACCTTCGTGATCAAGGCCGACGCGCTGCACTACGATCAGGACACGGACATGGCCGACGCATACGGCCAGGTTTTCCTGAACAACAACGGCGCCACGTTCGCCGGCCCGGAAGCGCATATGCGGGTGGACTCGAGTGAAGGCTTCATGTCCGCGCCGAAGTATCACTTCAACGTGACCGGCGGCTCGGGCAGCGCGGAGCGCGTCGACATGCTCGACAGCGAGCGCTCGGTGTTCACGAAGGGCACATACACGGCTTGCTCGTGCACGGACAGTCCGGGCTGGTATATCAAGGGCAGCGAGTTCGATTTCGACACCGGCGCGGACGAAGGCGTTGCGTACAACAGCGTGCTGTTCTTCCAGGGCGTGCCGGTATTCGCTTCGCCGTGGCTGTCGTTCCCGCTATCGGGCGAGCGGCGCAGCGGCATTCTGCCGCCCACGTTCTCGCTCAGTTCGTCGAACGGCTTCGAACTGTCGGTGCCGTACTACTTCAACATCGCGCCGAATCGCGACCTGACCGTGACGCCGCGGCTGATCTCGAAGCGCGGCGTGCAGTTGCAGTCGACCTTCCGTTATCTGTCGCCCAACTATTCGGGCTCGATCACCGGTGAATACCTGCCGGACGACCGCCTGACGAAGACCAACCGCTACGCGCTGTACATCCAGCACAACCAGAACTTCGGCGACGGGTTCGGCGGTTACATCTACTACAACAAGGTCTCGGACAACACGTATCCGGAAGACCTGTCGTCGTCGGTCAGTCAGTTCCAGAACGGCACCCAGCTCCTGTATCAACAGGAAGCCGGGTTGACCTACAACAACGGCCCGTGGTCCGTGCTGGCCCGTGAACAGCACTGGCAGACGCTGACGCCTTCGATTGCGCCGTACGGCCGCGAGCCGCAGTTGAACGTGAAGTACGCGAAGTACAACGTCGGCGGTTTCGACTACGGCGCGGAAGCCGACTACACGAATTTCCGCATCACCACGGCGGACACGACCCAGGGTCAGCGGGTGATGTTCAACCCGTACCTGTCGTATTCGGTGGTCGGGCCGGGTTACTTCGTTACGCCGAAGGTGCAGTGGCACTTTGCGTCGTACAACCTGAACAATATCGCTACAGCCGGTACGCCGAAGAATTTCACCGAGTCGATCCCGACGCTGACCTTCGACACCGGGCTGATTTTCGACCGTTCGGTGCGGATCTTCGGCGAGGATTACATCCAGACGCTGGAGCCGCGGCTCTACTACGTCTACACGCCGTACCGCAACCAGGAAAACGCGCCGCTGTTCGATACGGCCGACTCCGACTTCGGGCTGGCTGAAATCTTCACGCCGAACACGTTCGTCGGTAACGACCGGATCGCCGACGCGAACCGTCTGACCGCGGCGATTACCACGCGCTTCATCAACCCGGCCACGGGCGACGAACGCGCACGCTTCGTGATCGCGCAGCAGTATTACTTCCACGATCAGCGCGTCACGCTGCTGCCTACGCAGACCAGCACGCAGGCCACGCATTCGGACCTGATCGCGGGTGCGTCGCTCAAGCTCGGCGCCGGTTTCGCTTCGGAAACGGCGTTCCAATATAATGCCGACAACAACCAATTGACGAAGACGAGCGTCGGCTTCGGGTTCAGTCCGGCCAGCGGTAAGGTGATCAATGTCGCGTATCGCTACACCCGCGCGAACACCACGCTGGATAACCAGCCGATCAACCAGGTGCTGATTTCGGGGCAGTGGCCGTTGACGCACCGTGTGTACGGGGTAGGCCGTTTCAATTACGACCTGGGCGGGCACCGGATCGTCGACGGTCTGGTCGGCCTGCAATACGACGCTGACTGCTGGACGCTCGGCGCCGGGATCCAGCGCTATGCGAACGGTCTGAATACATCGTCGCAGCAGCAGTCGAGCACGCGGTTTCTCGCGCAGTTGACGTTCAAGGGCTTGTCGAGCGTCGACAATGGGCTGATTTCCGCATTCCGCTCGAGTGTGGCGGGCTATACGCCGTTGCCGCCGCCGCCGCCGCCGGAAGCGCGTTTCACCAATTACGAATGACGCTCGCGCGATCATTTATAGCATGCGAAAAGACGGGCCAGGCGCGCCCGACATCATTGGAGTATCTGTGGCAATCATGAAAAAGCTTCGCTTGGCAACGCTTGCGGCCGGTCTCGTCGCCGCGGCGTCTTTCCTGTCGGTAGCGCCCGTTCAGGCGCAGGCGCTGTCCAGCAATAGAGGCCAGACGGTCGACACCATTGCCGCAGTGGTCAACAACGGTGTCATCACGCGGCGCGAGCTCGACGACCGCATCGGCCTGATCACCCGCCGGCTGAACCAGCAGAACGCGCCGGTCCCGCCGATGGACCAGTTGCGCCAGCAGGTGCTCAACCAGATGGTGCTGGAACGCATCCAGTTGCAGAAGGCGAAAGAAGACGGCATCAACATCGACGACGCCGCTGTGCAAAAAACGCTCGAGCGGCTCGCGCAGGCGAACAACCTGACACTCGACATGTACCGTGCGCGTATCGAAGCGCAAGGCGTGCCCTGGACCACCTTCACGAACGACGCGCGCACCGAGCTCACGCTCTCGCGTCTGCGTGAGAAGGAAGTGGACAGCAAGGTCACGGTGTCGGACGCCGAGGTCGCGAACTACATCGCCAGCCAGCGCGGACCGAACTCCGGTCTGACGAGCGATCTGCACCTTCAGCACATCTTCCTGAAGGCGCCGCTGAACGCTTCGGAAACCGACATCGAAGCCGCGCAGCAAAAGGCCCAGGCGCTGCTGACCGAAGCCAAGGGCGGCGCCAACTTCGAAAAGCTGGCGAAGTCGAATTCGCAAGCCCCGGATGCCTCGAAAGGCGGCGATACGGGTTTCGTGACGCCGTCCAAGCTGCCGCCTGAGTTCGTCAAGGCCGCCTCGGCGCTGCGCCCGGGTGAGGTCAGCCCGGATCTGATCCGCACCAACGACGGCTTCGAAATCGTGCGCCTCGTTGATCGTCGCGCGGGCCAGGGTGCCAGCTCCGATGCACCGAAGCTCGTACAGACGCACGTTCGCCACATTCTGCTGCGCGTCGGCGACGGCATGTCCGAGCCGCAAGCGCGTCAGAAGCTGCTCGAAATCAAGAATCAGATCGCCGCAGGCGGCGACTTCGCAAAGTTCGCCCACACCTACTCGCAAGACGGTTCGTCGTCGCAAGGCGGCGACCTCGGCTGGATCAGCCCGGGCGAGACGGTGCCGGAATTCGAGCGCGCCATGAACAACCTGCAGGACGGTCAGATCAGCGACCCGGTGCGCAGCGAATACGGCTACCACCTGATTCAGGTGATAGGCCGCCGCGAATCGGAAGGCTCGGTTTCGCAGCAGATGGATCTGGCGCGTCAGGCAATCGGCCAGCGCAAGGCGGAACAGGCCTACGCCGACTGGTTGCGCGAACTGCGCGACACCGCCTATGTGGAAGTGAAGCCGCAGCTGACAAGCGCGCAATAAACGTCATGACAAGCGCCGCGCAGTCCACCAGCCTTCCGTTGCAGATCGCGATCACGACCGGCGAGCCTGCCGGCGTCGGTCCAGAACTGACCGTGCAGGCACTGGCGGGCGCGGCGGCGCATTGGCCCGGTGCCGAGTTCACCGTGCTGGGCGATGCAGATTTGCTGGCTGAGCGGGCACGTGCGGTAGGCGTCGATTGGGCCGCGCTGGTGGCGGACGGCAAGCGCGTGCGGGTGCAGCATCGACCGCTCGGCGCCCCCTCGGTGGCCGGCAAGCTGGACGCCGCCAACGGCCGCTACGTGCTCGATCTGCTCGACAGCGCGATCGACGGCGCCGTGGCCGGCAGGTTCGACGCCATCGTCACGGCGCCGCTGCAAAAAAGTACCATCAACGATGCCGGTGTACCGTTCACCGGGCACACGGAATACCTCGCCGAGCGTACGCATACGCCGCGCGTGGTGATGATGCTGGCCGGCACCGGCAAGCGTCCGTTGCGCGTTGCCCTCGCTACCACGCATCTGCCGCTCAAAGACGTCTCTGCCGCGCTGACGATCGAAGGTATCGTCGAGACGCTGCGCATCGTCGATCACGATCTGCGTCACCACTTTGGTCTGCCTGCGCCGCGCATCCTCGTCACGGGGTTGAACCCGCATGCGGGCGAAAACGGTTATCTGGGCCGCGAGGAAATCGAGGTGATTTCTCCCGCTCTGAAGCTCGCGAACGAGCAGGGCATCGACGCGCCTGGTCCCTATCCGGCAGACACCTTGTTCCAGCCGCGTTATCTGGAGCAGGCCGACTGCGTGCTGGCGATGTTCCACGACCAGGGCCTGCCGGTGTTGAAGTACGCAACGTTCGGCGAAGGCATCAACATCACGCTCGGCTTGCCGATCATCCGCACCTCGGTCGACCATGGCACCGCGCTCGATCTGGCCGGCACCGGCCGTGCCGACTCGGGCAGTCTGATCGCCGCGATCGATACGGCGGTTTCGATGGCGCAACACCGCCGCGCGGGCTGATCCAGCGATCGCGGCGCGGTTTGTGGTCCGCGCTGTTCTGGGTTTGCCCGCTGCCTGACCTTTGCGCGGTCGTTGCCTGTATTCCTGGTTTGTTCCTATTCTTAAGCAGTTCTCTTTTTAGCGTTTCTTCGATGTCCACCAGCAGACAGCAACCGGGCCGGCACCAAGGCCATATCGCGCGCAAGCGTTTCGGACAGAATTTTCTGGTCGATATGGGCGTGATCGATTCGATCGTCGACGTGATCCGGCCGCAGCGCGGCGAGCGCATGGTCGAGATCGGGCCGGGGCTTGGCGCGCTCACCGAACCGCTGATCGAGCGTCTGGCGACGCCCGAAGCACCGTTGCACGCCGTCGAGCTGGATCGCGATCTGATCGGCCGCCTCAAGACAAAATTCGGCGACCTGCTCGAGTTGCATGCGGGCGATGCACTCGCGTTCGACTTCGGCACGCTGGCCGCGCCGGGTGAGAAGGCGTCGCTGCGCATTGTCGGCAATCTGCCGTACAACATTTCGAGCCCGCTGCTGTTTCATCTGACCGCGTTCGCGGATCGCGTGATCGATCAGCATTTCATGCTGCAGAACGAAGTCGTCGAGCGGATGGTGGCGGAGCCGGGTACGAAGGCGTTCAGCCGCCTTTCGGTGATGCTGCAGTACCGCTACGTGATCGACAAGCAACTCGACGTGCCGCCTGATGCGTTCAACCCGCCGCCAAAGGTCGATTCGGCGATCGTGCGGATGATCCCGTACGAACTGCATGAACTGCCGGCCGTGGACGAGCGCGTTCTCGGCGAAGTGGTGACGGCGGCTTTCTCGCAGCGCCGCAAGATGTTGCGTAATACCCTGGCCGCGTTTCGCGACTCGGTGGATTTTGAGGCGCTGGGCTTCGATCTGCAACGCCGAGCCGAAGATGTGCCGGTGGCCGAATATGTGCGCGTCGCGCAGATCGTGGCGGCTTCGCCGTCGCGCGGCGCCGCGGCCTCGGAAACTGGGAATGACGACGCCTGAGCGGCGGCGCACGGTCTTGAAGGAAGCGCGCTGCGTCCTGCAGCGCGCGTGAAACTCCCCACGCCTTAAGCGGTTAAGCGGCGGCCCGCTTCGCCGGCAGGTTGACCAGCGCGATGCCGGCCAGCACCAACGCTGCAGCCATCAGAAAGCGCACGCTGAACGACTCGCCAAGCAACAGCACGCCGAAGGCCACGCCGAACAACGGCGTCAAGAACGAGAACACCGACAGGCGCGACGCGATATAACGCGTCAACAGCCAGAACCACAGCAGATAGCTGACGAACGCCACGATCACCGCCTGGTACGCGAGGCTCATCACCGCCAGCGGCGTGACGGTTTCCACGCGTGCCTGTCCGAGCCCCAGCGCGAGCGCGAGCAGCACCACCGCCGACACCGCCAATTGATAGAACAGCGTCTTGCTGGCGCTCGTGCAAGCGAGGCGCGTGGCACGCACCACCACGGTGGTCGCGGCCCATGTGATTCCGCCCAGCACACCGAGCGCGTCGCCGGCGACGCCCTTCAGCGTCGAGCCCTGCGCCCCATGGCCATGCAGGAAGCCGTCAGCGAATGCCAGCGCGATGCCGGTAAACGCCACCAGGATGCCGAGCCACTGAGTGCGGCGCATGCGCTCGCCGGCGACGAACCAGTGCAGCCCGAGTGCCGTGAAGCACGGTGCGGTGTACAGGAAGACCGCCATGCGCGAAGCGCTGGTTAGCGTCAGGCCAAGAAAAATGCACACGAACTCGCCCGCGAACAGCACGCCCGCGAGCAAGCCGGCGCCCAATGTGCCGTCGTCGCGAAAGAGCGGCGTACCGCGCGAGCGCGCCCATCCCCACACCAGCACGGCTGCTATTGCCGAGCGCAGGCCGGCCTGGAAGATCGGTGGCAGGGCGGCGTTGGTGCTCTTGATCGCGACTTGCTGGAGTCCCCAGATCGCGCACAAACCGATCATCAGCAGGATGGCGAAGCTATCCAGGGTACGGCGCGTGGACAGGGCGGTGGTGCTCATGGGTTGCGCAGGTTCACTGTCATAAGTCATACGATATCAAAGCCATCTGCCCCGTAATGCGATGACCCCATCGCCTACGCGTGCTTCTTTCAGGCTGCAAGCATTTCGATGACATAACAACACTTACTTCAGTCTATTTTCTTACAGCCCCTATTTCGCGCTAAGGTTCACCCACACGCATTTCGTCAGCTTATTCAAACAGTCTGAATTGGCTGTTGCGCGAGGTTCCGACGCGGACTTCGCATCTTGCCTGTCGATTTGCGCGGCCTCAGATGAACAGCGTGCCGGTACTTTGCAGCAGGCGTGGCGGTGTCGAAATATCCGTGAAAAGCGGGAATCTGTATGAGGAGACGAAATGAAGCGCGTAAGCAGGTGGGCGATGGCGGTGGTGCCGGCAGCGCTGGCGTGTCAAATGGCGCACGCTCAATCGAGCGTGACGCTCTACGGCGTGATCGACGAAAGTGTGCACTATCTGACCCACGCAAACCAGGCTGGCGATTCGTCGATCGGACTCGGTAACGGCGGCATGACGGAAAGCCGTTGGGGGATAAGGGGCGTCGAGGATCTGGGCGGCGGCTGGTCGACGTTCTTCAAGCTCGAAAACCGTTTCTACATGAATACCGGCCAAAGCGATCCCACCTTGCCGTTCTTCAATGAAGCGCAAGTGGGTGTGCGCTCGGATTCCCTTGGCCAGGTGATCTTCGGCCGTCAGTACAACGTGATGATCGAGGGCATTACCATCGGCGGCTACGGCAGCAATATCTGGGTTCCGTACGATTTCAGCTTCCAGCCGGAAGTGACGATGACAGGCGGCATCTGGACCAGCAACCAGGTGCAGTATCAGGCGAAATATGCCGGTTTCCATGTGGCTGCCGGCTACGCATTCGGCGGCAACGCGGGCAATTCGTACGGCAGCCAGATCGGCATGGCGCTGGCTTACGCGCCGGGTGGGCCGTTCACCTTCGGCGGCGCGTATCAGGAGTCGAAAGATTCGGTCAACGGCGCGGCCGCGAAAGCGTGGACTTTCGGCGGGTCGTACACGTGGAACCTGACCCGGTTTTCCGTCGGCTATATCGTCGATCAGAATGACGCCGGCTTTTCGAATTTCGCCAATGGGCCGTTCACCGCGCCCGCGTTGGCCGCGCTCAAATACACGGACTTTGCGCGGCGCCGCATGATCATGGGCGGCATCACCCAGCAGGTCAGCAACAAGTGGCACTTCGCAGCGAATGTCTGGCGCACGCTGCAGGATGGCAAAACCGCCGCGCAGAACGGTTCGGCATGGCAGTACCAATTGGTCGCCGACTACAACCTGTCCCTGCGCACCGATATCTATCTGGAAGGCGATTACTCGCTGTACCGGGGCGACCTGATCGGCGCGCAGTTGCAGGGCGTCAACGGTATCGGCCTTGCGCAGAAGGGTAGCCAGATCGGTTTGATGGCGGGCATGCGGCATCAGTTCTGAGTACTTGCCAACTTCGGCGCGCGCCCAGATTGCCCTCTGCCGTGCTGAGATGTTCGCCGTTCACGTTCACGGTGTAACTCGCGGTGGCGAACATGCTGCCGCGTGTCTCACCCCGGCGTGCCTTCCATACGCCGCTTCGACCGTTGCGGATCGATCAACGCGAAACCTGCCGTACCCACGATCAGTAACAACGTGCCGGTTACCGCGAATCCGATCTCATAGCCACGCACGTCGCCCGCTGCGCCGAGCAGCTTGCCCATCGCGATGGGTCCGATCAGTCCGGCGGTGGTAACGATCGAGTTGGTGATCGCGAGCAGCGCACCCCGCCGCGCCGCCGGCGCGACTTCGGCGACCAGCATCGGGCCGAAGGTGAACGTCTGGATCGCCAACGCGCTGGCGAGTCCCATCAGCGCGACTTTCAGGAACGGCGGCGCACCGAACAGCAGTGAGCAGTACGCCAACCCGCTCACCACGCATGCCGCGCTGATCAGTTTGCCGCGCGCTACCTTCGACGGCACGCCGCGTTTGAGCATGGGATGCGAAGCCATCGCGAGCGCGATGCCGAGCGGGATCTGCGCCGCGACTTGCAGCGCGAACAACCAACCCGCCTGAGTCGCGCCAAAGCCGAGGCCGAGCCGGAAATACGCCGGCACCCAGGTGAAGCCGATCGCGATCACCGCATAGCCGACAAAGCATTGCAGCATCACGCCGATAACCGTGCGGTCGCTGAGCATGCGCCGAAAGCGTAATGACGCAGCACGTGGGCCGGTCGCTGTGGCGCCAAACGCGGGTGATGGGTTGTGCTGACGATTACCCGTCTTGCCCAGGCACAGCCATAAAGCGGTCCAGCCGATGCCCACCGCGCCGAGCGTGAGAAATGTCGCGTGCCAGTGCCACTGCTGCGAGATATAGGTGAGCAACGGTCCGGCGATGATGACGCCCGCAGTCGCCCCTTGTTGAACGATGGCCGTGGGGAGATTGCGTTCGTGGTCGTCGAACCAGGTGTAGACCACATGCAGCGCGAGCGGTGAGGCCGGCCCTTCGCCCGCCCCCAGCAGGACGCGGCACAGCAGCAGCACGGCAAAGCCGGTTGGCCATGCGAGCGGCAACTGCGCTACCGCCCAGATCAGCGCAAGCGCGGCGAGCAGCCATTTCATATTGACGCGGTCGACGATCAGACCGACGGCGATACCCGAGATCGAGAACAACAGGAAAAACGCGCTGCCGACGAGGCCGAACTGACTGTGCGTCAACTGCATGTCATGCATCAGCGGGATCGCGACCAGACCGAGCACGGCCTTGTCGGCGAAGTTGATCAGCATAAACAGGAACAGCGAGGCGACGATCACCCAGCGGCGGCCTTGCGCGGTCTCGCGTGCTTGGGTGGGATAAGCCGACGCTGTGTCGGCGGCAAGCGCCGTGCAGCGCTTCGTGCTGCTGAGGAAAGTGGGCAAAACGTGTCTCCATTTCTGGCGCAAGGCGCTGGGTTTTCGCCCATTTGAGGTGGTATAACTGAATTGTTCAAGTGCATTCTCGTTATCGGGAGCTTGCAAACTATGCATGAGGTCAATTCCCGCCGCCTTACCCATCTGATCGCGCTCGCCGAGGAAGGCAGCTTTGCGCGCGCCGCAGAGCGTGTTCATCTGAGCCAGCCCGCATTGAGCCGCAGCATTCAGGCGCTCGAAGAGGAAGTCGGCATGAAATTGTTCGACCGCGCCGCACGCGGCGTCGCGATGACGGCGGCCGGGCGGCTGCTGGTCGAGCGCGCCCGGCGCGTGCTGTTCGAAACGCGCTGTCTGTTCCGCGACGTCGAACTGCTGAAGGCGCACGAGCTCGGCGAGGTGCACATCGGCCTCGGGCCTTACGCGGCCGTGGTGTTGCTGCCGGACCTGCTGGTGGAGTTCACGCGGCGCTTTCCGAAGATCAAGGTGTCGATCGAACTCGGCGAAGGCGATGCGCTGTTTGCCAAGCTGCGCGCCGAACAGGTCGACTTTCTCGTCACCGACCGCCGTGTGCCGCCCGTCACGCCCGATGTCACGTTGCAGCGTCTGCCGCGTCACGAGGGCGGCTGGTTCGCGCGGCCGGACCATCCGCTGTTTGCGCGCGGTACGGTGCCGCTCGCGGCGTTGCGCGAGTTCCCGCTGGTCTCGGTGACCTTGCCCGCGTTCATGAAGGACGCCCTGCATCGCCTGCTTAAGTACCGTGCGCACGAGCAGATTCCGCTGCAGATCGAATGTAACGACGTGGCGGTGCTGAAGGACGTCGTGGCGCAAACCGATGCCGTGCTGTTTTCCACGGCATCCGCGGTGCGGCGCGATCTGGAGATGCGGCGGCTGGCGCGCATTCCGCTCGTCAATCCGCCGCGTCTCGCGCTGGAATTCGCGCTGGTGTATCTGGCCGAGCGCACGCCTTCGCCTGCCGCGTATTCCGCGTTGGGACTCGCCGAACAGGTGATGGAGGACGCCAATCGCGCCGCGCGGGGCTTGCTCCATGCCGACTCATTGGCGACATGAAGGGACCGCTGAATGGCCGCTCGGGTGATCGCAGGAGCGGCCCCCGTGATTACCCTGGATGCGGTTGACACAGCGATCCCAATCGCGGACGATCCGGAATCCAGATTCCGGTTTTCCCTGAATCTTCATTTTTTCCGAGCAGCGAACCGAGGCTGAACACCGCATGACGACGACTTCACCGCGCGGCCGCGAAGCGCAGCCCAGCGCTATCGCCGCGCCGCGTCAGACGCGCAGTCAGCAGGGGCTCGTTCGCATGCTGCAAGCCGGACGGGAGTTGATCGAGGCGAGCGGTAATCTCGACGATCTGTCGATCAACGACATCGTCGAGCGCGCGGATACGTCGATCGGCGCGTTCTATCGGCGCTTCGACAACAAGGACAGTTTCTTCGAAGTCGTTCAGGACGCGGCGATGCAGGAGGGGCTCGCGCACATCCGCGAGACCGTCGAGCGTGACCCGGCGTGGCGTTCGAACGATGCGGGCACGCTTGCCGATGCTGTCATTACGTTTTACGTGCTGACGTTCCGGCGCAATCGCGGGCTGTATCACGCGTCGTTGCTGCGGGCGTCGCAACGCAAAGCCAGTTGGGACGCCGTGAAATCGACCAATCACGAAGTGCTGGCGATGATCGTGCCGCGTCTCGTTAGCGCGTTGGCGCAGTCGCGTGGCATCAAGGCTGACGGCGAGGCTACCCAGGCGCTCGAATTCGAAGTGCGCGCCACCCTGCAGATGATCCTCGGCATGCTGGTCAACAGCGTGCTGAACGACCCGGGTCCGTTGTCGCTCTCCAGCCGGCAATTGCGGTCGTGGCTGCAAATCCGGGTGCGGCGCTGCCTTGGTTTGCCGGACGGCTGATTTTTTTTGCCTAAAAATCGGAATCCGAATTCCGGTTCCATTAATCGAAAACACAGACAGATGCCGCGCGATTTCCATAACGCGCAGACACATAGTCAAGGAGACACCGCATGAACTCATGTTGCCCCGAACGCGTCCGCAATCCCGCCTTCGACGCGCCGCATATCGGCGAACCACTCGATGTCGCGTTCGACGCCGGTGTGAACCTTGCCTACGCCGTCGCCGCGCCGACCGTGCCGCCGCGCCTGACCGAACACTCGCGGCGCATGGCGCAGCGTATCTACCGTGTCGCCGAGCGCGTGTATTGCGCAGTCGGCTACGCGATCGCGAACATCATCTTCGTGGTCGGCGACGACGGCATCGTGGTCATCGATGCGACTGAGGCGGTGTCCGCTGCGAAACGCATCTATGAGGATTTCTGCGCGATCGATCCGCGTCATGCCGAACTGCCGGTCAAGGCCGTCGTCTATACGCACAACCACACGGACCACACCGGCGGCGTGCGCGGTTTCGTCGATGAAGCCGCGCTCGAGGCGGGCAGCGTCGAGATCATCGCGCACCGCTCGTTGATGGACACGGTGATCAACAACGCAAACCTCGTGGCGCCGATTCTCGCCACGCGGTCGGCCTACAGCTTCGGCACGCTGCTGCCGGCCGGCGCGACCGGCAAGGTCAACGCGGGCATCGGACCCGTACTGATCGCCGAGCCGGCGAGCTTTTTCGCGCCGACCCGCGTGTTCGACGACACGCTCGATATCGTGCTGGCGGGCGTGCGTTTCGAGTTCCGCTATGCGCCTTCCGAAGCCGACGACGAAATCGTCATGTGGCTGCCCGAGCTTGGCGTGCTGCTGTCGGCGGAAGTGATCCAGGGCGAGTGTCTCGCGAACGTGCATACACTGCGCGGCACGCGTTATCGCGACCCGGTGCGCTGGTATCAGACCATCGACATGATGCGTGGCTTCAACGCGGCGCATATGGTGCCGGCGCATGGTCGTCCGGTATCGGGCGCGCAGTATGTCGCCGAGGTGCTGTGCGTGTATCGCGACGCCATCCAGTTCATCCATGATCAGACCATTCGCCACATGAACTTCGGTCTAAGCCCGGATGAACTCGCAGAGGCCATTCCCGCGCTGCCGCCGCATCTCGCGGAGCATGCGTGGCTTGGCGAGTACTACGGCACGGTCAAGCATTCGGTGCGGCAGGTGTATAGCGGTCAGCTCGGCTGGTTCGATGGCGATCCGGCGTCGCTCGATCCGCTGCCGCGTGCTGAACGTTCGCAGCGCATGGTGAAGATGATGGGCGGCGTGGAGGCGGTTCGTGCCGCTGCGCGTATCGCCCTGGGTGACGGCGACTGGCGTTGGGCCGCGGAACTGGCCACGCTGCTGGTGCGCCTCGATACAAGCGACGCCGATGCCCGCAACATCAAGGCGAGCGCGTTGCGCGAACTGGGCTACCGCACGGTGAACACCAATTGGCGCAACTGGTATCTGAGCGCGGCGCGCGAACTCGAACACGCCTACGACGAACTGCCGTTCGCGGGCAGTTCGAGCCTCGCCTCGACGGACGTGTTGCGCGCTCAACCGTTGCGCAATGTGTTCCAGCGCTTTAGCGTGAACGTCGATCCGGAACGTAGCGCCGATGTGCAGATGACACTCGCATTCCGCGTGACGGATCGCAATGAAACGCATACGCTCGAATTGCGGCGTGGCGTGTTGCAGATTCACGAGCGCACCCCGTCGGCGATCGATGTTCAACTCGCGCTGGAAACCAGCACCCTGTACGGCATGTTGCGCGACATGCCGTCGCAGTTGCCCAAGTACATCGAGAACGGCACAGTAGTGCTGGAGCGCGGCACGGCCGAGCAGTTGCGCAGATTCTTCGATTGCTTCGACCGGCCCTCGCAGCGTATGCCTGCACTTACCACGCGATAGAAGCGGCTCGCATCGGCGAGTCAGGGCGACGGCGCAACGGCACATCGTGCATCGGCGCATCGCGATGCGAAACCCAAGGAGGAGACATGGAAAAAATCTGGTTGAAGTCCTATCCGCCAGGCGTGCCGGCGGAGATCGACACTACGCAGTTCAGTTCTGTCGGTGACTTGCTGGAGCAGAGTTTCTTGGCGCATGCCGCGGAGCGTGCGTTCGTTTGCATGGGACACGAGTTGACCTACGGCGAGCTCGATGCGAAGTCACGCCATCTTGCGGCGTGGTTTCAATGGTTAGGTCTTGCACGCGGCGCACGCATCGCCGTAATGCTGCCGAACGTGTTGCAGTATCCGGTGGTCATGGCGGCCATCCTGCGTGCCGGTTACGTGGTGGTGAACGTTAATCCGTTGTACACGCCGCGAGAACTCGAGCATCAGTTGAACGACAGCGGTGCTGAAGCAATCGTGCTGCTCGAACCGTTCGCGAAGACGCTCGAGACGGTGCAAGCGCATACGTCGATCAAGCATGTCGTGCTGACGTCGATCGGTGAGATGCTCGGCGCTGGTAGTCCTGAGGTGGAGGAAAATGTGCCGCCCGCTTCGTGTATTGCGCTGAACGATGCGATCGCGCGTGGTTCGGACTCGGGCTTCACACCCGTCACGCTCACGCAAAGCGATGTGGCGGTGCTGCAATACACCGGTGGCACCACCGGCGTTTCGAAGGGCGCCACCTTGCTGCACGGCAACCTGATCGCCAACGTCCTGCAATCGGAGTTGTGGCGCGAACCGGTGTATCGCGGGCGCACCGACATCAAGCAGTACATCACGGTCGTCGCGCTGCCGCTGTATCACATCTTCGGGCTGACGGTTTGCGGTTTGCTGACGATGCGTTGCGGCGGCATGGGCATCCTGATTCCGAATCCGCGCGATTTGCCGGGGCTTATCAAAGCCTTGCGAGGCTACGCGATCAACTCTTTCCCCGGCGTGAACACGATGTACAACGCGCTGCTGAACGAGCCGGACTTCAATTCGCTCGACTTCTCGAAGCTGGTGCAATCGAACGGCGGCGGCATGGCGGTGCAACAAGCCGTCGCGCAACGTTGGCAAGCGTTGACCGGTGTGCCGATCGTCGAAGGTTATGGGCTATCGGAAACCTCGCCGTGCGCCACGACCAATCTGCCGACGTCCACTGCGTTTACGGGGACGGTCGGTTTGCCGTTGCCGTCCACGGAAATTTCGATTCGCGACGACGCCGGCAACGACGTGCCGCTCGGCGAGCGCGGCGAAATCTGCATTCGCGGGCCGCAGGTGATGGCTGGCTACTGGAACCGTCCCGACGAAACCGCGAAGGCGATGACGCCGGACGGCTTCTTCAAATCCGGTGACATCGGCGTGATGACGGAAGAAGGTTTCGTGAAGATCGTCGATCGTAAGAAGGACATGATTCTGGTGTCGGGCTTCAACGTCTATCCAAACGAAATCGAGGACGTGGTGGCGAAGCATCCGGGCGTGTTCGAAGTGGTGGCGGTGGGCGTGCGGGACGCGGAGGCGGGCGAGGTGGTGAAGCTTTACGTCGTGAAGAAAGACCCAGCGCTCACCGACGCGGACATTCTTGCATTCTGCAAGGAGCAACTGACGGGTTACAAGCGGCCCAAGATCATCGAGTTCCGCAGCGAACTGCCGAAGACCAATGTCGGCAAGATTCTGCGGCGCGCATTGCGCGACGAGGCGAAAAGCGCGGGCTGAAACGGGCACGCCGCGCGTGTTGCCGCATGTCGGCAGGTGTGGCGCGCCCTGCAACGCAGCGTGATTCCGGGTACATTGTCGTTCTCGACATCACGCACTAGGGAGTACACGATGCGCCTGCTTCACACCATGCTCCGGGTCGGCGACCTGGACCGTTCGATTGCCTTTTACACCGAGTTGCTCGGGATGAAATTGCTGCGCCGCGATGACTATCCGGACGGTAAATTCACGCTGGCTTTCGTCGGCTACGAAGACGAACGTGACGGCACCGTTCTCGAACTCACGCACAACTGGGACACGCCGAAGTACGACCTAGGCACCGGCTTTGGGCACCTCGCCGTCGAAGTCGCAGACGCGTACGCCGCGTGCGACAAGATCAAGGCTCAGGGCGGTAAGGTTGTGCGCGAAGCCGGCCCGATGAAACACGGCACCACCGTGATTGCTTTTGTCGAAGATCCGGACGGCTACAAGATCGAGTTCATCCAGAAGAAAAAGTGACGTGAGCGGACGGGTGAGGACATGCAATGAATAACCGCAATCCCTACTTCAAAGAACTCGACGACATCCACGTCGAAATTCAGACTTTGTTCGACGGCTCCGCGGATCACGGCGCGCTGGATCGCATCATGGCGCGCTTCGCTCCGCAATTCACGCTGGTGATGCCGTCCGGTCTCGCACTGGACCACGCCGGCCTGCGCGAGATTTTCGCGAAGCTGAACGGCGCGCGCCCCGGCTCGCAGATCACGATTCGCGATATGGAGATCGTGTCCGAGTATCCGTCGGGCGCGGTGGTGAAGTATCGGGAATATCAGCGCGACAACGCGGGCAATGCGAACGTGCGGCGCTCGACGGCGGTGATGGATCTCGACGCGCACGGCAAGGTGACGTGGCGTCACCTGCAGGAAACTTTCTGCACGGAGTGAGCTGCGGGTTTTAGAAGGCTGGCGCTTCGGGTTGAGGCGCCGGCTTTAAGGCTTCATGGCCGAAGAGGACCTGAAGGCCTCAAAGCGTCGGCAGCAATTCCGGCGGATGCGACTTCAACGTCTGCCGCGCTTCGCGGAATTCCGGAAAAATCGATTCGACAGTCTGCCAGAAGCGCGGACTGTGATTCATCTCGCGCAGATGCGCGAGCTCGTGCGCCACGACGTAATCGATGATCGACAGCGGGAAGTGAATCAGCCGCCAGTTCAGGCGGATTTTCCCATCGCTCGAACAGCTGCCCCAACGCGTGGCCGCCGAAGAGAGCGCATATGCGCGATAGTTGACGCCCAGCTTCTCCGCATAGATCGCAAGGCGCTCGCCGAACAGGCGCTTCGCTTCGCCTTGCAGCCAGCCCTGCACACGATCCTTGATCTGCTGCGGGTCCGCTTGCAACGGCAGCGGCACTTGCAGTGCGCCTTCATCCGCGTTGAACGCGAGCGTGCCTTGCGGCGAACCGAGCTTCACGCGCACCGGCTGGCCGAGATACGGCACTTCCGCACCATCTTTCCAGTCGACCTTGGGCAACGCGCGCTGTTCGACACGCGTTTGCCATTCGATCAGTTTCGCGAAAATCCAGCGCTGCTTTTCGGTGATCGCGGTTTCGATATCCGCGAGCGTGACCCAACGTGGTGCGGTAATCATCAGGCCGGTGCTGTCGATCGCAAAGCCGATCGAGCGGCGTGCCGAGCGCTTGAGCGCATAGTGCAGCGTGCGCGAACCAATGGTGAGGCTGCGCAGCTTGGTGCCGTCCGGTGCGAGCGGCACGGCCGGCTGCTGTCCGCTCTGCGAGCCCGTTGATGGTGCGGAGGGTGTTGGGGACGACGACGTCGACCCCGGCTCGGCGAAGAGCGGGAGATCGAGCTGCCGGTTATCGAGCGCCGCAGCGGGCTGCGACGTAGGAGACTTCTGCATCGGATTCGGCTTCGCGCAAATGCGCCTTCGAGGGCGCGGGCGCGTCAGATTGGTGCGGCGGCGGAGCTGCTTTCCGCCGCGCGGTACGCAGTAGGATCGATGCGGCGCATTTCAGCTTCGATCCACTGTTCGACGCGCGTGTTCACTTCATCGGGCGTGAGCCCCGTCGTGTCGATTGGCTTGCCGATCGACACTGTGACTATACCCGCATATTTGAGAAACGAGTTGCGCGGCCACACACGTCCGGCGTTGTGCGCGATCGGCACGACCGGCGCGCCGGTAGCAATCGCAAAACGCGCGCCGCCGGTTTTGTACTTGCCTTGCTTGCCGGTCGGCGTGCGCGTGCCTTCCGGAAACATAATCACCCAGGCGCCTTCCGCCATGCGCTGCTTGCCTTGCTTGATGACAGATTCGAACGCGTACTTGCCTTCCTTGCGGTCGATGTGGACCATCTTCAGCATGCCCAATGCCCAGCCGAAGAATGGCACGTACAGCAGCTCGCGCTTGAACACGTAGCACAGCGGCCGCGGCATCAGCGCCGGAAACGCCAGCGTTTCCCATGCCGATTGATGCTTGGACAGCAGCACGGCCGGACCATCGGGCAGGTTCTCAAAGCCTTTGATGTTGTAGCGGATGCCGTTCAGCCAACGCACCGTGTGAAGCGTGGCGCGGCACCAGCCGGCCGCCATCCAGTAGCGATTGTCGGCGCGCATGAACGGGAACGCGATGAAGCACGCGGTTGCGTACGGCACCGTGAAGAGCACGAAGTAGATCAGCAGCAGCAAAGAACGGATGAAGCGCATCGGCGTGGTCAGTGAGAGTTGGGGACGCGCGTGGCGCGCGTCACTCGTGAGCGTCGGAAAGGAAGTCGAGTGCGAACGCGCGCAGGTCGTCGTGCACGCGCGAGCCCTCGGGCAAGCCGCCCGCTGCGAGTGTCTTGCGGCCTTTGCCGGTCAGCACCAGATGCGTCGGATGGCCGAGCGAGGCGCCCGCTTGCAGGTCGCGCATCGCGTCGCCGACCACCGGCGTATGGTGCGGATCGACTTCGAAACGTTCGGCGATCATCTTCAGCATGCCGGGCTTCGGTTTGCGGCATTCGCAGTGATCTTGCGCCGTGTGCGGGCAGAAGAACACGGCGTCGATGCGCCCGCCGACCGCCGCCGCCATGCGATGCATTTTCAGATGCATGGCGTTGAGCGCGTTCATGTCGAAGAGACCGCGGCCGATGCCCGACTGGTTGGTCGCGATCGCCACGCGATAACCCGCCTGGTTCAGCCGCGCGATCGCTTCGAGCGAACCGGGCAGGGCAACCCATTCGTCCGGCGACTTGATGAACGCGTCGGAATCGACGTTGATCACGCCGTCGCGGTCGAGGATCACCACTTTTTTGGTCGGCATGGCGCGGGGCTCAGGCGGCGAGTCGGGAAATGTCGGCGACGCAATTCATCTGCTGATGCAGCGCGCCGAGCAATGCCAAACGGTTGGCGCGCAACGCCGGATCTTCGGCGTTGACCATCACGTCGTTGAAGAACGTGTCGACCGGTTCGCGCAACGCGGCGAGCGCGGTGAGTGCGCCCGTATAGTCGCGTGCGGCGAGTTGCGTCTGCACGCGCGGTGCAACCTGTTCGAGTTGCGCGTACAAGGCTTTTTCGGCCGCTTCGGTCAGCAGTGCAACCTGCACGCCGCCGGTCACCGAACCTTCCGATTTCTTCAGGATGTTCGAAATGCGCTTGTTGGCCGCCGCGAGCGATGCGGCTTCCGGCAGCGCTGCGAATTCGCGCACTGCATCCAGGCGCGCGACGATGTCGTCGAGGCGCGTCGGGTTCAGCGCCAGCACCGCGTCGATTTCACCCGGCGCGTAGCCGCGTTCGCGCAGCAGACCGCGCAGTCGGTCCATGCTGAATTCGTAGATCGCCTGCGTCGAATCGGCGACGCCCGGCACGGCGGCGAATTGCGCGTAAGCGGTGCGCAGCAGTTCGATCAGATCGACCGGCAATTGCTTCTCGACCAGAATCCGCAGCACGCCGAGCGCATGACGGCGCAGCGCGAACGGGTCTTTCTCGCCGGTGGGTTGCAGGCCGATGCCCCAGATGCCGACCAGCGTTTCGAGCTTGTCGGCGAGCGCGACAACGGTGCCGGTTGCCGTGGCCGGCAACGCATCGCCGGAGAAACGCGGCTGATAATGTTCTGAGCAGGCCAGCGCGACTTCTTCCGGCTCGCCGTCATGGCGCGCGTAGTACGTGCCCATCGTGCCTTGCAGCTCGGGGAATTCGCCGACCATGTCGGTGATCAGGTCGGCCTTGGCCAGACGTGCAGCGCGCTTGGCGAGCGCGACATCAGCGCCGATCAGCGAGGCAATTGCACCCGCCAGCGCTTCGACGCGCTCGACGCGTTGCAGCGCCGAACCCAGCTTGTTGTGATACACGACGTTCGCGAGCAGCGGCACGCGCTCGGCGAGCGGCTTCTTCTTGTCCTGCTCGAAGAAGAACTTGGCATCGGCCAGACGCGGACGCACCACACGTTCGTTGCCTTCGACGATATCGCCCGGCGTCTTCGTTTCGATGTTCGACACGATCAGGAAGCGCGAGCGCAGCTTGCCGTTCGCATCCGTCAACGCAAAGTATTTCTGGTTCGTCTGCATCGTCAGGATCAGGCATTCCTGCGGCACTTGCAGGAATTCGTCCTCGAAACGGCAGGCGTAGACCACCGGCCATTCGACCAGCGAATTCACTTCATCCAGCAGCGATTCCGGCATCACGACCTGATCGCCGTCGGCTTGTGCGAGCAGGTGCGTGCGGATGGTTTCCTTGCGGTCGGCGAAATTCGCGACCACGCGGCCCTTGTGCATCAGCGTGTCGGCGTACGCATCCGCGTGCTGGATCTGCACGAGGCCTTCGGACAGGAAACGGTGGCCGAGCGTGGTGTCGTCGGCATCGACGCCCAGTGCCGTGACCGGCACGACCTGTTCGCCGTGCAACGTGGTCAGACGATGGACAGGACGAACGAACTGCACATTAGTGCCGTCCGGGCGCTGATACGTCATCACCTTCGGGATCGGCAGCTTGGCGAGCGTTTCGTCGAGCGCGGCTTGCAGGCCTTCGGCGAGCGTGGCGCCCGGCGCGGCGTAGCGCAGGAAGAAGGCTTCGGCCTTACCGTCCTGCGCGCGCTCAAGGTCGTTCACCGAAAAATCGGGGAAGCCGAGCGCGGCCAGTTTCTTCGCGAGCGGCGCGGTGGGCTGGCCGTCTTTATCGAGCGCGACGGAAACCGGCAGCACTTTTTCGCGCACGTGTTTTTCCGGCGCGACCGAACGCACGTTCTTGATCGTGACGGCAAGGCGGCGCGGCGTGGCGTAACGTTCGAACGACAGTTCGCCTTCGACCAGATCGCGGGCCGCGAGGCGCTGCGCAATGCCTTCGGCGAAGGCGTCGCCGAGACGCGCGAGCGCTTTCGGCGGCAGTTCTTCGGTCAGCAGTTCGACGAGCAGGGTAGCTTGATGGGGTTGAGTCATTTCTTGGTGTTCTCGTCTCGTCAGTCCGGATCGATCTTGCGTTCGATTTTCAGCGGCGGTGCCCATGCGGGCATGGCGGCATCCTGTTCGTCGGTGGTCAGGCCGGGCACGCCGTGCACCGGATTGCCGAGCATCGGGAAACCGAGCTTCTCGCGCGAGTCGTAGTAAGCCTGTGCGACCAGACGCGACAGCGCGCGAATCCGGCCGATGTAGGCCGCACGTTCCGTGACGGAGATCGCCCCGCGAGCATCCAGCAGGTTGAACGTGTGGCCGGCCTTCAGCACCAGTTCATAAGCGGGCAGTGCGATCTGCGCGTCGATCATGCGCTTGGCTTCCGCTTCGTAGCTGTTGAAGAACGTGAACAGCAGATCGACGTTCGCATGCTCGAAGTTGTAAGTGGACTGTTCGACTTCGTTCTGGTGGTACACGTCGCCGTAAGTCAGGCGACGCAGTTCCGGGCCGTTCGGGCCTTGCTCTTCCCACTCGGTCCAGACCAGGTCGTAGACGTTCTCGACCTTCTGCAGATACATCGCGAGACGTTCGAGACCGTAAGTGATTTCGCCCAGCACCGGCTTGCAATCCAGACCGCCGACCTGCTGGAAGTAAGTGAACTGGGTGACTTCCATGCCGTTCAGCCACACTTCCCAGCCGAGACCCCAGGCGCCGAGCGTGGGATTTTCCCAGTCGTCTTCGACGAAGCGCACGTCGTTCTGCTTCAGGTCGAAACCGAGGGCTTCGAGCGAGCCGAGGTACAGGTCGAGGATGTTTTCCGGCGCCGGCTTCAGCACGACCTGATACTGGTAGTAATGCTGCAGGCGGTTCGGGTTCTCGCCGTAGCGGCCGTCTTTCGGGCGGCGCGACGGCTGCACATAGGCGGCTCGCCACGGCTCCGGACCGATTGCGCGCAGGAAAGTATGGACGTGGGACGTGCCCGCGCCGACTTCCATGTCGATCGGCTGGAGCAACGCGCAACCCTGCTTATCCCAGTAGGACTGCAGTGTCAGGATGATTTGCTGAAACGTGAGCATGAAGTGCCTTTCGGGCATAGGGCCGCGCCGCAAACGCCGGAGCGCGCGAGCTGGCCGTGGAGCGAAGTGCTAAACCGTAGATTTTAACGGAAAGGGAGGGGGGTGTCCGTTTTGCGGGGTCGGACGGGGACCGAAGTGTTCGCCAAACGGAAAAAGGCCGCTTCGGGCGGCCGATGGTCGTTCGTTTTGTCGGGACCTGTGCCGTCCGCTAACTGCCCAAACTCATCAACGCATGGGTGGCGGAATCCGTCACTTCGACGAACCCGTCGATCTCCATCTCCAGTTCCCGCGGAAGCGCCAGCATATTGCAGGACACCACGCGACCGTAGATATTCTCCGAGCGTCCAAAGAAATTGCCCGGATTAAACAAAAGCGGCAAGTGCCACCACAACCGGTATTCCTTCGACCACAACCACTCGATCAAAGCCTGTGACTGATCGAGCCGGTCGTTTTCCACATAAATCACCGGTCGCGAGCGGGCAATCGTTTCCTCAGCCCCTAGCAGCGCGTTCAACTCGAACCCTTCCACGTCGAGCTTCAGCAATCCCACGGTATGTGAGCGCAGTGCATCGTCCAGCCGCACGCACGGAACCGGGAGCGTATTCGCCGCAGCCTCGGTCTGCATCGACACGCCTCCGAAGTTGCCCAGCGCATCGTAGTCCGGCTGCGCGAAATACAGCGTCCCCGCAGTCGCCCCGCACGCATACGGCCACGCGAGCACGTTGCGCACACCATTGGCCGCGAGATTCGCACAGAGGTTCTGAAAGATCACCGGCTGAGGCTCGAACGCGACGAGCACCTGGTGACGCGCCTGCGCCTCACGCGCCAGCATGATCGTGTGCACGCCGATATTCGCGCCGACTTCCACGACGATCCCCGGCTGCACCAGCAACTGCCGCAACACGGCAGATTCGAGTTCGCTGCATTCACCGTATTCAATGAGCGCGCGGCCTAGATAGAAGTCGTTCGGATTGGCGAGCATCCAGCCGTGGCGGGTCTGGACGAGTTGCGTGTGTTCGCCGAGCGGCAGCGGAGCAGATGGGGATGTAAGCATGAACATTAAGCGGGTGCAGAAGACCCTGCCAATGTACGACCCGCCGCCGCAGTTGTATATAAGACGGGTTCCTAAGGATTCTTATTTTTCTGCAAAAACTCGCCGTCTAAATCTAAGACTTAGGCGGCGACCGGTTCACAAACCAATCGCCGCCATAACTGCCTTACGTCGCGGCCAGTTCAACTTTCGGCGCAAACGAATCGCTTTGCGCCATCGGCCAATATTTCTCGTACAACGTGTAGCGATAGTTGCCGTTCAGCAGATCGTTCGGATCGAGATACTTCAACAGATCGGACATCAACCGCACCTCATGCGACGACACGCGCCGCACGATGTGATGCGCGCGCAGTTCCGCCGGGTGCTTGAGCCCCGCCGCCTGAATGATTTCCTTCAGCGCATGCAGCGTGTTGTGATGGAAGTTGAACACGCGATCAGCCTTGTCCGGCACCACCAGTGCACGCTGACGCACCGGATCCTGCGTCGCGACGCCCGTCGGGCAGCGGCCGGTGTGGCAGGTCTGCGCCTGAATGCAGCCGACCGCGAACATGAAGCCACGCGCCGCGTTGACCCAATCCGCGCCGATCGCCAGCGTCTTCGTGATATCGAATGCGGTAATCATCTTGCCGCTCGCACCGATGCGGATGCGCTGACGCAAGCCGATGCCGACCAGCGTGTTGTGCACCAGCAGCAGGCCTTCCTGCAGCGGCACGCCGACGTGATCGGTGAACTCCAGCGGCGCTGCGCCCGTGCCGCCTTCCGCACCGTCGACCACGATGAAGTCCGGCAGAATCCCCGTCTCCAGCATCGCCTTCGCAATGCCGAAAAATTCCCACGGATGCCCGATGCACAGCTTGAACCCGGTCGGCTTGCCACCGGACAGCGTGCGCAAGCGGTCGACGAATTCGAGCAGGCCGCGCGGCGACGAAAATTCGGAATGGGTGGCGGGCGAGATGCAATCGCGGCCCATCGGCACGCCGCGCGTCTCGGCAATTTCGGGCGTGATCTTCGCGGCCGGCAGCACGCCGCCGTGACCGGGCTTCGCGCCTTGCGAGAGCTTCACCTCGATCATTTTCACTTGCGGCTCGGCGGCCTGCTTCGCGAACTTCTCCGCGCTGAAGGTACCGTCGTCGTTACGGCAGCCGAAGTAGCCCGAGGCGATTTCCCAGATGATGTCGCCGCCATGCTCGCGGTGGTATTTCGACATTGAGCCTTCGCCGGTGTCGTGCGCGAAGTTGCCTTTCTTCGCGCCGAGGTTCAGCGCCATGATCGCGTTCGCCGACAGCGAGCCGAAGCTCATCGCGGAGACGTTGAAGATCGACATCGAGTAGGGCTGTGCACGGTCGGGTCCGACGACGATGCGGAAGTCGTGGTTATCGAGCGTGGTCGGCGCGAGCGAGTGGCTGATCCATTCGTGCGCGACGGCTTTGACGTCGAGCTCGGTGCCGTACGGGCGGCTGTCCACGTCGTTCTTCGCGCGCTGATAGACGATGCTGCGTTGCGCGCGCGAGAACGGTTTCTCGTCGGTATCGTCCTCGACGAAATACTGGCGGATTTCCGGGCGGATGAATTCAAACAGGAAACGGAAGTGGCCCCACAGCGGATAGTTACGCAGAATTGCGTGATGCTGCTGCGTCAGATCGAACAGGCCGAGCGCGACGAGCGCCACCGGCACGATGATCCAGAACCACGAAATGTGATTCGTCACGGCAAACAGGGCGCAGATGGCGAACAGCACGACTGCGCACCACATCGCCAGATAACGTCGAGAAAACATGGGGACTCCAGTGCAGTGAGGATCGTCGCGGAGGGATCGTCAACGCTGTCGGCGCAAACGGAGTCTGCCGCGAGGGGAACGAACACCTGTTTGTTATGGTGAAGCTAGCTGCGGCTTGAAGGTGAAACGTATTGGTGAAGCGTGAAGTCTGAAGCTTGAAGATGAGGCATGCAGGTAAAGCACGTGCGGCGTCGCCAAAGCGTTGCCGCACGATCGAACTCATGGTTCAACGGGCGGTGAGCAATGCTGCCTGTTGTGGCTGGCGCGCCGTTGGCTGCCCGGTTACCGCGTGTTCGATGATGCCGCCGCCGAGACATACGTCGCCATCGTAGAGCACCGCAGATTGCCCCGGTGTGACAGCCCATTGCGCGGCGTCGAAATTCAGCTCGAAGAGGCCTTCGCCGGCACCTGCCGCGCTGAAGGAGCACGGTGCGTCCGCTTGCCGGTAACGGGTTTTCGCGCCGCAAGCGAAACCGTCGGCCGGCGGCTCGCCCGCGACCCAGCTCGTATTGCCCGCGGAGAGCGTATGGCTCAGCAGCCACGGATGGTCGTGGCCTTGCGCGACATACAGCGTGTTCGACGCAATATCCTTCCCGGCTACGAACCACGGTTCGCCGCTGCCTTCCTTGCTGCCGCCGAGGCCGATGCCCTTGCGCTGCCCGAAGGTGTAGAACGCGAGGCCGATGTGTTCGCCGACCACTTTGCCGTCGGTAGTTTTCATCGGACCGGGTTTGGTCGGCAGATAGCGGTTCAGGAAGTCGCGGAACGGCCGTTCGCCGATGAAGCAGATGCCAGTCGAATCTTTCTTCTTCGCATTCGGCAGCGCGATCTGTTCGGCGATCTCGCGGACTTTGGTTTTCGGAATCTCGCCCAACGGAAACAGTGTTTTCGACAATTGCGCCTGATTCAGCCGATGCAGGAAGTAAGACTGGTCTTTCGTATGATCGAAGGCCTTCAGCAGTTCGAAGCGCCCGTTGTTCTCGCGCACGCGAGCATAGTGGCCGGTCGCGATGGTTTCCGCGCCGAGCGACATGGCGTGATCGAGGAAGGCCTTGAACTTGATTTCGGCGTTGCACAGCACGTCCGGATTCGGCGTGCGGCCGGCCGAATATTCGCGCAGGAATTCGGCGAACACGCGGTCTTTGTATTCGGCGGCGAAGTTGACCGCTTCGACGTCGATGCCGATCAGGTCCGCCACCGAGACGACGTCGATCCAGTCCTGCCGCGTCGAGCAGTACTCGCTGTCGTCATCGTCTTCCCAGTTTTTCATGAACAGGCCGACTACGTCGTAGCCCTGTTCCTTCAGCAGCCATGCGGTAACCGACGAATCGACGCCGCCCGACATGCCTACTACGACTTTCTGCTTGCTCATAAGGTGCTCACTGGGTACTGCGTGACTTCGTTGATCGTGGGTTGACCGTGTTGCCCTGTCGTCTGCCTCGCCGCTTGTGACGGACCAGGCCCGTTTGCGACGGGTTATGTACGGCTATTTACGCCTGTTTGCGCCCGACCGAATGCGTGTGCACGAAGTCGAGCGGGAAACGCCGTCCCGCGAGGTAATCGTCGAGACATTGCATGACAAGCGGCGTGCGATGCCGTTCGGGGCAGGCACGCAATTCGTCGGCGCTCATCCACAGCGTGCGGACGATGTCGGGATCGAGCGCGCGCCCGGTATCCGCTGTTCCGCTCGTGCCGCAATAGGTGAAGCGCAGATACGTCACGCCCTCACCGCCGGGCCGCTCGAAATGCGTCATATACATGCCGACCAGCGCCTCGGGCGTGAACGGATGCGCGGTTTCCTCGAGCGTTTCGCGGATGACCGCTTCCAGAAGCGTTTCGCCCGCTTCCAGATGGCCGGCGGGCTGATTCAGGCGCAGGCCGTCGGCGGTATGTTCCTCGACCACGAGAAAACGCCCGTCACGCTCGACGATGGCCGCAACGGTGACGTGCGGCAGCCAGGTTTCCGGTTTCATGGGTGCGCATTTTACCGTTTATGGGCCTGGGCTGCCCGGAAGCGAGCGGACGGCTGCGAGGGCCGCCCAGCCGCAGCCGGTGAGCCACCTCGGTCGCCGGGCACCCCCGGATTGTCCCCGATTTCTGCGCACCCCCAGGTTTCGGTTAAAGTGACGCCGTTAGCCGTTGCACTTGCAAGCCGGCGTGCCTCGTCGGCAGCTCTGTCGTAAAACAGGAAGTCGAGGAGGAGAAAAGATGCACATCGGAGTGCCAGCCGAGACGCGCGCGCACGAAACCCGCGTCGCCGCGACGCCCGAAACGGTCAAGAAGTATGTGACCCAGGGCCACCGGGTCACGATCCAGAGCGGCGCCGGCGCCGGCGCAAGCTTTCCTGACGAAGCTTTTACAGCCGCCGGCGCGGAAATCGTCGACGCGGCTACTGCTTTTGGGGCTGATCTGGTCCTCAAGGTCCAGTCGCCGACCGATGCCGAGTTGCCGCTTCTGAAGCGCGGCGCGACGCTGGTCGGCATGCTCGATCCGTTTAATACCGAAAACTCATCAAAGCTGGCGGCCGCGGGCGTCACCGCGTTCGCGCTCGAAGCCGCCCCGCGTACCACGCGGGCGCAGAGTCTTGACGTGCTGTCGTCGCAGGCGAACATCGCGGGGTACAAGGCGGTGTTGCTGGCCGCCACGCTTTATCCGCGTTTTATGCCGATGTTGATGACGGCAGCCGGCACCGTGAAGGCGGCCCGCGTGCTGATTCTCGGCGCGGGTGTGGCGGGTTTGCAGGCGATTGCGACCGCCAAGCGCCTGGGCGCCGTGATCGAAGCCTCGGACGTACGTCCGGCGGTGAAAGAGCAGATCGAATCGCTCGGCGCCAAATTCCTGGATGTCCCGTACGAAACCGATGAGGAGCGTGAAGCCGCGCAGGGCGTCGGTGGCTACGCGCGGCCGATGCCGCCTTCGTGGCTCACGCGCCAGTCGGCACTGGTCCACGAGCGCGCGAAACAGGCGGACGTGGTGATCTCAACCGCCCTGATTCCGGGCCGCGCTGCGCCGACGCTGATTTCGGTGGAAACCGTGCAGGCGATGAAACCCGGCTCCGTGCTGGTGGACCTCGCGGCAGGACGCGGCGCCGAGTACGAAGGCCGTCGTGGCGGCAACTGCCCGCTCACCGAAGCGGACCAGGTCGTCACCCGCAACGGCGTGCAGATCGTCGGCTATACGAATCTGGCCTCGATGGTCCCCGCCGACGCGTCGTCCTTATACGCACGCAACCTGCTCGACTTCCTGAAGCTGATCATCACCAAGGAAGGCGCCCTGAACATCGATCTCGCAGACGACATCGTCGCGGCCACGCTGCTGGCCCGTGGCGGCGAAGTCACGCGCAAGGCATAGGAGAACGGCGATGGAAGTCATCAACCACACCGTCATCAACCTGATCATCTTCGTGCTGGCGATCTACGTCGGCTACCACGTCGTCTGGAACGTCACGCCCGCGCTGCACACGCCGCTGATGGCCGTGACCAACGCGATTTCGGCGATCGTGATCGTCGGCGCGATGCTCGCGGCAGGCCTCACCGTGGGCGACACCGGCAAGTTCTTCGGCACGCTCGCAGTCGCGCTTGCGGCGGTAAACGTGTTCGGCGGATTTCTGGTGACAAGGCGAATGCTGGAGATGTTCAGGAAGAAAGAGCCGAAGAAGCTGATCGCTGACAAGACGGCCAAGGAGAACGCGTAATGAGTCTGAACGTCGTCACGCTGCTTTATCTGGTTGCGTCGGTCTGTTTCATTCAGGCGCTCAAGGGGCTGTCGAATCCGAAGACGGCGCGCACCGGCAATACCTTCGGCATGGTCGGGATGGCGATTGCGATCCTCACCACCATCGCACTGATCGTCAAACAGGCGAATGCGCTCGGCTCGAATCTCGGGTTAGGGCTCGGCCTGTTGCTGGTCGCGCTCGTGATCGGCGGTGCGATCGGCGCGTTCGTCGCGGCGCGCGTCGAGATGACCAAGATGCCGGAACTGGTCGCGGCGATGCACTCGCTGATCGGTCTTGCGGCCGTGTGTATTGCGTATGCGGTGGTGTCGGAGCCGTCGGCCTTCGGTCTGGTCGATCCGGACAATCCGATTCCTGGCTTCCTGCCGTACGGCAATCGCGTCGAGCTGTTCATCGGCACGTTCGTCGGCGCGATTACGTTCTCCGGTTCGGTGATCGCGTTCGGCAAGCTGTCGGGCAAGTACAAGTTCCGACTGTTCCAGGGCGCACCGGTCGTCTATGCAGGGCAGCATCTGATCAACCTGCTGCTCGCGATCGCAATGCTCGGCTTCGGCGTGATCTTCTTCCTCACGCAATCCTGGCTGCCGTTCATCATCATGACGATCATCGCCTTCGTGCTCGGCGTGCTGATCATCATTCCGATTGGCGGCGCGGATATGCCGGTGGTCGTGTCGATGCTGAACTCGTACTCGGGCTGGGCGGCGGCGGGCATCGGCTTCTCGCTGAACAATCCGATGCTGATCATCGCGGGTTCGCTGGTGGGTTCGTCGGGTGCGATCCTGTCGTACATCATGTGCCGGGCGATGAACCGTTCGTTCTTCAACGTGATTCTCGGCGGCTTCGGTAACGAGGCGGGAGCGGCGGTGGCAGGTGGGTCGGCGGAGCAGCGTCCGGTGAAATCCGGTTCGGCTGACGACGCTTCGTTCATGCTCGGCAACGCTGAAACCGTGGTGATCGTGCCGGGTTATGGGCTGGCGGTGGCGCGTGCGCAGCATGCGTTAAAGGAGCTGACCGACAAGCTGGTCGAGAAGGGCATCGAGGTGAAGTACGCGATTCACCCGGTGGCCGGGCGCATGCCGGGCCACATGAACGTGCTGCTCGCCGAAGCCGAAGTGCCGTACGACATGGTCTACGAAATGGACGATATCAACGGCGAGTTCGGTCAGGTCGACGTGGTGCTGGTGCTCGGTGCGAACGACGTGGTGAATCCGGCCGCGAAGAACGATCCGAAGTCGCCGATCGCGGGCAT
The DNA here is from genome assembly GCF_905221015.1 of Paraburkholderia nemoris. Lineage (NCBI taxonomy): Bacteria > Pseudomonadati > Pseudomonadota > Betaproteobacteria > Burkholderiales > Burkholderiaceae > Paraburkholderia > Paraburkholderia nemoris. The sequence goes on along the minus strand of NZ_CAJNBO010000016.1, from coordinate 5,352 downwards.
GCCGATCATCGAGGCGTACAAGGCGCGCACGGTCATCGTGAACAAGCGTTCGATGGCAGCGGGTTACGCCGGCCTCGACAACGACCTGTTCTACATGGACAAGACGATGATGGTGTTCGGCGATGCGAAGAAGGTGATTGAGGATATGGTGAAGGCGGTGGAATAACACGCTACTGTGCCAGGCGGCCTGCCTCGCGGCGGGCCGCAAACCGCATCTACATCTTCACCGCGGCTTCGCATTCACATGCCGCAGCCAATCCGCCAGGCGTCGTCCTTCCTGATCCGGATACGATTCGAGTACCGCAAGATCCCGGATCCTCTCCAACCCGAAATTGCGGAAGTCACCGCGCAATTCGCACCAGGCGCCAAGCGTCCAGCGCGCACCCCAATAGGCTAGCGACAGCGGCCAAACGCGCCGCTCGGTCTCTGCGCTATTCGCGTCGGTATAGGCAAAACTCACCACCTGACGTCCATCGATCGCCCGATGCAGCACGTCCACCTTCGCTGAAAACTCCGCCTTGATATGAAACGACGGCGCGAAGATCGCCAGACGTTCGATCGTTGCGCGCTTGTCGGCGGGCATGGCCGAGGCAATCTTCGCCAACGCCCCGCGTGCGCCGTTCGCGAAGCCGGCGCCGCCCCACGATTCGAGCATCCGTGCGCCTGCTGCTAGCGCGGCCAGTTCATCGACGGTGAAGGTGAGTGGCGGCAGGCTCGCCGCGCGGCTCAACCGGTAGCCGATGCCCGCTTCGCCTTCGATTGGCACGCCTGACAGTTGCAGATCGCGCACGTCGCGATAGACCGTGCGCAGCGAGATATGCAGCCAGTCGGCGAGTTGTTGTGCGGTGGTCAGACGCCGTCCGCGCAACAGTTCGGCGATCTGGAACAGACGGTCGGCGCGGCGCGTCATCGTGGGCGTCTTGTAGAAAAGGACAGGAACAGTCCCGCGATGATAGCGCCGCATGCCGCGCTCCGGTCGGCGTTCTGCGCGGTGCCTGCTGGCCGCCGCGCTTGTGCGCCGGGTCGGGTGTTAGCCGTTGGTCAGCGAATGCAGGCCGAGGCGGTTGCCCTCTGTGTCGGTGAAGAACGCGATGTAGCCGATGTCCTGCGGCAGCTTGATCACCGGACCATCGGTCTTGCCGCCGGCCTTTTCGATACGCGCGAGGGTGGCGTCGACGGTCGGCTGGGCGTTCAGATAGACGAGCACGCCGTCGTCGGAGGGTGTCATCGACGGGCTATGGATGATCGCGCCGCCGGTAGCCGGTTCCTCGTAGCCGAAGATGGCGATCGGCTGGCCGCCGATTTCCTGACGATTCAGTTTGACGTCGAGCCCGGCTTCGTAAAAGCGAACAGCGCGCTCGAAATCGACGGACGGAATCTCAAACCATGCAACAACTTTGGATGATGCGGACATGACACTCTCCTTGGGATGGCGGTAAGCCGTGCAGATCGCCGGATGGCGTGAGAAGGAGTGTGCTTGGGGGCTACTGACAGCGTAGTGTCAGTAGGGAGTGGCGAGCGTAGCAAAAGGACGTGGCGGAAGACGAGCGCGCAGGGGGCCTCGGCGTCAATGGCGGGATGCTGTGACGGGCGCGAACAGAGGGGCGTATAAGTCGGGGTGGCAGCAGGCGCGGCCCAACACCAGCCGATCGCCGAACTACCGGCGAAAAAAAACCGCGGACCAGAATCCGCGGTTCTTTCAATGCTGCTCTGCTCCGGCTTACGCTGCCGGCGTGTCGTTGTTCTGCGGCCGCTGGCGAACGCTGCCCGCGATCAGATCGAAGCGGAACAACCGGCATTCGAGCGCGCCGTTGAAGAGCGGCGTCTTGGTCGATTCACGCAGACGCATTTGGCCCGGCAGCTTGCGATCCGACGTCAGGATGAACGCATGCCAGCCGGTGAAGCGCTGCTTCAGTGCATCGCCGAGCGACTGGAAAAACTCGCTGTCCGGTGCTTCTTCCTGGGCGCGGTGGAAACTGTCGTCGTCACGGCCTTCGCGCGTGGCGCGGCCTTCGCGGATTTCACCGCGTGCGTTGCGGCCACGCACTTCGATCCGCTCGCCATACGGCGGATTCGCAACGAGGATGCCAGGCTCAGCCGACGGCGCCGTCATACCGCGCGCATCGACCTGTTTGAGCGGAATCGACGGCAGACCGGCGCGCTGGAAGTTCGCACGCGCCTTGTCGAGCATGTCGCCGGAAATATCGCTGCCGAAGATCTGCAGATCGGCGCGCGAGGTACGCGCGGCGTGCTTGGCGTCGAGCGCGGCGGCCTTCAGCGGTTGCCAGGTCTTGGCGTCGAATTGCTTGAGCCTCTCGAAGCCGAAGCGACGTTCCGCACCCGGCGCGATATTGAGCGCCACTTGCGCGGCTTCCGCGAGGAAGGTGCCGCTGCCGCACATCGGGTCGTATAGCGGCGTGCCGGCGGTCCAGCCGGTCAGACGCAGGATGCCCGCCGCGAGGTTCTCGCGCAGCGGCGCCGCGCCCTTGTCCAGCCGCCAGCCGCGCTTGAAGAGCGGATCGCCGGAGGTGTCGAGGTAGAGCGTGCATTCGGTGGCGGTGAGGAACGCGAACACGCGCACGTCGGGCGCGGCGGTGTCGATGTTCGGCCGCGCGCCGCTGACTTCACGCAGACGGTCGCAGATCGCGTCCTTGACACGCAGCGTCGTGAATTCGAGGCTGCGCAGCGGCGACTTGATGGCGGTGACATCCACGCGCAGCGTTTCGTTTGCCGAGAACCATTGTTCCCAGCGTTGTTCGAGCGCGAGCGCGTAAATATCCTGTTCGCTGCGATACGGCCGATGCGCGATTTTCAGCAGCACGCGGCTCGCGAGGCGCGAGTGCAGGTTGGCGGCCATGCCGGCTGCCCAGCCGCCGCGGAAATGCACGCCGCCGGGCACTTGCGCGCCGGCCGTGAACGGCGCGCCGTTCAGGTGCTTCGCGGCAATTTCGGCGAGCTCGGCGGCGAGCGAGGCTTCGAGGCCGCGCGGACAGGGAAGGAAGAAATCGAAGGACATTGAGGTTGCCGGAAGGCGTTAGATAAGGCGCTATTGTACGCGGTCGGGGTGGCGGGCCAGGCGGGGCTGTTCCCGGCCACCCTGCGCGGACCTCTATTTGCTCTGAGGCGCCGCTTTGGCCGGCCATACCAGCTCCAGCGGATGCCTGAACACCCGCTGCCAGATCGCGCCGCGCAGCGAGCGCACCGCATTGCGCCGCAAGTCGCGCGATTTCACCGCCATGTAGAAGGCGAGCGCGAAACTCACGGCCACGTTGAGGATCGCCATGCTGCCGACGCCCGCGACCGCCCACCACAGCTCCGGCAACTTCAACGCGTCCTTGCCGAGCACGCCGAGCGCGATGCCGATCGAGCCGGCGCTCAGTGTCACGTGGCGCACCTCGAAAGTGAAGGCGAAGGCGGTGAGAATCGCCGGCACGAGTCCGAGCATCAGGCCGAGCGTGATATTGCCTACGACGCCCGCCACATTCGAGCGGCAGAACGCGGCGAGCCGGGCGGTGCCGGCCGCGCCGAGCGTCATGCGCAGACGCCGGTTGTAGGCGAGCGCATCTGCCACGCGATGCAGGACGAACCAGTTGTCCGCCCAACCTGACAGCAAACTCGACGACCACAGCAGCACGCCGGTCAGCGCGGCGTAGAACGGCGTCGGTCCCAAGAGCGAGAACGAGTGCAGTGTGGCGTGAGCCTTCTCAGGCGAAATGATGTTGGCGTTGAAGAGCGCATGCCACACCCATTGCACGCCGAAGCACACCGGAAACACCAGCATCACGTTGCCGAGCACCGCGGCTGCCTGAGTGCGCATCAACGCGGTCACTGAACTCACGAAACTGTCGACGCCAGCCGGCGTACCGACGCCGTCCAATTCGCGGGCGAGGGTGGGCGCGGTCATCGCCGGTTGTTTGGTGGCGAGCGAGAAGTGCAGGAAGTGCATCAGCAGGAAGCTGGCCGCGTAGTTGATGCCGGCGAGCAAGCCTTCGAACATCGCTTGCAGATGCGCGCCGGTGATGGCGAATTTCACGCAGACCGTGACCACAGTCACGAGCCCACCGCCGGCTGCCATGCGCAGCATCTTCAGGTATTCCGCGCGATCGCGGGCGATGTAGTGTTCGCCGGTATCGGCGCTGTATTCGACGACCTTGCGCGCCAGCAACGAGAAATTGCTGCGTACGAGGTGCGCCACGCTCTGGCTCGCGTGATTCGCGTCCACCAGTTCGGCGGTGAGACGCGCGCCGGCATGCGGATCGTCCTGCGCCATCCAGGCGTTCAGGAGGTGCTCCGCGCGCACGATGCGCATGCGCATCCGTTCGACCTGGAACACGATATCAACGCTGACGCCGTTGCGATAGAGATGGGCGAAGACGTTGTCGGTGGCGCTGCGGCATTCGTCGAGCAGCAGGCGCAGATAGTTGACCTCATGCAGCAGCTTCTCCTGCGGCGCGCCATCGCTGACGGCCTGATGGGCCGCTTCGACGGCGAGCATGACGCGCGTGAGCCGGTAGAACGGCTGCTTTTCCATGGCGACGCGCACGCCGCCGGCATCGCCGGCGTCGACTTCACCGAGACGGCTGCGGACGGTTTGCGACAGACCGGTCGAGCTGATCTGACAGGTGAGGTTGTGCAGGGCGGCCAGCAGGTCGAGCGAGAACGGGGTGGTGTCGCGTAGTTCGCTGTCGTCCTGTTCGTAATCGAAGAGCGCGCGGATGCGGGTGAGCAGATCGGTGGGCAGATTGGCGATCCATTCGGCGTCGCGTTCCTGGCTGAACATCAGGGTGACGATTGCTCGCAGATCGCGGCGGTTTGGTGCGGGCGGGATCAGGGAGGCTTCGAGGCGCTCGAAGAGGGCGCCGAAGAAGCCTGAGTGCACGGGCATGCCTGCATCGCAGAGGAGCGAGAGGCCGTCGCTTTCGCGTAGGAGTGCGCGGAGGATCCCGGCGACGTTGCTCTTCCAGGCTGGATTGCGGTCCAGCACGTTGAGCATGTAGCGGATTCTTGTGTGTGCTGGGGAAGGGCTGGCGGTGCCTGGTTGTTCGGGGTGGACTGCGCGGCCGCGGTGGATCCAGTGGGCGAGTTCGATTAGCCATTCGCTACGGTCTGGATATCGTGCCGTCTTGTCGGCGATCGCTAGCAGCGCGTCTAGCTGGTGGCCGCTGTCGCGGGAGGCGCGCCATTTTTTTACTAGGGTTTTGAATGAAGTGAGCATCTCTTGGGGTTTTTTTGCCTGCGGCGCTTGTTGTTCGTGTTCTTGGGGCTTTGGCCTTTCCTTGCATTGTTAGTGGTTTATTAGCGTTCCCCCTGTGCGGGGGGGCACCTACTTTTCTTTGCCGCCGCAAAGAAAAG